>NZ_JBIWOA010000013.1:0-296842 GCF_044767525.1 Streptomyces sp. NPDC101234 | reverse complement strand
GCTTTCCCCCCCCCCCCGGGGGCGCCCGTGCCCGGGCGTGCTCGGGGGCCCCCCCCCCCGCGCGGGGGGCCCCCCCCCCCCGGGGCCCCCCCGCCGCGACCTTTTCCGGATCTCCCGCTCTCCCCCGCCGTCCGCGCAGACCAGGTGGGCTACGTCACAAGACCCACACGCTTCTCCTGCGCGTGTGATCAATCCGCAACCAATTCCGGTCTTGACCGAGACCCATCAACGTGTCGTGTGATTACGCTCGCGCTCATGGCCGTATTTCCCCCCACCGTCTCGCCCGTCTACGTCATCGGTGCAGGCCCCGGAGGTCTCGCCGCCGCGTACGCGCTGCGGGCCCGGGGCATCCGTGCCGTGATCCTGGAGAAGTCCGACGACGTCGGCGCGTCCTGGCGCCGCCACTACGACCGTCTCCACCTCCACACCACCCGCCGGCTCTCCGCCCTGCCGGGCCTGCCCATGCCGCGCCGCTTCGGCCGCTGGGTCTCCCGTGACGACGTGGTGCGCTATCTGGAGAAGTACGCCGAGCACCATGAACTGGAGATCGTCACCGGCGTCGAGGTCTCCCGGGTGGAGCCCGCGCCCGACGGTGACGGCTGGCTGCTGCACGCCTCCGGCGGCCGTGAGCTGACCGGCTCCGCGGTGGTGGTCGCCACCGGCTTCAACCACACCCCGCGCATCCCCGACTGGCCCGGCCTGGACAGCTACGGCGGCCGGTTCCTGCACGCCGGGGAGTACCGCGACGCCGAACCCTTCGCCGGCCGGGACGTCCTCGTCGTGGGCGTCGGCAACACCGGCGCCGAGATAGCCGTCGACCTGGTCGAGGGCGGCGCCTCCCGGGTGCGGCTCGCCGTCCGCACGGTCCCGCACATCGTGCGCCGTTCCACGGCCGGCTGGGCCGCCCAGTACAACTCGATCCTGGTGCGACGACTGCCGACCGGCCTCGTCGACCGGCTGGCCCGCACGATGGCCAAGGTCAGCGTGCCCGACCTGGCCGCCCAGGGCCTGCCCCGCCCCGACTCGGGCCTCTACAGCCGGGTCAAGCAGGGTTCCATCCCGGTCCTGGACGTCGGTCTCATCGACGCGGTACGCCGAGGGAAGATCGAGATCGTGGCCGCCGTCGACGGTTTCGAGGACGGCAAGGTCGCCCTCGCCGACGGCACCCGCGTCTCTCCCGACGCGGTGATCGCGGCGACCGGATACGTCCGCGCGCTGGAGGGCCTGGTCGGCCACCTCGACGTCCTCGACGGCAGAGGCCGCCCGGTCGCCCACGGCCCGCGCACCCCGAAGAACGCGCCCGGTCTCTACTTCACCGGCTACACCAACCCGATCAGCGGCAACTTCCGCGAGATGGCCATCGACGCGGAGAAGGTCGCGAAGGCGGTCGCCAAGCGTCTGCGGGTGGCGTAGAAAGCCTCAACCTCCTTCCGTACAAGACCTGTTACGCATGTGACCGATGCGACGACAGTTGTTTGTTACCGGCGGTAGCACTGCGCCCGTGCGCGAGGCCAGAATGTGAGCCCTGCTCAACTTTCCGGCTCCACCCCTCTCGCTCAGCACGGAGGACGCACGTGGCACGTGAAAGACAGCTCTCCCGCCGCTCCCTCCTCGGCGGTGCCGCCGCCGGGGCCGCCGGCCTCACCGCGGTCTCCACCGTCGCCGCCGGGACGGCCGCGGCGGCGACCTCGGCCGCTTCCCGGACCGTCGACGTGGCGATCGTCGGCGGCGGCCTCGCCGGGCTCACCGCTGCCCGCGACCTGGTCGCCGGCGGCAGGACGGTCGCCGTCCTGGAGGCCCGGGACCGGGTCGGCGGCCGGGTGGTGAACCTGAAGCTGGCCAACGGCGGTTACACCGAGGGCGGCGGCGAGTTCATCGGCCCCACCCAGGACCGCATCAAGGCCCTCGCCGACTCCCTGGGCGTGGCGACCTTCACCACCTACAACACGGGCAACAACCTCCTCTACAAGGACGGCACCCGCACCCCGTACGACACCAGCGGTCTGCTCGGCTCGGTACCGCCGGTGGACGCGGCCGGGCTCGCCAACGCGGCGATCGTGCAGTCCGAGCTGGACAGCATGGCCACGCAGGTGCCGGTGGACGCGCCCTGGACCGCCGCCAAGGCCGCCGAGTGGGACAAGCAGACCTTCGAGAGCTGGCTGAACGCCAACGCGATCGTGCCCTCCGCCAAGTTCCTCCTGGACCTGGCCTGCACATCGATCTTCTCGACCCAGCCCCGTGAAGTCTCCCTTCTCTACGTCCTCTACTACATCGCCGCCGCCGGCAACGCCTCCAACGCCGGCACGCTGGAGCGCCTCACCGACACGGCCGGCGGCGCCCAGGAGTCCCGTTTCGTCGGGGGCTCCCAGCAGGTCCCGATCAAGCTCGCCGCGACGCTCGGCGACCGGGTGGTGCTGAGCGCGCCGGTCCGGTCCATCGTCAAGTCCGGCAGTTCGTACGTCGTCACGGCGGACGGCATCACGGTCAACGCCACCCGCGTCGTCGTCGCCGTGCCGCCCCCGCTGGCCGCCCGCATCACCTACGACCCGCTGCTGCCGGCCGCCCGCGACCAGCTCACCCAGCGGATGCCGATGGGTTCGATCGGCAAGGCCATCGCCGTCTACGACACCCCCTTCTGGCGGGCCGACGGTCTCAACGGTCAGGCCGTCAGCGACTCCGGCGTGGTCCGCTCGACCTTCGACAACTCCCCGCCGGACGCCTCCTACGGGGCGCTGATGGGCTTCATCGAGGCCGACGAGATGCGGGCGTACGACGCGGCGAGCGAGGCCGACATCAAGACCGCCGTACTGGCGGACTACGTCAACTACTTCGGCAGCAAGGCCAAATCTCCCTCCTCCTTCGTGCTGCAGCGCTGGGACAATGAGGGCTTCTCACGGGGTGGCCCGGTGGCCTACGCGCCGCCCGGTGTGCTGACCGAGTACGGGGCCGCACTGCGCGAGCCGGCGGGCGGGATCCACTGGGCGGGTACGGAGACCTCCACGTTCTGGACGGGCTACATGGACGGAGCGGTGCGGTCGGGCGAGCGGGTGGCGAAGGAGGTACTGACCGCCCTCGGCTGAGGGCGCCGGTCGTTTCCGGCCTCAACTTTGCGTGCAGACCAGTTCCTGACGCAGTGTCAGTTCAGTAATCTGACACTGCGTCAGTTAATTGTGCTGTCACACAGGAGCGGGCGGAACGATGCTTGGATCAACCCACGGCACCCTCACCACCGACTCCCGCCGGGCCCGGGTCCTCGCCTGCGGTGAGCAGCGTCCCGGACCCGCCGTCCACGGCCGGACGGCCGACGAGGACGAACTGGACGTCAGCGGGCGGCCGCTGTACTCGGACGTACCGGATCTGGACCGGTTCTTCCGGCCCGAGTCCGTCGCCGTGATCGGCGCCTCGGACACCGAGGGGCGGCCCAACACCGGTATCACCCGGCAGCTGCTCGACTGGGCCGGGCGGGTCGGGGCCCGGGTGCACCCGGTGCACCCGACCCGGCCGTCGGTCTTCGGCATCGCCTGCGCTCCTTCCGTCGCCGACCTGCCCGAGCAGGTCGATCTC
Organism: Streptomyces sp. NPDC101234; assembly: GCF_044767525.1. Taxonomy (NCBI): domain Bacteria; kingdom Bacillati; phylum Actinomycetota; class Actinomycetes; order Kitasatosporales; family Streptomycetaceae; genus Streptomyces; species Streptomyces sp. NPDC101234. The sequence continues at coordinate 293,278 of NZ_JBIWOA010000013.1, read as the reverse complement.
GCCGTGCTCCTGGTCGCCGACCCCCTTTCGGTGATCGAGGAACTGGCCGAGGCCAAGGTGAAGTTCGCCGTCGCCTTCGCCTCCGGGTTCGCGGAGACCGGCGAGGAGGGCGCGGCGGCCCAGACCCGGCTGGCGGCGGCCGTACGCCGCTCCGGGCTGCGGCTCCTCGGCCCGAACACCAACCTGAACGCCTTCGAGCGCTTCCGGGACGACCTGGACGGCCCGGCGATCGCGCTGATCACCCAGTCCGGCCACCAGGGCCGGCCCGTCTTCGCCGCCCAGGAACTCGGCATCCGCCTCTCGCACTGGGCGCCCACCGGCAACGAGGCGGACCTGGAGACCGCCGACTTCATCTCCTACTTCGCCGAGCGCCCCGAGGTCGGCGCCATCGCCTGCTATGTCGAGGGACTCAAGGACGGCCGCGCCTTCCTGCTGGCCGCCGACCGCGCGGCCCGCCGCAAGGTACCGGTGGTCGCCGTGAAGGTCGGCCGCACCGAGGCCGGTGCCCGCACCGCCGCCTCCCACACCGGCAAGCTGACCGGCGCGGACGATGTGGTCGACGCTGCGCTGCGCCAGTACGGGGTGATCCGCGTCGACGGCCTGGACGAACTCCAGGACACCGCGGCGCTACTGGCCCGGGCGCGGGCCCCGCGCGCCGACGGGGTCGTCGTCTATTCGATCTCGGGCGGCACGGGCGCGCACGCGGCCGACCTGGCGTCCGGCCTGGGGCTGCGGCTGCCGGTGCTGTCCGAGGCCCGGCAGGCCGAGCTGCACCAGTGGATACCGGAGTACCTGAGCGTGGCCAACCCGGTCGACAACGGGGGGCATCCGGTGGGCGACTGGCGCGGCCGGAAGATCATCGACTCGATCCTCGCCGACCCGGAGGTGGGGGTGCTGATCTGCCCGATCACCGGCCCCTTCCCGCCACTGAGCGACCGGCTGGTGCGGGACCTGGTGGACGCGGCCGAGGCCAGCGACAAGCTGGTGTGCGTGGTGTGGGGTTCGCCGGTCGGCACCGAGGCCGCCTACCGGGACGTACTCCTCGGCTCCTCCCGGGTGGCCACCTTCCGCACGGTCGGCAACTGCCTGACCGCCGTCCGCGCCTACCTCGACCACCACCGCTTCGTCCACGCCTACCGCTCCCCCTTCGACGAGGCCCCGCGCACCCCCTCGCCCTCCTACCGCAAGGCGCTCGCGCTGATGCGGCCGGGGCAGCAGCTGAGCGAGCACGCGGCGAAGCAGCTGCTGCGCGCGTACGGCATACGGGTGCCGCGCGAGCAGCTGGTGACCAGCGCGGCGGCCGCCGTGCGCGCGGCCGGGCTGGTCGGCTACCCGGTGGTGATGAAGGCGTCCGGCGCGCAGATCGCCCACAAGACCGAGCTGGGCCTGGTGAAGATCGGCCTGACCTCGGCCAGCCAGGTCCGGGACGCCTACCGGGAGCTGACCGACATCGCCCGCTACGAGGGCGTCGCCCTGGACGGCGTGCTGGTCTGCCAGATGGTCGAGCGGGGCGTGGAGATGGTCGTCGGGGTCACCCACGACGACCTGTTCGGGCCGACCGTCACCGTGGGGCTGGGCGGGGTGCTGGTGGAGGTGCTGCACGACGCGGCCGTGCGGGTGCCGCCGTTCGGTGAGGAGCAGGCCCGGGACATGCTCGCCGGACTGCGCGGGCGGGCCCTGCTGGACGGGGTCCGGGGGCGGCCGCCGGCCGACCTCGAAGCGCTCGTCGAAGTGATCCTCCGCGTCCAGCGGATGGCCCTGGAACTCGGGGACCGGCTCGCCGAGCTCGACATCAACCCGCTGATGGTGCTGGAGCAGGGACAGGGCGCGGTGGCGCTGGACGCGCTGGCGGTGTGCAGCTGAGATGAACATGCCCGCTTCCTCCCAAGAGCCGGAAAAATCCGTTGAGTCATTGGTACTGCACGCCACTGACAACCAGGTCGCCCTCATCACCCTCAACCGCCCCGAATCCCTCAACGCCATCACCCCTGACCAGCGCGAACGCATCATTCAGCTGCTCGGCGACACCTCCGCCGACCCCGATGTCCGGGCCGTGGTCCTCACGGGCACGGGCCGCGGCTTCTGCGCCGGCGCCGATCTCCGCGGCGGCGCCACGGGCGAACGCGTCCCCGGCGACGTGGCCCGCACCATCCGGCTCGGCGCCCAGCGGCTCGTCGCCGCCGTCCTCGACTGCGAGAAGCCGGTGATCGCGGCGGTCAACGGCACCGCGGCCGGCCTCGGCGCCCACCTCGCGCTCGCCTGCGACCTGGTCCTGGCCGCCGAATCGGCCCGTTTCATCGAGGTGTTCGTGCGCCGCGGCCTGGTCCCCGACGGCGGCGGCGCCCATCTCCTCCCCCGGCTGGTCGGCCCGCACCGCGCCAAGGAGCTGATGTTCTTCGGCGACGCGCTCTCCGCACCGGAGGCCGAGCGTCTGGGCCTGGTCAACCGGGTCGTACCGGACGAGGAGCTGGCGAAGACGGCGCGGGAGTGGGCGGAGCGCCTGGCCACCGGCCCCACCCGCGCCCTCGCCCTGACGAAGCAGTTGGTCAACGCGTCCCTGGACACCGACCGCCCCACCGCGTTCGCGGCGGAGGCGGCGGCCCAGGAGATCAACATGACCACGTGGGACGCCCAGGAGGGCCTGCGGGCCTTCGTGGAGCGCAGAAGCCCCGAATTCCGGGGCCGTTGACGGCGGCAACCGGGGCAGTCGAGGGCGACACCCGCCTCATTCCGGCCCCCGCACCCCTTCCCATCTGACGACCCGTCACTTTCAATGGAAGGGTGATGGGACACGCAGGGGCGGCCGCGGCAGCCGTCCGTTATCTCAGGTCGGTGCCCGCACCGGGGCCCGTGGAGCCGCTGCCGCGCCCCGAGCTGCGGTGTGTACGCGCGGACGAGCGGGTGCCCATCGACCAGTCGGAGTTCCGGCGGGTGCTGGGGAACTTCGCGACCGGGGTGACCGTCGTCACCGCGCCGGCCGCCGAAGGCGAGCCCTCCCCCGCCGGTTTCGCCTGCCAGTCCTTCTCCTCCCTCTCCCTCGACCCGCCCCTGATCTGCTTCATGGTCGGCCGCACGTCGGCGACCTGGCCGCGCATCGCCCGCGCGGGCGTGTTCTGCGTCAACGTGCTCGGCGCCGGCCAGGGCGAGCTGTGCCGTGCCTTCGCGGTGAGCGGCGCGGACAAGTTCTCGGGCGTGGCGTACGACGCGGCCCCGGTGTCGGGCGCGCCCCGGCTGGCCGGCGCCGCCGCGTGGATCGACTGCACGGTCCACGCGGTACACACGGGCGGCGACCACCTGATCGTCGTCGGCCGGGTGGACGCCCTGGGAGCGGGCGAGACCCCCGACGGGCCACTGCTGTTCCACCGGGGGCGGTTCGCCAGGCTGGAGGACTAGGGGGTGTCCGGCGGATCATGCCGCAGACGCGGGGTCTGGCACGCCCACCTCGGCCGACCAGGCACCGCTGCTTTCCTGCGACTTGATCCGCCGGACACCCCCTAACCGGCCAGGGCGGGCGTGGGCAGCGGGGTCAGCGGGCGGCGCCGGATCACCAGTGCCATCAGGGCCGCCGCCGCGCACAGGGCGCCGGAGGCGTACCAGACCATGTCGTACGTGCCGAAGACGTCGCGGGCGACACCGCCGAGGTAGGCGACGAGGGCCGCGCCGACCTGGTGGGAGGCGAGGACCCAGCCGAAGACGATGGCGCTGTCCTCGCCGTACTGCTCCCGGCACAGGGCCAGGGTGGGCGGCACGGTGGCGACCCAGTCGAGGCCGTAGAAGATGATGAAGAAGATCATCGAGGGGTGGATCGTCGGGCCGAGCAGCATCGGCAGGAACAGCAGTGAGATGCCGCGCAGGGCGTAGTAGACGGCGAGCAGGCGGCGGGGTTCGAAGCGGTCGGTGAACCAGCCGGAGGCGATCGTGCCGACGACGTCGAAGACACCGATGACCGCGAGCAGCGAGGCGGCCGCCGTGACCGGCAGGCCGTGGTCGTGGGCGGCCGGCACGAAGTGGGTCTGGACCAGGCCGTTGGTGGAGGCCCCGCAGATCGCGAAGGTGCCGGCGAGCAGCCAGAAGGGACCGGTGCGCACGGCGGAGGACAGCACCCCCAGGGTCCTGCGGGCCGCGCCGGTGACCGGTGCCGGCTTCGGTACGAACTCGTCGGCGCCGTACGGCTTCACGCCCACGTCGGCCGGGTGGTCGCGCAGCAGCAGCCAGACGAAGGGGACGACCGCGAGGGCGGCGAGGGCGACGGTGACGGCGGCCGGGCGCCAGTCGTACGTCTCGACCATCCAGGACAGCAGCGGCAGGAAGATCAGCTGGCCCGAGGCGGAGGCGGCGGTGAGGATGCCGCTGACCAGACCGCGCCGGGTGGTGAACCAGCGGTTGGTGACCGTGGCCGCGAAGGCGAGCGCCATCGAGCCGGAGCCCAGGCCGACCAGCAGGCCCCAGCACAGCATCAGCTGCCAGGCCGCCGTCATCCATACGGTCAGACCGGACCCGAGCGCGATGACGGTCAGGGCGACGGCCACCACCCGCCGTATGCCGAAACGGTCCATCAGGGCGGCGGCGAACGGCGCGGTGAGCCCGTACAGCGCGAGGTTGACGGAGACGGCCGCTCCGATCGTGCCGCGCGACCAGCCGAAATCCTGGTGCAGCGGGTCGATGAGCAGACCGGGCAGGGACCGGAAGGCGGCCGCACCGATGATCGTGACGAAGGTGACGGCGGCGACGAACCAGGCGCGGTGGATGCGCGGTGAGCGGGGCGGCTTCGAGTCCTGGAGCGCTGCTGCGGCATCGGTTGTCTGGGTCACGCCATAAAGCTTCGGTCAGTGGATTCACTCCATCGAGTGGCCGGAAGGACAGTATTCGTTAGGATCGGGCCATGCGCAGTGGCCCTGGCTTCCGTCCGCACCGAGTCGTCGTCCTCGCCCTGGACGGTCTGCTCCCCTTCGAGCTGGGTATCCCGCACCGCATCTTCGGCCGCCCCAAGGATGCGCGGGGCCGGCCGCTGTACGAGATCGTGACCTGCTCGATCCGGCCGCCGGGCCCGGTCGAGACCGACGCCGACTTCGCGATCCACGTGGCGCACGGCCCGGAGGCGCTGGCCACCGCCGACACGGTGATCGTCCCGGCGTCGTACGAGCTCGGCCCGGTCTTCGACGAGGGTGTCCTCACCCCCGGGCTGGCCGCCGCCCTGGCCCGCATCCGCCCCGGCACCCGGCTCGCCTCGATCTGCACCGGTGTCTACGTCCTCGCCGCCGCCGGCTACCTCGACGGCCGCCCGGCGACCACGCACTGGGCCCACGCGGACCATCTCCAGCAGCTGTTCCCCCGGATCGAGGTGGACGCGGACGTCCTGTTCATCGACGACGGCGACGTGCTGACCTCGGCCGGGGTGGCCGCCGGGATCGACCTGTGCCTGCACATGGTCCGCCGCGACCACGGCACGGCCGTCGCCAACAGCGTGGCCCGCAGCACGATCGTCCCCCCGCACCGGGACGGCGGCCAGGCGCAGTACATCCACCGCCCGGTCCCCGACCCGCAGGTGGCCACGACCACGGCCGCCCGCGCCTGGGCCCTGGGCCGCCTCCACGAGCCCGTCCAGCTGCGGGACATGGCCGAGCAGGAGGCCATGTCGGTACGGACCTTCACACGCCGCTTCCGCGAGGAGACCGGTGTCAGCCCCGGCCAGTGGCTCACCCAGCAGCGCGTCGAACGCGCCCGCCACCTCCTGGAGTCCACCGACCTCTCCGTCGACCAGGTGGCCCGGGACGCCGGCTTCGGCACGGCCCAGTCGATGCGGCAGCACCTACAGGCAGCGCTCGGTGTCACCCCGACCGCCTATCGCCGGACCTTCCGCGCCGGGGCGGGCACCGGCGAGAGCCACGGCACCGCCGGCACCCCGCGCTGACCTCCCGGCCCGCCGTACCTCGCCCCACCAGCCGAGCGCGCTGAGCGCCAGGGTCACCCCCACCCCGGCCAGGACGGCGGTGGACGGCGCCACCACTCGCAGCAGTGCACCGGCGAGGGAGCCGGTCGCCGCGTAACCGGCTCCCGCGGCCGCGTACATGACGGAGTAGCCGGCGGCGTGGGCACGGGCCGGGAGCGCCGCGCGCAGCGCCAGGTTACGGGTGAGCATCGCGGCCGACTGGAGCATGCCTCCCACGACGAGCGCGAACGCTATCCCGGCGGTGTGCGGTATCAGCGCCGCGAGCGTCGTACAGACCGCCGTGCCGGTCATCAGCAGCACGCTGTGGATGCGCAGCCGGCCCGGCCAGGCGCGCAGGCCGTGCAGGAACGCGCCGAGCCCGCCGCCCACCGCCATCCCGGCCAGCAGCGGACCGGACCAGCCGACGCCGATCCCGCGCTGTTCGAGCAGGGCGGGCAGGACGAGTTCGGACAGCCCGAGCAGGGTGAGACTGGCCGCACCCGTGACGTACACCGGCCAGGCACCGGCGAGCACGCGCGCGAGGGGCGCGTGCGCACGCTCTCCCACGCCCCAGGCCGCCGGGAGGAGCCACAGTCCGGCCACCGACGAGGCCATGAGGGCGGCCGCGAGGAGCAACGGGACGCCGGGCGCGACACCGAGGGCCAGACCGGCCACCGCAGCCGGGGAGGCGGCCCACACGGCGGCCGTCAGGATCGACTCGACGGACAGTGCCTGGGCCGCCGACCGCTCCGGGACGAGTGTGGTGAGCAGGGTCCGCAGGCCTCCGGTGGCGGCGGCCGGTGCGGCACCGGCGACGAACGCGAACCCGGCGAGGAGGCCCGGGTGCGCGTGCGGAAGACTGCCGAGCGCGGCGAACGCGGCGGCCCCGGTCGCGAGTCCCACGGCCAGCTGCGCACGGGCGTGCTCCGGACGCAGCCGCATCCCGAGCACGGGCGCACCCAGGATCTCGCCGATCACATAGGCCGTCGCGACCACCGCGCCCAGCGAGTACCCGCCGGGCCGCTCGCGCACCAGGAACACCAGCGCCAACGGGGCCATGGCGACCGGCATCCGGGCGCCCACGGCGGTACAGGCCCAGATCAGGACCTGCTTGGACACGACGTCGCGGTAGGGCATGGGACGACGGTAGGGCGGTGCGCCGACAACGCCGAGCGGTTTTCCCGAGCCCTGTGGACAACCCGCCGACACCCCACGCACACACCCCACTCGCACGCGCCCACTCGCACGCGCCCACTCGCAAGCACCCCACTCGCGCACACCCCACTCGCGCGCACGCTCTAGAACGTGAGCACGCCCCGCGCCACCCGCCCCGCCTCCGCGTCGGCCCGGGCCTTCTCGAAGTCCTCCACCGGGTAGGTCGCGGTCACCAGCTCGTCGAGCATCAGGCGGTCCTGGCGGTACAGCTCGGCGTACAGGGCGATGTCCCGCTGGGGGCGCGAGGAGCCGTAGCGGCAGCCCAGGATGGACTTGTCGAGGAACATGGAGGCGACGACGAAGGACGCCTCGGCGGTGGCGGCGGGCATGCCGAGGAGGACGGCCTGGCCGTGCCGGTCGAGGAGGTCGACGGCCTGGCGGACCAGTTCGACCCGGCCGACGCACTCGAACGCGTGGTCCACTCCGGTCGGCAGCAGGTCCTTGACCCCGTCCGTCGAGGTCAGGAAGTCGGTCGCCCCGAACTGCCGGGCCACCTCCTCCTTGGCCGGATTGGCGTCCACGGCCACTACCCGCAGCGCGCCCGCGATCCGCGCCCCCTGGATGACGTTCAGCCCGATCCCGCCGGTGCCGATGACCAGTACGGTGTCGCCGCGGTCGACACGGGCGCGGTTCAGCACGGCGCCCACCCCGGTCAGCACCCCGCAGCCGATCAACGCGGCAGACGTCAACGGCACGTCCTTCGGGATCCGCACCGCCTGCACGGCCTTGACAACCGTCCGTTCGGCGAAGGCCGAGTTGCACGCGAACTGGTAGATCGCCCGGCCGCCGCGCGTGAACGGCTTCTGCGGGCGCCCTATGGCCTTGCGGCACATGGTCGGCCTGCCCCGGTCGCAGTCGGCGCACGCACCGCAGTTGGCGAGCGTGGACAGTGCTACATGGTCCCCCGGCGCCACATGGGTCACGCCCACACCCACGGCCTCCACCACACCGGCGCCCTCATGGCCCAGCACCACAGGAACGGGGAAGGGTATGGTCCCGTCCACCACGGACAGATCGCTGTGGCAGAGCCCGGCCGCCGTGACGGCGACAAGCACCTCCCCGGGCCCCGGTTCCCGTACGTCCAGGTCGTCGACGACCTGGACCTGTTTGCCGTCGAACACGACACCACGCATCACGACTCGACCCCCTTGGGTTCCCTCGGCAGACCGAGCACCCGCTCGGCGATGATCGTGCGCTGGACCTGGTCCGAGCCGCCGTAGACGGTGTCGGCCCGGGAGAAGAGGAACAGGTGCTGGGCGGGGTCCAGTTCGTACGGCGCGGCGGCCGACCAGTCGGCCGGGCCGACGCTCGCGGTCGCGCCCCGCACCAGCACGGCGAGCTCCCCGAGCCGCTGGTGCCAGCCGGCCCACAGCAGCTTGGCCACGCTGGGCGCGCCCGGTTCGGCGGCCGAATTCCCCAGCGTGCGCAGGGCGTTCCACCGCATGACCCGCAACTCGGCCCACTGGCGCACGAGTCGTTCCCGTACGACGGGATCGCCGGCGGCGCCGGTCGCCACGGCGTCCCGCACCACCCGCCCCAGCTCCTCGGCGAACCCGATCTGCTGGGCGAGGGTCGACACCCCCCGTTCGAAGCCGAGCAGGCTCATGGCGACGCGCCAGCCGTTGCCCTCACCGCCGACGACGTGCTCCAGGCGCGCGTGCGCCCCGTCGAAGAAGACCTCGTTGAAGTCGCTGGTGCCGGTCAGCTGGCGGATGGGGCGGACCTCGATGCGGCCCGGCTGGTCCATGGGCACGAGCAGGAAACTCAGGCCGTGGTGACGTCGTGAGCCGGGCTCGGTGCGCGCGAGTACGAAGCACCAGTCGGCCTCGTGCGCCAGCGAGGTCCAGATCTTCTGCCCGCTGACGCGGTAGCCGTCCGCCTCCCGGACGGCCGCGGTCCGCACGCCTGCGAGGTCCGACCCGGCGCCCGGCTCGCTGTACCCCTGGCACCACAGTTCCTCGCCCGCGGCGACGGGCGGCAGAAAGCGCGCCTTCTGCTCACTGTCGCCGTGCGCGATGAGCGTGGGGGCGAGCAGGTTCTCCCCGATGTGGCCGGAGCGCGGCGGCGCGGCCGAACGCGCGTACTCCTCGGCCCAGGCGACCTGCTGGGTGAGGGTGGCGGTCCGGTTCCCGTACCCGCCCTCCGGCCAGCCGAGCCCGATCCACCCGGCGGCCCCCAGCGCACGCTCCCAACTGCGCCGGTCCACACCGGCTTTGGCATGCGCGCCGAGCCAGGCCCGGGCTTCCCGGCGAAACGCCTCGTCCTCCGGCGCGAAGCCGAACTCCACGGTGACCTCCAGAAGTGCGTCGGGGTTACGGCCGTACGCCGCACAACATTTCCCCTGCCCACTACGCGTTCGGCCGTTCCCCCGCCCGCGCAGCGACCTCCATCGCCGCCAGCTGCGCCAGCATCGGCATCGGATCCACCCCCACGCTCCCCGGCAGCACCTCCGCGATGCGCTCCGGGGTCCAGGGCCCTTCCGCCGCGTACGCGGCCCGCAGTTCCCTCGGCTGGGCCCACACCGCGATCTTCGGTCCCGCCACCGTGTACACCTGCCCGGTGATCCCCGCTTCCCGTGCGCCGTCCGAGAGGAGGTAGACGACGAACGCCGCCACGTCCTCCGGCTCGCCGATCTCCGCCAGCTCCGTCGGCACCCCCGCCGACATCCGGGTCCGGGCCACCGGCGCCACCGCGTTCGCGGTCACCCCGTACTTGTGCAGGCCCAGCGCCGCGCTCCGGACCAGCGAGATGATGCCGCCCTTGGCCGCGCTGTAGTTGGCCTGGGAGACCGAGCCCTGGTGGTTGCCACTGGTGAAACCGATCAGCGTGCCGGCGCGCTGCTTCCGCATCACCGCCGACGCCGCCCGGAACACCGTGAACGTGCCCTTGAGATGAGTGGCGACCACCGGGTCCCACTCCTCCTCGGTCATGTTGAACAGCATCCGCTCGCGCAGGATCCCCGCCACGCACACGACCCCGTCGAGACGGCCGTACGACGACAGCGCGGCATCCACCACCCGCTGTCCGCCCGCCATCGTGGAGATGTCGTCGGCCACCGCGACCGCGTCCCCGCCCGCCGCCCCGATCTCCTTGACGACGGCCTCGGCGACCTCGCTCGTGGGCGACGCGCCGTCCACCGAGACGCCGTAGTCGTTGACGACGACCTTCGCCCCCTCTGCCGCCGCCGCCAGCGCGACCGACCGTCCGATACCACGCCCCGCACCCGTCACGGCGACGACCTTGCCTGCCAAGAAGTTCCCCACGCCCGGCCCCTTCCCGTGGTTTCTGACGGACCGTTAGATTTTATGGCGCGTCGGATGTGCGGACACAAGCCCCGGGGAGGACCGAGATGTCACTGCCGACCCTTCATCCCGCGTTTCACGACATCGCCGAGCGCGTCAACAACTGGGGCCGCTGGGGGGCCGACGACGAGATCGGCACACTGAACCTGATCACCGACGAGGTGGTGCGGGAGGCGGCGGGAACGGTCCGCTCGGGCCACCGGGTCCCGCTCGCGCTGCCACTCCGGGAGGACGGCGTGCAGACCGGGATGATCCCCGGGCGGGTCAACCCGCTGCACGCCATGGTGCAGATCAACCAGGAGCTCTTCGGTCCGGGGACCGTCGCGTGCAGCGACGACGCCGTGACCATGGGGCTGCAGGCCGGCACGCACTGGGACGCGCTGACCCATGTCTCGCACTCGGGGAAGCTGTACAACGGCCGCCCGGCGGACACCGTGACCGCACACGGCGGTGCGGAGTTCAGCGGGATCGCCACGGCTCGGCACATCGTCTCGCGCGGGGTGCTGCTGGACGTGGCACGCGCACGCGGCACGGACCGGCTGGAGGGCGGCCACGCGGTCACGCCTGAGGACCTCGACGCGGCCGAGGAACTCGCCGGGACGACGGTCCGGAGCGGTGACGTCGTCCTCGTGCGGACCGGGCAGGTGCAGGTGTACCTCGCCGGGGACAAGCACGGGTACGGCTATCCGTCGCCGGGGCTCTCGGTACGCACCCCGGAGTGGTTCCACGCGCGCGATGTGGCCGCCGTGGCGAACGACACCCTGACGTTCGAGATCTTCCCGCCCGAGATCGAGGACCTGTGGCTGCCCGTGCATGCGCTGGACCTGGTCGAGATGGGGATGCTCCAGGGCCAGAACTGGAATCTCGAAGAGTTGTCCACAGCCTGTGGAGAAACCGGCCGGTACGCGTTCCTGCTGTCGGCGATGCCGGAGCCGTTCGTCGGGGCGACGGGCACTCCGGTGGCGCCCGTGGCGATCCTCTGAAGCCGAAGTCGGCGTCGAGGCCAAAGCCAAGGTCGAAGTCGAAGTCGAAGCCAAGGGATGCCGAAGTCGAAGTCGGTGTCACGCCGAAGACGGCGTGACACCGACCCTCCCCCATTCCCCCTGAATCCGGACGGCTGCGCGCGCCGGCCCGCCCCGAGCCCGGTCCCGCGCGCCACCGTCCGACTCGACCCACACTCGACGAGGGTGTCCGTCCCCAGGACCCCTCGCCGTCCCCTCGCGGCGAATCGCAGACCTCAAGCGTGTTCAAACGGTCACAAGGCGTCAACACCCGTGCGGGCTTATATGGCTTATGCCCCGGTTCACAATGGGCGCGCACGGATGCAACCCCCGGCGCACGGTCCGCACGCCGGGATCACACCGCCTCGAACACCAGCCCCTCGAACGAGGCCAGCCCACCCCCGTACGCCACCGCCGCGCCCTGCCGGGTCTCCGAACACCGGTCGAGTTCGCACCAGATGCGCTTGCCCGCACCCTCGGGACTCCAGCCCCAGCGGTCGGCGAGCCCGTCGACGAGGGCCAGGCCACGGCCGCCGGTCGCGTCACTGTCGGCACAACGCGGCACCGGCGCGCGGTTGCTGGTGTCGGCGACCTCGAGCCGTACGGTGACCGACTCCTCGGCGTCGCCCCTGCGGTCCGTGCCCGGAAGCGAGAGCCGCAGCACGGCCGGGCGGCCGGTGTGCACCACGGCATTGGTGACCAGTTCGGAGACGAGCAGGATCAGGATCTCGGCAAGCGGTTCGTCCGCCGCTATGCCGGACCCCGCGAGGCGCGAGCGGGTCCACCTTCTGGCCCGCCCCACCTCCGCGGGGTCGGGCCGGATCTCCAGCTGCACTTGAAGCACCTGCACCGCTCACACCATCCGAACCGGCGGACACATGAACCCGCGCCGAGTCAGCGCCACGACGAACGTCGCGGCGACTGGAGCGACGAGGGCCACGATCGTAGCCATTTTCTGCATGGCCAGAACAACGGCCAGAGCAAGGGTCACGGAACGTGATTCCCTTACGAGACAGCATGGTTGACGTACAGTCACCCCAACAAGCGCTTCGGGCATATTCCAGCGCGAAGGAGTACGCCTACGGCATACTGTGCGACGCTCGCGGCGGGGAGTCGAACAAGCGGGGGCGCAAGCCCTTACCGCCCTGCAAGCAGCGGCACGCACCATGAACCGCGGGGCCGCTTCGACGGCACCGCCGGCATGGCTCGTCCTCGGAACCACTCGCATCCCACAGAAGGTACCCGAGAGGACACTCGACTCCAGGCCGTGACGAGTCACGCGTTGGACACAACCCGGTATCAACGCTCCGTGATTCCGGTATGCCACAATCCGCGACACCGACCCACCAGCACCACTGATTCCGCAGATCAGAGCCGCTTCGAACACTCACCCGAGCAGCTCGACGGCGAGCAACTCCTCACTCTCCGTGTTGCCGCCGCCACGCTGCGCCCGCACCCAGGCCCGTTTCAGGTGCAGATGCACCTCGGCCTCCCAGGTGAAGCCCATCCCGCCGTACACCTGGAGACAGTCCCGGGCGCCGCGCACGGCGGCCTCGTCGGCGAGCAGCCGGGCCGCCGCGATGTCCACGGGGTCGGCGGTCACGGCGGCCGCGTAGACGGCCGCACGCGCGGTCTCGGCGCGCACCAGCATCTCGGCGCACAGGTGCTTGACGGCCTGGAACGCCCCGATCGGCTGCCCGAACTGTTCGCGCGTCCGCGCGTGTTGCACGGCGAGCTCGCACGCGCGCGTGGCCGTGCCGAGCTGCTCGGCGGCGGTGAGGAGTACGGCCACCGGATCGGGGGCCGGGTCGGGGGCCGGATCGGAGACCGGTCCGGAGGCCACCGCGGGGACGCGGTGCAGGGGCGTCAACGGGTCCACGGAGCGCAGCGCTACGGCCCCCGACGCGTCCCCGGTCACGGTGTCCGCCTCGGCCAGCCACTCCACCAGGCCGCCGTCCACACGGGCCACCACGGCCTCCCCGGCGGCCGCCCCGGGCACGTCGGCCGCCGCGAGGTGGGTGGCCACCAGCGGGCCGGTCAGCAGCGCCCGCCCGGCCTCCTCGAAGACCAGCACCGCCTCGGGCAGTCCGAGCCCGACCCCGCCGTCGGCCTCCGGCAGCCGCAGCGCGAAGAACCCGGCCGCCCCCAGTTCCCGCCACAGGCCCCGGTCGAGAGCGCCCGGCGCACCGACGGCCGCCCGCAGCGCCTCGCCGTCGAACCGCCGCGCGAGCAGCCCCCGCATCCCGTCCCGCAACGACCGCTGGTCTTCGGTCAGTTGAAAGCGCACGTCACCGCCCCTTCGGCAGCCCGAGGATCCGCTCGGCCACGATGTTCCGCTGGATCTGCGAGGTTCCGGCCGCGATGGTGTACGAGAGGGAGGAGAGCCGGTCCAGGACCCACGGCCGGTCCAGGTCGAGGGCGTCCGGGCCGAGCACCGCGGCGGCCGCGTCGTACAGCTCCTGCCGTGCGTGCGAGTAGCGCAGTTTGAAGACCGAGCCGCCGACCCCGGGCACGCCCTTGCCCTCCGCCTCGCTGACGTTCCACTGGGTGAGCCGCCACAGCGCCCGGAACTCGGCGTTCAGCCGGCCTAGGCGGCGGCGCAGCACCGGGTCGTCCCAGGTGCCGTTCCCGTACGCCACGCGCGCGAGGTCGCCGAGCACCCGGCGGCAGGCGACGACCTCGCCGACGAAGGCGGTGCCGCGTTCGAAGGAGAGGGTGACCATGGTGACGCGCCAGCCGTCGTCCTCGGCGCCCACCCGGTTGGCCACGGGCACCCGCACCTCGTCGAGGAACACCTCGGCGAACTCGGCCGACCCGGCGAGCGTGCGCAGCGGCCGTACGGTGACACCGGGCGCGTCCATGGGCATGGCGAGCCAGGTGATACCCCTGTGCCTGGGCGCCTGCGGGTCCGTGCGCACCAACAGCTCGCACCAGTCGGCGACTTCCGCGTGCGAGGTCCAGATCTTGGCACCGCTCACCACGTAGTCGTCGCCGTCGCGCCACGCGCGCGTGCGGAGCGCGGCCAGGTCGGAGCCGGCGCCCGGTTCGCTGAAGCCCTGGCACCACACCTCGTCGCCGCGCAGGATCGGCGCCAGCCAGCGCGCCCGCTGCTCCTCGGTGCCCTCTGCGGCGATGGTCGGGCCGGCGTGCAGAAGGCCCACGAAGTTGGCGCCCACATAGGGCGCGCCGGCCTTCTCGGTCTCCTCCAGGAAGATCAGCCGGACGGTGGGGGACGCGTCCCAGTGGACGTCGGCGTACCCGGCGTCGTACAGCATCCGCTGCCAGCCGAGGTCGTAGGCGCGGCGGCCCGGCCAGTCCTCGGGCTTCGGCTTCGGCGGGAGGCCGGGCAGCGCCTTGGCGAGCCACTCCCGCAGCCGGGCCCGGAAGTCCTCCTCCTCGGGCGTGTACGACAGATCCACCGGCAGGCACCCCCACGGTAAATCGCGGAACTGATGGTTCGTCAGATCTTGCAGGCTAGCCCCGCACCCCTGGACCGACAAGGCGCCAGGACCTACGATCTGACGACTCGTCAGCTAGCGGAGCCAGCAGGGGGCCCGGGCCATGGACGACACGAACGCCACCGCACACGATCCGAACGCCGTCGCGCACGACCCGGACGCCGTGTCGCGCGATCCGGACGCCGTCGCGCGCGAACTGGGCACCTCCCGCACGCTCTGGGACCTGGTCGTCCGTCGCGCCTGGCTCACCCCCGACCGCCCGGTGTTCCTCCAGGGCGACCGCACCCTGTCCTTCGGCCGGCTGCGCGCGCGTGCCGAACGCGTCGCGGCCGGTCTGTACGGCATGGGTGTGCGCCCGGGCACGGTGGTCGCCTGGCAGCTGCCCACCCGGATCGAGACGGCGGTGCTGTCCTTCGCGCTGGCCCGGCTCGGCGCCGTCCAGTCCCCCGTCATCCCCTTCTACCGGGACCGCGAGGTCGGCTTCGCGCTGCGCGAGTCCAGGGCCGAGTTCTTCGCCGTGCCGGGCGTGTGGCGCGGTTTCGACCACACGGAGATGGCGCGGCGGCTGGGCGCGAAGGGGATCTTCGAGGCGTACGACGGTGCCGGGCTGCCCGACGGCGATCCGGCCGTGCTGCCCGGCCCGCCCGCCGAGGGCACCTCCGTCCGGTGGATCTACTGGACCTCGGGAACCACCTCGGACCCCAAGGGCGTTCTGCATACGGACCGGTCGCTCATCGCGGGCGGTTCGTGCCTGGCGCACGCGCTGCGGCTCACGGCGGACGACGTGGGCTCGATGGCGTTCCCGTACGCGCACATCGCCGGCCCGGACTACACGGTGATGCTGCTGCTGTACGGCTTCCCGGCGGTGATGTTCGAGCAGTTCGCGCTGCCGGACGCGCTGCCGGAGTACCGCAGGCACGGGGTGACGGTGGCGGGCGGGTCGACGGCGTTCTACTCGATGTTCCTGGCCGAGCAGCGCAGGCAGCCGGGGGTTCCGGTGATCCCCTCGCTGCGGCTGCTGGCGGGCGGCGGGGCACCGAAGCCGCCCGAGGTGTACCACGCGGTGGTGCGGGAGATGGGCGTGCAGCTGACGCACGGGTACGGCATGACCGAGGTGCCGATGATCACCATGGGGGCGCCGGACGACACGGCGGAGAACCTGGCGACGACCGAGGGGAGGCCCCCGGAGGGGATGGAGATCCGGATAGCCGAGGGCGGTGAGGTGCGGCTGCGGGGGGAGGCGGTGTGCCAGGGATATCTGGATCCGGCGCAGACCGCCGAGGCCTTCGACGAGGACGGGTTCCTGCGGACGGGTGACCTGGGTCAGGTGACCGAAACCGGTCACCTGGTCCTCACCGGACGCCTCAAGGACGTGATCATCCGCAAGGGCGAGAACATCTCCGCGAAGGAGATCGAGGACCTGCTCGCCGCGCATCCGGCGGTCGGCGACGCAGCCGTGGTCGGGCTGCCGGACGCGGAGCGCGGGGAGCTGGTGTGCGCGGTGGTCGAACAGCCGCCGGGGAGCGCCGCGCTGACGCTCCCGGAGGTGGTGTCGTACCTGCGCGCGAAAGGGCTGTCGGTGCACAAGCTGCCGGAGCGGCTGGAGGTGGTGGACGCCCTTCCGCGCAACGAGACGCTGCGCAAGGTGCTCAAGTACAGGCTGCGCGAGCGGTTCTCGGGGCGCCCGGGGAGTCCCGGTCCGGAGGCTCCCGGGAAGTCCTAGTCCGGGATCGTGAAGTAGCGGGCGAACGCCGGGACGATCTCGGCCTCCGCGACCTTGCCGTCGCCGTCGACGTCCAGGCCGGCCGCGATCGTCTGCGCGAGCTCCGGGGGCACCCCGAGGACGCGCAGCACGCGCGCGGTGTCGGCGACGGTCGCCGTGCCGTCGCCCGCGGTGTCCGCGAGGGCGAGGGCCGCGTGCAGGAAGGGGCGGGCGATCTCGCCGAACCGGTCGGGGTTGTCGTGCAGCCGCTTGACCGCGCCGCTCACGAACTCCTCGCGGGTGATGCGCTGGTCGCCGTCCCGGTCCGCCATGCCGGCCATGCCCTGCCAGAAGGCCTCCGCGCCCGCGTACAGGGCCTGGCCCCGGTCCGAGCGGGCGGGGGTGCCGAACTCGGTGAGCAGGGCCTTGGTCGCCGCGTTGAAGTCTCCGCGGTCGATCCAGCCGTTGCCGTCCTGGTCGAAGGTTGCGAACCGGGCGGCGATCCGTCGCTCGTACTCGGTGCTGACCATGTGTGTTCGGGCCGCCTTACGTGACGTGGGGGTTCATCCAGCAGGGAGCGTACGACGCGGGCGGCCGCCCCGGAGCACGAAAACGACGGTTGTGCCAAGACAGGGGGAATTCTGCGACAACAACGTGGCACTGCCGCCGTCATCGGCTATGTGCTCCCGAGGCCCGCTCAGGCGGACAGCGGGTCCTCCTCGTCGGCGGTGGCGCTGTCGATGTCTCCGTACACGTCGAACAGCCGTCGTACGCCGAGGGCGCCGAGGACCCGGTTGACGTGAGAACCGTCACTCGCACCCTGGGCGGGCAGAATCAGCCGCAGCCGGCCCCGGCAGGAGCGGATGAGACGGCGGGCGGCGATGAGGACGCCGACGCCGCTGGAGTCGCAGAAGAAGACGTCGGAGAGGTCGAGGACCAGGCAGTGATGCCCCTCGGCCACCACGTCGTGCACCCGCTGGCGCAGCACCGGCGAGGTCACCAGGTCCAGTTCGCCCGACACCCCGAGAACAGCCCACTCGCCCTGTTCGACGCCGGTCACCTTGAAAGCCACGGCTCAGCCCTCCGCTCGCCGGATCTCCCGGAACCGCCCGGAAACGGAGCCAGTTCCTACGCTTCTTTTCGCGCGGCTGCCCAGCGGCGGTTCCCCGAAACCCCGAATGACAAACGAGCGACGATCAGGAAGGGTCTTGTTTCGGTCATCTCCGATCCTGTTCGATCAGGAGCGGGAGGGGAACACGAGAAACACCAGGAGGGGGCCTTCTACCACCCGCGATGCGTCGAGGGGCGCGCATTGCCACAAAGGGGCGTGCGTCGTCGGACGTGCCGACTACATTCGAGGTGACGGTGGAGACACGCTGGACACGGGCACGGGGAGGGGGCCGCATGGCGAAGAAGGACGTACCGCCCCGCTGGGACCGCAAGATGCAGCAGCGGCTCGCGCGCGGCGAGGCGGCCGCCCTCGGTGAGCTCTACGACCGCTTCGCCTCGCTCGTGCACGGCCTCGCCCACCGCGTCCTCGGGGACGAGCACGCCGCCGACTCCATAACTCGCGAGGTCTTCACGCACGTCTGGGAGCATCCCGACGCCTACGACCCCCGGCAGGGCCCGCTGCGCTCCTGGGTCGCCGCGCTGACCCACCGGCTGGCCGTGCAGCGCCTGCGTGCCACCGAGACCGCCGCGCTCACGGCGGGCGACATCGGCTCCGCCGAGGCCGCCCAGGCCGCGGAGGAGCTGGAGCGCAAGGTACGGCGCGCCTCCGTCGCCGCCCGCGCGGACTACATCGTCCACTCCATGCCGACCCCGCTGCGCGCCGCCCTGGAGCTCGCCTACTTCCAGCGCCGGGACTACCGGCAGACCGCGGTGGACCTCGGCGTCACCGAGGACGAGGCCCGCCGCAGGCTGCGTCTGGGCCTGCAGCTGCTGTCCACCGCGCACGACGCCGGAACACCGCCGGGATACGGGGGTGGCGCGTGAGCGACGCCTTCGAGGCGCACGACGGCACCGGCGGCTCCGGGCTGCCGCCGCGCATACCGCTGCCCCGGGCCTCCGTCGAGGACGGCGGGCAGCCGCTGCCGGAACCGGCCGACCTGCCGCCCGTACCGCTGGAGTTGCCGCACGACGTCCTGAAGTCGCTCCTCGGGGCGTGGGCGTTGGCCGCGTGCTCGACGGCGGAGAGCCTCGCCGTCGAGGTCCACCTCGGCGACTGCGGGGCCTGCGCGGACGAGGCGCGGCGGCTGCGCGAGGCGGTCGGCCTGCTGCACCAGCCGGAGAGCCTCGACCTCGACCCGGGCCTGCGCACCCGCGTCCTGGAGAGCTGCCTGGACCGCCGGCCGGCCCGGATCCCGCTCCCCGCCTGGGCGGCCCCCTACGACGCCGAGGCCGCCCGCCTGGACGCGCTCCTCCAGGACATCGGCGACGCGGAGTGGCACGCGCCGGTGCGGCTGCGCTGGTTCGACGGCCAGGCGCCGACGAGCCGCCGTACGACGGTCGCCGGAGTCATCGCCCACCTGCTGTCGGTGGACGGGCTGGTGGCGGTGGCCCTCGGCCTGGACGATCCGCTCGGGGACGCGCCCGCGCAGGGCCCGGCCGGCCGCACCGAGGCCTTCTGGCAGGCCTCGCACTTCCCGCCGACCCGTGCGGTGCGGGTTCCCTGGCGGGAGCAGAGCCACCAGCTGGTGCAGACCGTCTCCTTCACCGGCGGCGGCGCCGGGCGGCTCGGGGTGTCGTACGGCGACTTCGCGCTGCCCCTGCACGACGCGATGCTGGACCGCGCCTTCGAGTGCTGGGTGCACGCGGAGGACATCGCGGAGGCCGTGGACTATCCCTACGGGCCGCCGGCCCCCAGGCACCTGCACCGGATGATCGACCTCGCGGCGCGGATGCTGCCCGCGGTGCTGGCCGAGCGGCGACGGGCCGGACTGGCGGCGCCCGCGCAGACCCCCCACCTGGTCCCTGCGGGACGGCCCGGCCGAAGCCTGCGGCTGGAGATCGAGGGCAACGGCGGCGGCGAGTGGCTGATCCCGCTGGACTCGCCGGGAGCGGTGGGCTCGGCGGACCACGAGGTGGCGCATGTGGCGCTGGACGACGTGGAGTTCTGCAGGCTGGCCGCGGGACATGTACCGCCGGAGGAGGCGGCCGCGGGGCAGCTCGGGGACCGGGCCGCGATCAGGGATGTGCTGTTCGCGGCGGCGAGCCTGAGCCGGATGTAGGCGAGTTCGCCCGAGAGGCGGGGTGGTGCGGGTTCGACGGCGGGTGCGGGAGCGTGGGGGCCGTTCGCGCAGTTCCCCGCGCCCCGGAAAAGACGGGGCTGCGCCCCGCTTTCGGGGGCGCGAACAACCACGAACCACCCGCAGCCGCCCTACGACAGAACTCCCCTGCCCACTAGGCGAAGACGACCGTCCGTCGGCCGTTGAGCAGGATGCGGCGCTCCGCGTGCCACTTCACCGCCCGCGCCAGCGCCTGGCACTCCACATCGCGGCCGATCGCGACCAGCTGGTCCGGGGTGACGTCGTGGCCCACCCGCTCGACCTCCTGCTCGATGATCGGGCCCTCGTCGAGGTCCGCCGTGACGTAGTGCGCCGTCGCGCCGATCAGCTTGACGCCCCGCGCATGCGCCTGGTGGTACGGCTTCGCGCCCTTGAAGCTCGGCAGGAACGAGTGGTGGATGTTGATGATCCGGCCGCTGAGCTGCTTGCACAGGTCGTCCGAGAGAACCTGCATATAGCGGGCCAGCACCACCAGCTCGACGTCCTCCTCGCGGACGAGTTCGAGCAGTTGGGCCTCGGCGTCGGCCTTCGTCTCCTTCGTCACCGGGATATGGCGGAAGGGGATGTGGTACGACTCCACCAGCTCGGCGAAGTCGGTGTGGTTGGAGACAACGGCCGCGATCTCCACCGGCAGCGCGCCGATGCTGGCGCGGAAGAGCAGGTCGTTCAGGCAGTGCCCGAACTTGCTGACCATGAGGACGATGCGCATCTTGTCGTCCGCCCGGTTGATCTGCCACTCCATACGGAAGGAGTCACCGACCGCCGCGAAGCTCGCCCGCAGCTTGTCGACCGTCACCGGCGACTCGGCCGAGAAGTGCACCCGCATGAAGAACAGACCCGTGTCGTGGTCCCCGAACTGCTGGCTGTCCTCGATGTTGCAGCCGGTCATGAAGAGATAGCTCGACACGGCGTGCACGATGCCCTGCTTGTCCGGGCAGGAAAGGGTGAGGACGTACTGGTCGGCCGGGGCGGCCTGGGCTCGGGTGGACTGATCGGTCATGCACCACAGGGTCTCATGCCCCGCCGCCCCCGTCGGCTCCTGTCCGCCACGCGGACCAGCGCGGACCAGCCCGGACCGGCGCTGACCCGGTACGGCCTACCCGGACGTCCTCGGGCTCACGCCGTCCGCGTCATGATCCGCAGCACCTCGAGGCTGCGCGGCGGCGCCTCCGGGTCGTCGCCGTCGCTCGTCGCGAGACGTATGTGGGCGTCCCGGGCCGCGCGGACCGCGTCCGGCCACGCCTGGTGGTCGAGATACGCGGAGACGGGGGCGTCCGGCCCGACCTGGTGCATGATCCGCAGCACCCGCAGCACGGCGGTGTCGACGAGCGCCGCCTCCTGCGAGTCGCGGAATATCGTCCCGACGTATTTCTCGGCGGACCAGTTGTCCAGCCAGGTGTCCTCGACCAGCCGGTAGACGGCGTCGGTCACATCACCGTAGCCGTCCGTGCCGACCAGCCAGACGTTCCGCTGGAACTCCTGGTCGGAAAGCATGTGCAGCGCGGAGCGCACATTGCTGCGCCAGCGCCACCATGGCATGTCGTTGAGTGGCATGTCGCCCATGGTGGAGGAGCGACGGCCGCGACGGGAAGAGTTCTCCGAACCTTGCACGGTCATCGATCGTACGTTCCTCGCCACGAACCTGTGAGAGGCCCCCGTAATTCACCTCCACGTCACTCCTCGTTGACCATGGGTCACTCCCGGGTTTCAGATGTGGCGGAATCGTGCGTGTCCATGACCGGCAGGCGACCCAAGCGCAGCACCTTCCCCACTTCGGCCCACCGACCCGTGAGAGCCACCGCCCTGTCAGCGGTGGCCATGGCGGCCTGTGCCTCACTCGCCGCCGGCTGCGGCGTCGTACCAGGACTGTCGAGCTCGACGGACGACACCATCAAGATCATGACGTGGGCACCGCAGGACACCAGCGCCACCAACAAGCCCGGCATGCCCGCCATGGCGTCCGCCTACATACGCTGGATCAACTCTCAGGGCGGCATCCACGGCCGCAAGCTCAAGCTGCTCACCTGCAACGACCACAACACCAGCGTGGGCGCCGCGAGCTGCGCCCAGCGCGCGGTCGACGAGAACGTCGTCGCCGTGGTCGGCTCCTACAGCCAGTTCGGCGACTCCTACTTCGCCCCGCTGGAGGGCGCGGCCATCCCCTACATAGGCGGCTACGGGGCCTCGAACCAGGAGTTCACCAGCCCGGTCTCCTTCCCGGTCAACGGCGGCCAGCTCACCCTGCTGAGCGGGCTCGGGGAGGCGCTGGCCGGCTCCTGCGGCCCGGTCACCCTGGTCCGGCCCGACAGCATCGCCGGCGACCAGCTGCCCCAGCTGCTCGACTCGGGCCTGCGGGCGGGCGGCCACGCCAAGTCGATCGACCAGCTCGCGGCCGAGGACCTCACCGAGTACGACAAGCAGTCGCAGAGGGCCCTGGAGAGCGCCACCTCGAACTCACTGAAGACCGGCTGCGTGGTGCCCGAGCTCGGGGACCGCACGGCCACCTTCATGGACAACTTCCAGCGGGCCCGCAGCGACTACGCGAAGGTGAAGACGGCCGCCGAGATCGGCAGCGTCGACCAGACGGTGATCAACTCGACCGGCGGTGCGTCCGGCCCGTACGAGGGGTCGTACATCACCGGCTGGTACCCGGTGGCCTCGGACTCGCACTGGGACGAGATGAAGAAGGTCATCAGCAAGGAGGCCTTCGGCGACAACCGGATCGACCCGGCCGACGCCGGGGTGCAGACCACCTGGATCGCCTACAAGGTCCTGACGGCAGTCCTGGACGAGATCGGCGACGGCGAGGTCAGCTCCGACAGTGTGCGCCACACCCTCAACGGCGGCCTGAAGGTCTCCACCGGCGGCCTCACCCCCACCCTGTCCTGGCCCTACCAGGGCAAGCTGGCCGCGGCCGGCTTCTCCCGGCTGGTCAACACCGATGTGAACGTCCAGACCGTCAAGGGCGGCCTGCTGCAGTCCGCGAACAAGAACGCCCTCGACATGACGAAGATCCTTCAGAACGCGGACCTCACCTGACCTGCCGGCCGACCCGTTCGTTCCCGCAGCCGGCCCGTGCTCAGAGCTGGGTCGGCTGCCGCTGGGTCAGCCCGTACTTGCTCGCGATCGTGTTCCACAGCGCGGCCGCCTTCACCTTCTGACTGCTGGCGGTGCCGCTCTCACGGTTGCCGGCGGCGGTCTGCCCGGTGGAGCGGGCCTGGCCCTTGCGGCAGCCGTGCTTCGCGCTCACCTGGTCGGCCCAGGCCGCGTAGTGGTTGTCGGCGTTCGCGGAGGCCTGCCAGGCCTTGGTGAGGGCGGCGGTCAGCTCGGCGTTGTTCGGCAGCTTGTCGACGGACAGCTTCGACAGCTGGGTGACCAGCGAGGCGCGCTGGGTGGCGGCGGTGCGCAGGTCGGAGGCGGAGCCGTCCAGGTTGTTGCACTGCTTCACGTTGGCCACGGCGGCGATCACCGAGGCCCGGCTGCTGCCGCTGTCGGCGAGCAGCTTGTCCAGGGCGGCGGCCTGCGCCTTCGCCGGGTCGGCCGCGCCGGACGTGGCCCCGCCGGTGGCGGAGGCCGAGGCCGCGACCGTCTTGCTGTCGTCCGAGTTGCCGCCGCCCCCGCTGAACAGGGCACCGGCCCCGATCCCGAGGACGACGATACCGACGCCGACGGCCGCGATCAGCGGCACCTTCGACTTCGCGCGGCCGCCCCGGCCGCCGTCGTCGTCGCCGTACTGCTCGTACGACGGCGCGGGCGGGGGCGGGCTGTAGGACGGCTGCGGCTGCTGCTGGAAGCGGGGCAGCTGTGCGGTGGAGGCGGCCGGGGGCTCACCGCCGGGCCCGCTGCGGAAGAGGTTGTCGAACTCGGCGGGCGGCTGCCGGTCGCCGCCCTGCGGACCGCCGGCCGGGTACGGGGCTATGTACTGGGTGGCGTCGGCGTCGGAGTGCTGCGCGGGCGGCCCGCCCGGGTAGCCGGTCTGCCCGTGGGAGCTCTCCGGCGGCAGCGCGCCCGGACCCACCGGCGGGATCAGCTGGGTGGCCCCCTCGGGGGCCGCTGCCACCGGCGGGATGAACTGCGTGGCCCCCTCGTCCACCGGCGCGGCGGGCACCGGCGGGATGTACTGGGTCGCGCCCTCGTCGGCGGCCGGCAGCGCGCCAGGATGCCCGCCGTGGCTGCCGTGCGGGACGGCGGGCGGCAGCGCGGCGCCCGCGGCGCCGTAGTGGTCCTGGCCGGCGGCCGGGGGCAGCGGGGCGCCGTACGGCTGCTGGGGCTGGGCGCCGTAGCCGTACGACTGCTCGTAGCCGCCGTACGACGGTGCCGACGCCCCCTCGGGCGGGAGCGGGCCGGCGGCCTGCGCCTGGGCGTCGTGGGACTGGACGGCGTGGGACTGGGCGTTCCAGGCGGGCGGCTGCTCCGGGGTGCTCCACTCCTGGCCGGCCGCCTGCGGCCACTCCGGCTGGGTCTGCGGCGCGCCCTGCTGATGGCCGGGACCCCACGGCTGTCCCCAGGCCTGGCCCTCCGTGGGTGCGGCGGCCGGCGCCGGGGCCGCGGCGGGCGGCTGCGACATGGCCGCGGGAACGCCCGTCATGCCCGGCAGCAGCGGCTCGCCACCGTCGGAGGGCAGCACGATGCCTTCGCGTGCGGGCTCGCCCTGTCCACTCTGCGTCACCGGGACTCCTACTAATGGGGGACCTTGTGAATCGTCGGTTTACGCTACCGGGTCCCCTCAGCAAGGTGCCACGCGGCCGAGGCCGCGATCTTGTTCCCTGTGGCAGCAGTAACAGAACCGCCCCGCGGTGCGCTGTAATTGCCGCTTCCTGCGCGGCAAGGTGTGGTTTGCCACACGTTCACGCATCCGCGGGGCATGAATTCATGCGGCCGCCTGCAGATCCAGCCGGGCGCCGAACTCCCTGACGACCGGTTCGTCCCGGAACGGCTCCAGGCGCTGCTGGAAGTCCTCCAGGTACTCGGCGCCCCGGTTGGAACGGACCGTCTCCAGGAGCTCCACCGCCTTCATACCGGTGGCGCAGGCCTGTTCGATCTCACGCTGCTGCACCTGGGCTGTGGCGAGGAGCACATAACCGATCGCCCGGCGCCGCGCCCTGGTCTCCGGGTGCCCGTCCAGCGACTGCCTGGCGCACCGCGCGGCCGCCTCGGCCTGGCCCAGGTCACGGTGGCAGTGCGCCAACTCGTCGGCCAGATAGGCCTCGTCGAAGTGCGCGATCCACGCCGGGTCGTCCCCGGAGGACGGATCGGCCGCCTCCATCGCCGACACGGCCCGCCCGGACGCCAGCTGCGCCGACCGCGCATCGCCCAGCAGGGCGTGGCCGCGGGCCTCGGCCGCGAAGAACATGGCCTCCGCGCGCGGGGTCACCCGACCGCGCGCCCCCTCCTGCGCCGCCCGCGCCAACTGGGCGATCTCCCGCGGGTTCCCGAGCTGCGCGGCCAGGTGGCTCATGGAGGCGGCGAGCACATAGCCGCCGTACCCGCGGTCCCCGGCCGCCTGCGCAAGACGCAGGGACTGGATGTAGTACCGCTGGGCGAGACCGGGTTGGCCGGTGTCGACGGCCATGTACCCGGCAAGTTCGGTGAGTCGGGCCACCGCGGCGAACAACTCCCGCCCGACAGACTCCCGGTAGGAGCCGGCCAGCAGCCCCGAGACCACACTGTTGAGGTAGTGCACGACGACCGGGCGCACATGCCCGCTGCCGAACTGGTGGTCCAGGTCCGTCAGCGCCTGCGTCATGGCCTTCACGGCCGCGACGTCCGACGGCCCGACCCGCGGCCCCGCCTGCCGCGCGACCTGCGCGTCCGGTGCGGAGATCAGCCAGTCCCGGCTCGGCTCGACCAGCGCGGACGCGGCCACCGAGGAGCCGGACAGGAAGTCCCGGCGCCCCACGTCGCTGCGCCACAGCTCGCAGACCTGCTCGATGGCCCCCAGCACCGTCGGCGAGAACTGGAGACCGACGCCCGACGCGAGGTTCTTGCCGTTGGCCATGCCGATCTCGTCGATCGTGACCGTACGGCCCAGCTTGCGCCCGAGCGCCTCGGCGATGATCGCGGGCGCCCGGCCCCGCGGCTGCTGCCCGCGCAGCCAGCGGGCCACGGACGTCTTGTCGTACCGCAGATCGAGACCGTGCTCGGCGCCGCACATGTTGACCCGGCGGGCGAGCCCGGCGTTCGAGCACCCCGCCTCCTGGATGAGCGCCTGCAACCGTTCGTTCGGCTGCCGCGCGACGAGAGGCCTTGCGGCCATGGCGTACCCCCTGCGAACTCCCTGTAGGGAAAAGATCCGGCCCTGACGATCACTGCCCAGCGGACATACCGAAAATGCGGGACATGCGAGGATTGCCGGGTAAAGGCGGCGGAACTGCGGGCACGACCGCCGCCAACCCCCCACTTGTGACTACCCGCTCACGCCCCGGTTCCTCCTGCGCGCCCCCACACGTGCACCCATGCGCCCCAGTTGCGGAAAAGATGCTCCTCCCCCGCGCGCGCTACGCCCGTAACTCCAGGTGGACGCGGGAGTTGTGTTGAGCGTGGAAGAGACGATCGTGGGCACCGAAGCCGCTCAGATTCCGAAGCAGCGCGGGGAATCGCTGCTGGAGACCGCCGTACGCTACGCCGAAGAGCGCCACTGGGACGTCTTCGCGGGCACCTGGCTGGAAGCGGTCGAGGGGGTGCAGCGCTGCTCCTGCGGGGAGGTCGCGTGCGCGGCGCCCGGCGCGCACGCGGCGCGCGCGGACTGGGCATCGCAGGCGACCGGTAGTGCGACGGTGGTGCGCCGGATGTGGCAGAAGCAGCCGACGGCGTCGATCCTGCTGCCGACGGGACGTACCTTCGACGCGCTGTCCGTCCCGGAGACGGCGGGTTTCCTGGCGCTCGCCCGGATGGAGCGGATGGAGCTGGCGCTGGGGCCGGTGACGCTGACGCCCGACCGCCGGATGCAGTTCTTCGTGCTGCCGGGGGCAGCGGTGAAGGTGCCGGAGCTGGTACGGAAGCTGGGCTGGTCACCGGCGTCGCTGGACCTGACGACGCTGGGGGAGGGCGCGTATGTTCCCGCACCGCCTACGCGGTACGGGTCGCAGGGGGCGGTGCAGTGGGCGTGCCGGCCGACCGCGGCGAACCGGTGGCTGCCGGACGCGGAGGAGCTGATCTCGGCGCTGGCCTATGCGTGCGGGAGGGATCGGTAACCGCCTACTGGGCTGCCGGGTTCGGTTTCGTGGCGAGCGCGGGTTGTGTGTGGCCGGTCGCGCAGTTCCTCCCCCAGCCTTCGGCCGGGGGTACCCCCAGCGCCCCTGAAGGGGCGCTGCACTCACGTCGGCCACAGCGGCACCCTGCCGGCGCCGGTAAGCGAAACCCCCGTGCCCCAGCCCCCGCCCACCCGCACGCTTGAGAACCTGGCGCCCCCGTAGGGTGACTGGCATGACCGATGCCGTTCGTGTTCGTGGTCTCTGGAAGCGGTTCGGGCAGCAGGTTGCCGTCGCCGGTGTCGATCTGTCGCTGCCCGCCGGGAAGTTCGTCGGCCTTGTCGGGCCCAACGGAGCCGGGAAGACCACCACCCTCTCCATGGTGACCGGGCTGCTCCGGCCGGATCAGGGCAGCGTCGAGGTCGTCGGCCACGACGTCTGGCGGGACCCGGTCGCGGTGAAGGCCCGCATCGGCGTGCTCCCCGAAGGGCTACGGCTCTTCGAGCGCCTCTCCGGCCGTGAACTGCTCGGCTACTCGGGACGGCTGCGCGGCCTGCCCGGCACCGAGGTCGACAAGCGGGCCACCCAGCTTCTCGACGTACTCGATCTCGCCGGCGCCCAGCACAAACTCGTCGTCGACTACTCGACCGGCATGCGCAAGAAGATCGGGCTCGCGGCCGCTCTCCTCCACAACCCCGAAGTCCTCTTCCTGGACGAGCCGTTCGAGGGCGTCGACCCGGTGTCCGCGCAGACCATCAGGGGCGTGCTGGAGCGCTACACCGCCTCCGGGGCGACCGTCGTCTTCTCCTCGCACGTCATGGAACTCGTCGAGTCGCTGTGCGACTGGGTGGCGGTGATGGCGGCGGGACGCATCCGCGCGACGGGGACGCTGGAGGACGTGCGCGGGGCGCACACCACCCTCCAGGCGGCGTTCCTGGAACTGGTCGGGGCGAGCGGGCGGGACACGGCCTCGGATCTGGACTGGCTGGGCGGCGGGGCGCGATGACGGACGTGACCTCCACCGTCGTACGGCTGAAGCTGTCGCTGCTGCGGAACGGGCTGCGGCAGTCCGGTGGCCGGCGGGCCGCGTTCGTCGCGTCGGCGGTCGTCGCGCTGCTGTTCGGGGCACTGCAGCTGCTGGGTCTGGTCCTGCTGCGCGGCCACCCGCACGCGGATGCGGTGGCCGTGCTGGTGACGGCCGTACTGGCGCTGGGATGGGCGTTCATGCCGCTGTTCTTCCCGAGCGGCGACGAGACCCTGGACCCGACCCGCCTGGTGATGTTCCCACTGCGGCCCCGGCCGCTGGTACGGGCCCTCCTCGCCGCCTCGCTCGTCGGCATCGGCCCGCTGTTCACGCTGTTGCTGCTGGTGGGCTGTGCGGTGTCCGTGGCGCACGGGGCCGCCGGGTACGGCGTCGCGGTCGTCGCCGTCGTCCTCGCGCTGCTGGTCTGCGTGGCCCTCGCACGGGCGGTCGCCGCCGCCAACGTACGACTGCTGACCAGTCGCAAGGGACGAGACCTGGCCGTACTGAGCGGCCTTGTCATCGCCGTCGGGGCGCAGTTGGTCAACTTCGGGGCGCGGAGCCTGGGTTCGGCCGGGCTCGGGGAGCTCGCGCCGGTGGCCGACGTGGTGCGGTGGCTGCCGCCGGCTTCGGCGATCGCGGCGGTGCACTCGGCGAGCGAGGGGTCGTACGGCACGGCCGTCGCTCAGCTCGCCCTCTGCGCCGCCGCGTTGACGCTGCTCGTCGGTGCCTGGGCGCGGACGCTGACCCGGCTGATGACCGCGCCGGACGGCTCCACGCTCCAGGCGCCCGACTCGGCCGGCCGGGGCCCGGCGTCGAGTGACGGTCTGGGCCGGCTGCTCCCCTCCGGACGTACCGGTACGGTGATGATGCGCAGCCTCCGTTACGTCTGGCGCGACCCCAAGACCAAGGCCGCGTGGGTGACCTCGCTGGCCATCGGTCTGATCGTGCCCGTCTTCAACGCCCTGCAGGGCACCGGGTCGATCTACTTCGCGTGCTTCGCCGCCGGGATGCTCGGCATCCAGATGTACAACCAGTTCGGGCAGGACACGTCGGCCTTCTGGATGGTGGCCATGACCATCTCGTCCGCCCGCGACGCCTACGTCGAACTGCGCGGACGGGCGCTGGCCCTGCTGGTCATCACCCTGCCGTACGCGACGCTGGTGACCGTCCTGACCACGGCGATGCTGGGCGACTGGCCCCGGCTGCCCGAGGTGCTCGGCCTGTCCTTCGCGCTCCTCGGCGCGATGCTGGCGACCGGCGCCTGGACCTCGGCCCGCTTCCCCTACTCCATCCCCCAGGAGGGCCACCGGAACGTCGCGGCGGGCCAGACCGGCCTGGCCTGGATCGCGATCTTCGGCGGCATGGTCTCGGCGGCCCTGCTGTGCGCCCCCGTGATCGTCCTGACGATCGCCTTGAACGTGAGCGCGGAGGGCGGGGAATGGACCTGGGTGCTGCTGCCGGTGGGGGCGGCCTACGGGGCGGGCATCACATGGGCAGGCCTACACGCAGCGGCACCGCGCACGGCGGCCCACTTGCCGGAGATCCTTTCGGCTGTCAGCAAGGGGTGACTGCCGCGCCCCTTTCAGGGGCGCTGGGGGTACCCCCGGCCGAAGGCTGGGGGAGGAACTGCGCGAGCAACCACACACGACCCGCAGCCGCCGACGCACCTGATCCCCTGCCCAGTAGGCGCTGCTCACTCCCCCACCCGCTCAAGAAACGGCTCCACAGCCGCCCGCCAGGCCTCCGGCCGGTCATAGGGCAGCAGATGCCCGGCATCAGCCACCTCGGCGTACTCCCCCCGGGGCAGCACCCGGACCATCTCCTGCGCCTCCGCCCGTCCCAGCTCCCCGTCCACCCCACGCACGACCAGCGCGGGGCACTCCACCTGCGCCAGCTCCTCCCAGTGCGCGTCGTACACCCAGGTCTCCCGGGACTTCAGCATCCGGTCGGGGTCGAACACGGGCCGCCAGCCGTCGCCGCTCTCGTGCATCACCTCGGCGTAGAACTCCCCGCGCGCGGGGTTCGGCCGCTCCACCCAGGGATCGTCCTCGCCGAACCACTTGCGGACGTCGGCGAGCGTGGCGAAGGGAACGGGCCAGGACTTGAACCAGTCGGCCCACTCGCGCTGCGAGGCCGCGCCCAGCGCGGAGGCCCGCATATCGCAGATGATCACACCCCGGACCAGTTCGGGGCGCTTCGCGGCGAGCTGCCAGGCGGTCAGCGCGCCCATTGCGTGGCCGACGAGCACGGCCGGGGCGAGGCCCAGCTGCTCGACGGCGGCCGCGGCGTCCTCGACATACGCCTCACGGGTGTACGCGGCCTGCGGGGGCTTGTCGCTCTGGCCGTGGCCGCGCTGGTCGAGGGCGACGGCGCGGTACCGCTCGGAGAGCCAGCGGGCGGTGGACGCCCAGTGCGAGGCGCGGCCCATCAGGCCGTGCAGTAACAGCACGCCGGGGGACGAGTGGTCGGGGTCGGCACGGTCGGCGCCCGGCCGTGCTGGATCGTCCTTCTTGGGCGGGTCCGCGAACTCCCAGGCGGCGAGGTGTACGCCGCCGGCTCCTGTCACGTCGATGCGCCGTGCCATGGGCCTGGCACCCCCCTAGCTCCGCGTGCCTAGTGTCGCCTCGTATCGCTTCCTGGTGTTTCGGTACCGCTGCAGACTATCGAATACCTATTCGAAAATAGGGCTCCTGCGGGCAACACCCCTCGTTCGAGTGACCCCTGCTCAGGCATGATCGGCGCCGCCGGGGGGATTTGTTCTGCGGGGGGCGGACCGCTCGGGGAAAAACGGTCCGAGGGGATGACCCTGGGAGCTCGGGGCTCCGGGTCAGCGATGGGGAGGACAGGCCCCGGCACCGCAAGGTGCCGGGGCCAAACCCATGTCCGCCCCCGTGTCCATTTCCACGTCTTCGGCACATCCTCCCCGCCCCCTCAGGTCATATGCCTCTCGCGACAGCCTCGCACGCGAAACGTTCGAGCGCTGCGATTCGGCGCACTGAATCTTGGATTCGGCGCGTTCGACACACCGAGGCAGGACGCCGAAGAGGAACGTCAACTTCCCTGCATACAAAGGAAGTTGAACGCCACCGCGAGCTCAGCGCTTGGCGACGAACACATGGGAGGCGACGTCCGCCTCCAGCTCGGCCGCCTCACCACCGCTGCCCACCAGCACCCCGCCGGCCGACTCGGTCACGCTCACCACCGAACCGGGCTGCACGCCCGCCCGCCGCAGCGTGTACATCAACTGCGCATCGGTCTGGATGGGCTCCCCGATCCGGCGTACGACCACGGTCTTGCCGTCCGCACCCGGGTCCAGGTCGGCCAGCGACACCATGCCCTCGTCGAGGAACGGGTCCGCGCCGTCCTTCTCGCCCAGCTCCTCCAGGCCCGGGATCGGGTTGCCGTACGGCGACTCGGTCGGGTGACGCAGCAGCTCCAGCACCCGCCGCTCCACCGCCTCGCTCATCACGTGCTCCCAGCGGCACGCCTCGGCGTGCACCTGCTCCCACTCCAGGCCGATCACATCGACCAGCAGACACTCGGCGAGCCGGTGCTTGCGCATCACGCGCGTCGCCAGCCGGCGGCCCTCGTCGGTCAGCTCCAGATGGCGGTCGCTGGCGACGGACACCAGCCCGTCCCGCTCCATCCGCGCCACCGTCTGGCTCACCGTCGGCCCACTCTGGTCGAGCCGCTCCGCGATACGGGCGCGCATGGGCACCACGCCTTCCTCTTCAAGCTCGAGGATGGTGCGGAGATACATCTCCGTGGTGTCGATCAGTCCGGACATACGTGCCCCTCGATTACCTCTGCCGGAAGCCCGGCCGCGTGCGCTGGCCCTGCAACCAATTCTGCCGGATCCCACCGACAACCGGGCCGCACCGAC
Organism: Streptomyces sp. NPDC101234; assembly: GCF_044767525.1. Taxonomy (NCBI): domain Bacteria; kingdom Bacillati; phylum Actinomycetota; class Actinomycetes; order Kitasatosporales; family Streptomycetaceae; genus Streptomyces; species Streptomyces sp. NPDC101234. Next base: position 261,287 of record NZ_JBIWOA010000013.1, on the reverse strand, counting down.
AAAAGGGAGCCTCAAGAGGGCAGCCGAAGTGCGGTACGCGTGCGGCCGGCGTGCGGCCATATTGACACCATGCTGGTCCAGACCTGAGGGTGATCCGCGACGCAGACGCTGACACAAGCGCTGCCGCTGACGCTGCGAAGGGGCAACGCATGAGCGACGGCACGCCCGCCGACCTGTTCTTCGACGCCGCCATCGGCCTCCTGCAACGGGTCCGTGACGAGGAGGCCGAGGCCATCGCCGTCGCCGGCACCCTCCTCGCCGACACCGTCACGGCCGGCGGCCGGCTGTTCGCCTTCGGCGCCGGCCACTCCTCACTCGCCGCCCAGGACGTCGTCTACCGCGCCGGCGGCCTCGCCCTCATGAACCTGCTCGCCGTCCCCGGTCTCGTCGGCGTCGACGTCATGCCCGCCACCCTCGGCTCCCGCCTCGAACGCGTCGACGGACTCGCCACCGCGGTCCTCGACACCTCACCCCTGCGCACCGGCGACGCCCTCGTGATCATCTCCCTCTCCGGCCGCAACGCCATGCCCGTGGAGATGGCCATCGGCGCCCGCGAACGCGGTGCCAAGGTCATCGGCGTGACCTCCGTGGCCTACGCCACGCAGACCGCCTCCCGGCACTCCTCCGGCACCTACCTCAAGGACCACTGCGACGTCGTCCTCGACTCGAAGATCGCCGTCGGGGACGCGGAACTCACCCTCGACACCATCCCGGCGCCCTTCGCACCCGCCTCCACGGTCGTCACCAGCGCCCTGCTCCAGGCGGTCCTGGCCACCACCGCGGCCACCCTCGCCGACCGCGGCGTCGAACCCCCGCTGCTGCGCTCCGGCAACGTCGACGGCGGCCACGAATGGAACGCCCGTGTGTTCGAGGAGTACCGGGACCGCATCTTCTACCAGCACTAGTGCGACGCTAGTGCTCTCTCAGGAGCCCCGTCAGATCCAGCGCCGTCGCGATACGCACGGCCACGTCCTCCGCGTACGTCGCGTCCACCCGCTCGAAGCGGCTCCGGCCCGCCCCGCGCAGGAACGTCACCACGCCGAACGTCCGCCCCCGGCTGCGCAGCACCGCGCACATCGCGTGCACCGCGTCGCCGGGCCACTGCCGGTCCAGCGCCCACGCCCGCGCCCGGTCCGGCGGCACCGACCCGGCGTCCGCCCGCACACTCCCGGCCCGCTCCACACACTGCAGCGCCGGATGCCCCTCCTCGTAGCGCACCGGCAGCCCCGCCGCGCCCGTCAGCAGGCTCGGCCCCGGCGCACCGGCGGGCGTGGCCGCGATCCGCACCAGCCGCACCGGCCCGACATCGCCGTCACCCCGGGAACCGCCCACCACCCGGTCGATCACCGCATGATCGGCGAACCCCGCCAACGCGAAGTCCAGATGGACCGTCGCGGCCTCCGCCGGATCCTCGCACTCGGCGGCGGCACGGGCGGCGCGATGCAGCTGGTTGACACGGAAGCGCAGCACAGCCGCCTCCTGCTCGCCCTGCTTGGCCTCCGTGACGTCCTGGAACAGCCAGCCGACCCCGAGCGGCACCGGCTCCTCCGCGAGCGGCGACGCCAGCCGCACGAACCCCGACCGCCAGCACCGGCGCTGCTCGCCCTCCGCCGTCCGTACGCTCACCCACATCTCCGCCGGCGCGGGCGGCGCACCCTCCGCCAGCACATGCGTGAGCGCACCCTCCAGGTCCTCCACGCCCACCGCGAGCAACTCGCCCAGCGGCCGCCCCAGCGCCGCCGTACGCCCGATACCGAGCGCCCGGGCCGCGTGCGCGTTCACCACGGCGGGCCGCAGATCCGCGTCCACGAGTACGACACCCCAGGCCGCGTCCTCGAACAGCGCCTCGCTCAGCGCGATCGACCGCTCCAGGTCTATCTGCGCGTGCACCTCGCTGAACGCGCAGTACACACCCGCCGGCTTCCCGTCCGGACCGCGCACCGCGGCCGACTGCGTCCGTACGAGCACCCGCCCGCCGTTCTTCGTGAGCAGCGCGAACTCGTGCACCTGCCGCCCGGACGCATGCATGGCGGCCATCAGCCGCCCCTCGATCTCCTCGGCGTCCGCCTCGCGCACCGCCCACCCGGCGAACCCGCGCCGCCCCACCGCCTCGGCCGCCGTCCACCCGAGGATCCGCTCGGCCTCACGGTTCCAGTGGGTGACGAAACCGTCCGCGTCGAAGGCGCACAGAGCCGCGTCCATGCCGTCGAGGAGCGCGGCGAGCAGATCGGACCCGCCCGAGTCCTCCGGAGCATCCCGCTCCGGTTCCGGCTCGGGCCCGTCGGGCCCCAGCTCGTCCGTGGCCCCACTACGCCGGGAAGCACTCACCTGGACCCCCATCAGGCTGCGTCCGCACGCACGGCGCGTCGGTTCACTCACTGCCCTTCATTCAACTCGAACGTGACGCAGCCCACACTGTGTTCCCACAAGATTGAAGGAATCGTTGCAAGCGGTCGTTCACAATCCCAGCCGCAGACCCGTCACGCGCCGTCTCCCGGCGCCCGCCGCGCGTACACCTCGATCTCGATCTTCATGCGAGGATCCGCCAGCCCGCACACCATCATCGTCGCGGCCGGCCGCACCTCCCCGAACACCCGCCGCAGCACCGGCCAGCACGGCTCGAAGTCCTCCCGCACGGGCAGCAGATACCGCACCCGCACCACATCCCCGAACCCACACCCCGCCTCGGCCAGCGCGTCCCCGATGTTCCGCAGACACTGCTCGGCCTGCTCCACCACGTCCTCGGAAATGGTCATCGCCGCATAGTCGAACCCCGTCGTCCCCGACACATGCACCCAGTCCCCGTCCACCACCGCCCGCGCATACCCGATCTCCTCCTCGAACACGGACCCACTGAGAATCACCCGGCGCTTTGTCATGCCCCGAACGCTAGGGGGTCCCGGAAATGGATCAAGGGGCACAGGAGAGTGCCCTGAAGAGCCGTACGCTGCACCTGCATGACGGATCTCGACACTCAGATCGCGTACTGGGACGGCATCGGGGCCACGAAGACGTTCACCATCCGCTGAACGCCACCTGGATGGCGGGAGTGAGCCGGACCGCCCGGGTCCTGGACTACGGCTGCGGATACGGACGCACCATGGCCGAACTGAGCGACCACGGCTTCTCCGATGTGTCCGGCGCGGACCTGTCACCATGAGCAACCGCACCGCCACCGGCCTCGGTAAGACGCACGCCCTCGACGCGCTGTCCGTCGGACACCTCGATCACGAGGGCGGAGACGCGATCGTACGATTCCCCGAACGGGTCCTGGTCGCGAAGGCCACCGGACGCGGCTCGTACGTCCGCACCACACCCGCCCGGTACGGCTTCCCGCGACTGCGGCGCTCCCGCACCAAGCAGCACTTCGGGTACGTCACCGGGGACCTCGTCCGTGCCGTCGTCCCCTCTGGCAAGTGGGCGGGTACCTGGACCGGGCGTGTTTCCGTCCGGGCCAGGGGGCAGCACAGCCTCACCACGCCCCAAGGCCGTCTCAACGTTTCGCACTGGAATCTGCGGCTTCTGCAGCGGGGCGACGGGTACGGCTACAGCGCCCAACGAGAAGCGCCTCCGCAAACACCTCCGAAAAACAGTTGAGTCCTTCCCCGCAGCTTCTTAGGGTGGCGGTTACGTAGGAAAGGAGGTGATCGGGTAAATGAGTGAAACCCGGACGCGCGAGGTGGCTGCGGGCTAACGGCTCGCCACCACACGATGTGCGGTGCCGGACCGGCGTGCGCCAGACGCATGCAGCCGGCCAATCCAACGCAGTCACCCGACCCGCGAGCTCGCCGGTACGTCCGGCCGGCTCCTTCGCCCAGGCGGAGGGACCCGAGCTCGCGGGTCGTCTGCGTTTGTGGGGGCTGTCAGGGGCTGAGGCGTTCCACGTGCCAGCTGCCGTCGGGGTCGGCGACGTAGCGGAGGCGGTCGTGGAGGCGGTTCTGGCGGCCCTGCCAGAACTCGACGGTCTGGGGGGCGATGCGGAAGCCGCCCCAGTGCGGAGGCACCGGGACCTGTTCGCCCTCGGGGTAGCGGGCGTTGAGCTCGGCGTAGGCCGCGTCGAGTTCGGCGCGGGAGTAGATGACCGTGGACTGGGTGCTGGCCCAGGCGCCGAGCTGGGAGCCGTGCGGGCGGGTGCGGAAGTACGCGGCGGTCTCGTCGCGGCCGGTGCGGCGGGCGGTGCCGGTGACGACGACCTGGCGGCCGATGGGGTGCCAGGGGAAGAGCACCGAGACATACGGGTTCGCGGCGAGGTCCCGGGCCTTGCGGGAGTCGTAGTTGGTGTAGAAGACGAAGCCCTGGGTGTCGTACTGCTTCATCAGGACCGTGCGTGAGCTGGGGCGGCCCTCGGCATCGGCGGTGGAGACGACCATCGCGTTGGGTTCGTAGATCATGCCGTCGGCGGCCGCCCGCGCTGCCTCTTCGAACCAGCGGGTGAACTGGTCCATGGGGTGTGCGGCCAGTTCGTGCTCGTCGAAGCCCTCGGCCCGGTAGTGCTCGCGCATCGCGGCGGGGTCGAGGATGGGTTCGTCGGAGGTGGCGGCGTCGCGGTCGGTCACGCGGTCATCTTGCCGTATCGCTCTGTGCGGCACCGGAGTGCGGCATCGGGTGTGGCACTGAGTGCCGCTGGGCTCCCCAACCATGGCACTCGGAGTTATGGTGCTGTTGCCTCCGCCTACACCCATGAGGAGCCGCCCCATGTCCGACTTCGTACCCGGGCTCGAAGGAGTCGTCGCGTTCGAGACGGAGATCGCCGAACCGGACAAGGAGGGGGGCGCCCTGCGGTACCGGGGCGTCGACATCGAGGATCTGGTCGGCCACGTCTCGTTCGGGAACGTGTGGGGGCTGCTCGTCGACGGGGCCTTCAATCCCGGGCTGCCGCCGGCCGAGCCGTTCCCGATCCCCGTCCATTCGGGTGACATCCGGGTGGACGTCCAGTCCGCGCTCGCCATGCTCGCCCCGGTGTGGGGGCTGAAACCGCTGCTCGACATCGACGCGGCCCAGGCCCGGGAGGACCTGGCGCGGGCCGCGGTCATGGCGCTGTCGTACGTCGCCCAGTCCGCGCGCGGGCAGGGGCTGCCGATGGTGCCGCAGCAGGAGATCGACAAGGCGCACTCGGTGGTCGAACGGTTCATGATCCGGTGGCGGGGGGAGCCGGATCCGAAGCATGTCGCCGCCGTGGACGCGTACTGGACCTCTGCCGCCGAGCACGGCATGAACGCATCGACGTTCACGGCCCGGGTCATCGCCTCCACCGGTGCGGATGTCGCCGCCGCGCTGTCGGGTGCGGTGGGGGCCATGTCGGGGCCGCTGCACGGGGGTGCGCCGTCCCGGGTGCTCGGGATGATCGAGGAGATCGAGCGGACCGGGGACGCGGTCGGGTACGTCAAGCAGGCCCTGGACCGGGGTGAGCGGCTGATGGGGTTCGGGCACCGGGTGTACCGGGCCGAGGATCCGCGGGCACGGGTGCTGCGGCGTACTGCGCGGGAGCTGGGGGCGCCGCGGTTCGAGATCGCGGAGGCGCTGGAGAAGGCGGCGCTGGAGGAGCTCCACAACCGTCGGCCGGATCGTGTGCTCGCCACCAACGTGGAGTTCTGGGCCGCGATCATGCTGGACTTCGCGGAGGTGCCGGCGCACATGTTCACGTCGATGTTCACGTGTGCGAGGACCGCCGGGTGGTCGGCGCACATTCTTGAGCAGAAGCGGACGGGGCGGTTGGTTCGCCCTTCGGCGGAGTATGTGGGGCCGGGGACCAGGAGTCCTCAGGACATCGAAGGGTATGCGGATATCGCCCACTGAGAAGGGTGGCTGAGCAACATCGGCGACTGCGGGTGGTGTGTGGCTGGTCGCGCAGTTCCCCGCGCCCCTGAAAAGGGGGCCGTTCGGGCCCTGCTTTTCAGCCCAGGGTCTCGTCCAGTAGCAGCGCCCACTGCGCCACCACCCGCTCCCGCCTCCCCCTGTCGTCCGTCAACAGGTTGGCCAGGCCCAGGCCTCTTGCCATGTCCAGGAGGCCTTGGACTGTCTCTCGGGCGCCTGGGCGGGTCTCGTCGGCGTCCAGGAGGTCCACGGCGATGCGGTGGGTCTCGCGGCCGACCCGGGCTTCCAGTTCGGTGACCCGGGGGCGGAGCTGGTCCTCGTTGGAGGCGGCCACCCAGAGGTGGAGGGCGGCGCGGAAGAGGGGGCCGGTGTAGAGGTCGACCAGGGCCGAGACGACGGCCCGGCGGTCGTCGCCCGCGCCCTGCGGGAACAGGGCGCGCAGGGCCGTGGAGCGTTCCTCGGCGACGTATTCGACGGCCGCGGTGAAGAGGTCCTCGCGGGTCGGGAAGTGGTGCTGGGCGGCGCCCCTGGAGACGCCGGCGCGTTCGGCGACGACGGCGACCGTGGAGCCCGCCCAGCCGTGTTCCGCGAGGCAGGCCACGGCGGCTTCCAGGAGCCGTTGCCGGGTGGCCCGGCTGCGGTCCTGCTTCGGGGCGCGTTCCGCCGTGCTCATACCCGTGTTCACACCACCCACGCCGCATCCCGTCGTTCGAGGAAGGCCGTCATCCCCTCGCGGGCCTGGTCGGAGGAGAACAGCCGGGCCGAGAGCGCGGTGAGGTGGGCCGCGTCCCGGTCGAATGTCTCCAGCACCCTAGCTGTGAGCAGCTGTTTCGTCTCGGCCAGGGCCTGGGGCGAGGAACGGCGGATGCCGTCGAGGATGGGTGAGAGGGCGCTGTCCACATCGTCGGCCGTCGTGGTGAGCAGGCCCAGGTGGACGGCTTCGGCGGGGGTGAAGCGTTCGCCGGTGAGGTAGTAGCGGGCGAGGGCGCGGGGGTCGGTGCGCGGGAGGAGGGGGAGGGAGATCACCGCGGGGGCGACTCCGATCCGCACCTCCGTGAAGGCGAAGGTGGACTCGGTGGAGGCGGCGGCGATGTCGCAGGCGGCGAGGAGGCCGAGGCCGCCCGCGCGGACGTGGCCGGTGACGCGGGCGACGACCGGCTTGGGCAGTTCGACGATCTGGCGCAGGAGCTGGACGAGGGCGTCGGGATGGGGCGGGTCGCGCAGGTCGGCGCCGGCGCTGAAGGTCGTACCGGTGTGGGTGAGGACGACCGCGCGGACGTCGGGGTCCTTGGCACAGTCGGTGAGGGCCTCGGCGAGTTCGGTGACGAGGGCGGCGGACAGGGCGTTGCGGGTGTCGGCGGAGTCGAGGCTGAGGGTGGTGACGGCTCGCTCGCGGGTGTGTCCGATCAACGTCATGGGCCCTCCTCGGGTTCCCCGGTCTTGGCGAGTTCGCGCAGTTCGCGGCGGAGTATCTTCCCGGAGGCCGCGCGGGGGACCCCGGCGATGAAGGTGACCTTGCGGACGCGCTTGTAGGGTGCGACGCGTTCGGCGACGTAGAGCATGGTCTCGTTCTCGGTGAGCTCGGCGGTGTCGTCGGCGGTGGACCGGCGGACGACGAAGGCGTGCGGGATCTCGTTGCCGTCCTCGTTGTAGGCGCCGATGACCGCGGCGTCGGCGATGCCCGGGTGGGTGAGCAGGAGTGCCTCCAGTTCGGCGGGGGCCACCTGGAAGCCCTTGTACTTGATGAGTTCCTTGACGCGGTCGACGACGAAGAGCCAGCCGTCGGCGTCGACATGGCCGACGTCCCCGGTGTGCAGCCAGCCGTCGGGGTCGATCATGTCGGCGGTGGCCTCGGGTTTGCCGAGGTAGCCCTTCATGACCTGGGGGCCGCGGATGGCGATCTCGCCGGGCTCACCGACGCCGACGTCCTTGTGCGGGTCGTCGAGCGACACGATCCGCATCTCGGTGCCTGCGATGAGCTTGCCGACCGTGCCGGGCGGTGCCTGGTCGAGGGCGTCGAGGGGCACGATGTGGGTGCCGGGCGAGAGTTCCGTCATGCCGTAACCCTGCGCGACGGGCGGCAGGCCCAGGCGCTGTCCGCCGGCCGTGGCGAGCTGGGCGTCCAGGGGCGCGGCGGCGCTCATGACGTACTTCAGGGAGGACAGGTCGTACTGCTCGACCAGCGGGTGCTTGGCGAGGGCGAGGACGATCGGCGGGGCGACCCACAGGCCGGTGATGCGATGGGTCTGGATCGCCTTGAGGAAGGTCTCCAGCTCGAAGCGGGGCAGTACGACGACGGTGGCGCCCTTGCGCAGGGGCGCGTTCATGAGCGCGGTGAGGCCGTAGATGTGGAAGAACGGCAGGACGGCGAGGATGCGGTCGCCTGGGCCGGAGGGGACGGAGACGTCCAGTTGGGCGAGGTTGGTGGCGATCTGCCGGTGGGTGAGCATCACGCCCTTGGGGACGCCGGTGGTGCCGGAGGAGTACGGCAGCGCGGCGACGTCCTCGGCCGGGTCGATGTCGACCTTCGGCTCGGGGGCGGTGGAGCCGAGCATGTCGAGCAGGCTCCGGTGTCCGGTCGCGCTGTCGCAGACGAATATCTCCTCGACGCCGCCCGCGAGTTCGGCGGCCCGGCGGGCGGTCTGCAGGAGCGGTGAGACGGTGACGATCCAGCGGGCCGCGGAGTCCTTCAGCTGCTTGGCGAACTCCTCGGGCGTGGCGAGCGGGTGCACGGTGGTGACGGAGGCGCCCGCGCGCGTGGCCGCGTAGAACGCCGTCGGGAAGGCGACCGTGTTCGGGCTGTGCAGGGCGAGGACGTCTCCCTTGCGGACGCCCGCGTCGGCGAACGCGGCGGCGATCCGCCGGTGGAACCGGTCCAGTTGTGCGTAGGTGAGGGTGGTGCCGTCGGTGCCGTCGATCAGGGCGGGCGTGTCGCCGAACTCGGCGGCCCGGCCCAGCACCGCCTCGTGGATGGGGAGTTCTACGGGCGGGACGTCTGCGTACGCGCTGCGGAACACGATTCCTCCAAGGCGGCCTAGTACGACTTGGGCAGGCCCAGGGTCTGGTGGGAGACGTAGTTGAGAATCATCTCCCTGCTCACCGGAGCAATACGAGCCACACGTGCGGCTGTTATCAAAGACGCGAGCCCGAATTCACGGGTAAGTCCGTTGCCGCCGAGGGTGTGCACGGCCTGGTCGACCGCCCTGACGCAGGCCTCACCCGCCGCGTACTTCGCCATGTTGGCGGCCTCACCTGCGCCGACGTCGTCCCCGGCGTCGTACAGCTGCGCCGCCTTCTGCATCATCAGGCGGGCGAGTTCGAGGTCGATGTGTGCCTGGGCGAGGGGGTGTGCGATGGCCTGGTGGGCGCCGATGGGGGTCTTCCAGACGGTACGGTCGCGCGCGTACTCGATCGCCTTGGACAGCGCGTGGCGGCCCATGCCGATCGCGAAGGCGGCCGTCATGATCCGTTCCGGGTTGAGGCCGGCGAAGAGTTGCAGCAGGCCCGCGTCCTCGTCGCCGACGAGTGCGTCCGCGGGCAGCCGTACGTCGTCCAGGGTCAGCTCGAACTGCTTCTCGGCCGCCTGGAGTTCCATGTCGATCGGGCGCTTGTGGAAGCCCTCGGCGTCCGTCGGGACGATGAACAGGCAGGGCTTGAGGCGTCCGGTGCGGGCGTCTTCGGTGCGGCCGACGATCAGGACCGCGTCGGCCATGTCGACGCCGGAGATGAAGACCTTGCGGCCGGTGAGGAGCCAGTCGCCGGTGTCCGGGTCGCGGCGGGCGGTGGTGGTGATGCGGTGGGAGTTGGAGCCGGCGTCGGGTTCGGTGATGCCGAAGGCCATGAGGAGTGAGCCGTCGGAGAGTCCGGGGAGCCAGGCCCGCTTCTGGTGCTCGGTGCCGAAGCGGGCGATCACGGTGCCGCAGATCGCCGGTGAGACCACGAGCATGAGCAGCGGGGAGCCCGCGGCGCCGAGTTCTTCGAGGACGATGGAGAGTTCGGTGATTCCGCCGCCTCCGCCGCCGTACCCTTCCGGGAGGTTGACGCCGAGGTAGCCGAGCTTGCCCGCCTCTTGCCAGAGTTCGGTGGGGTGGCGGCCCTCGGTGATGGTTCGGGTGATGTAGTCGCGGCCGTATTTGGCGCCGAGGGTGGCAACCGCTGCGCGGAGTGCCTTGTGCTCGTCGGATTCGATTTGAGGGGGCATGGTGGCTCCTTCGGGTGCGGGATCGTCGTGGTTGCTCGCGCAGTTCCTCCCCCAGCCTTCGGCCGGGGGTACCCCCAGCGCCCCTATCGGGGCGCTTGCACTACCGCCAGTAGAGAGCCGGGGTCTACCTGCTGTCCGACCACGACCCGCAGCTCGCTCAGCGTCCCCGTCACCGGCGCTGTGATCTGGTGCTGCATCTTCATCGCCTCCAGCCAGAGGAGGGGCTGGCCGGCCTCCACGGCCGACCCCTCCTCCAGCCCCTCCGCCACCCGTACGACCGTCCCCGGCATCGGTGCGAGCAGCGAACCCGGTGCCAACTGAGCCTTGGCATCGGGGAAGCGGGGCAGGACGGTGAGGGCCGTGTTGTTGACGTGGACCTGGTCGCCGTACGTCGACACCTCGAACTTCCGGCGTACGCCGTCCACTTCGAGTACGACCAGACGCGCGCCCGCGTGCACGACCCGCACGCCGTCCGCGGTGAGGCCTTCGCGGGTGTGCCGGTAGTGGACCTCGTGCTCCTCGCCCGCCATCAGGTAGCGCTTCGTCTGCGGCTGGGAGGAGACGTTGCGCCAGCCGCCGAAGCGGGAGCGGCCGTGGGCGTCGGCCAGGGCGGCCGCGAGGGGGGCGTGCGGATCGGGGGCGGGCGCCGTCAACTCGGTGAGGTGGCGCTCGTAGAAGCCGGTGTCCATGCGGGCCGCGGTGAACTCCTCGTGGCGCAGGGAGCGGACGAGGAGGTCGCGGTTGGTGGTGGGGCCGTGCAGGGTGGTGTTTTCGAGCGCGTGCGCCAGCTTGCGCAGCGCTTCCGCGCGTGTGGGGGCGTGCGCGACGACTTTCGCGAGCATCGCGTCGTAGTGGACGCCGATCTCGTCGCCGTCGGTGTACCCGGTGTCCAGGCGGACGCTGTCGGGTACGGCGAGGCGGTGCAGGGTGCCGGTCTGCGGGGTCCAGTCGCGGGCGGGGTCCTCGGCGTAGAGGCGGGCCTCGATGGCGTGGCCGCGGGCGCGTGGTGCGTCGAGCGGGAGTGCGTGGCCCTCGGCGACGCGGAGCTGTTCCGCGACCAGGTCGATGCCGGACACGGCCTCGGTGACGGGGTGTTCGACCTGGAGGCGGGTGTTCATCTCCAGGAAGTGGGCCCTGCCGTCGGCGACGAGGAACTCGACGGTGCCCGCGCCGACGTACGCGACGGAGCGCGCGGCGCGCACGGCCAGCGCGTACAGCTCCTTCACGAGGCCTTCGGGGAGCCCGGGTGCCGGCGCTTCCTCGATCACCTTCTGGTGCCTGCGCTGGAGCGAGCAGTCGCGGGTGCCCAGCGGCCACACCGTGCCGTGCGTGTCGGCGAGGATCTGCACCTCCACATGGCGGCCGCGCTCGATGTAGGGCTCGACGAAGACCTCGCCGTCGCCGAAGGCGCTGGCGGCCTCGGCGCGCGCGCCCTCCAGCGCGGTGCCCAGTTCGTCGAGGCGGCGCACGATGCGCATGCCGCGCCCTCCGCCGCCCGCGGCCGCCTTCACCAGCACCGGCAGGTCCGCCTCGGTGACGTCACCGAGCGGCGCGATCCCCATCAGCTCCTTGGCGCGCGTCTTGGACGCCATCGCCTCGATCGCCGCGGGGGGCGGGCCGATCCAGAGCAGGCCGGCGTCGAGGACGGCGCGGGCGAAGTCGGCGTTCTCGGAGAGGAAGCCGTACCCGGGGTGCACGGCGTCCGCGCCGGCGGCCACGGCGGCCTTCACCACCAGGTCGCCGCGCAGGTACGTCTCGGCGGGGGTGTTGCCCGGCAGCCGTACCGCCGTGTCGGCCGTGCGCGCGTGCAGCGCGTTCTCGTCGGCGTCCGAGTGCACGGCGACGGTCCTGATGCCGAGTTCGGCGCAGGTGCGGAAGATCCGGCGGGCGATCTCGCCGCGGTTGGCGACCAGCAGGGTCGAAATCACTTGATCCCTCACATCCGGAAGACGCCGAAGCCGCCCCGCGCGCCTTCGTAGGGGGCGGTGTGGATGGCGGACAGGGCAAGGCCGAGGACGGTGCGGGTGTCGCGCGGGTCGATGACGCCGTCGTCGTACAGCCGCCCGGACAGGAACATCGGCAGCGACTCGGACTCGATCTGCTGCTCGACCATGGCGCGCAGGGCCGCGTCGCCCTCCTCGTCGTACGGCAGCCCCTTCGCGGCGGCCGACTGGCGTGCGACGATCGAGAGGACGCCGGCGAGCTGCTGCGGGCCCATGACGGCCGACTTGGCGCTGGGCCAGGCGAACAGGAAACGGGGGTCGTAGGCGCGCCCGCACATGCCGTAGTGGCCTGCGCCGTAGGAGGCGCCCATGAGGACGGAGATGTGGGGGACGCGGCTGTTGCTGACCGCGTTGATCATCATGGCGCCGTGTTTGATGATCCCGCCCTGCTCGTACTCCTTGCCGACCATGTAGCCGGTGGTGTTGTGCAGGAAGAGGAGGGGGATGTCGCGCTGGTTGGCGAGCTGGATGAACTGGGCGGCCTTCTGGGACTCCTGGCTGAACAGCACGCCCTGTGCGTTCGCCAGGATGCCGACCGGGTAGCCGTGCAGGCTCGCCCAGCCGGTGGCGAGACTCGTCCCGTACAGCGGCTTGAACTCGTCGAAGTCGGAGGCGTCGACGAGCCGGGCGATCACCTCGCGCGGGTCGAAGGGGATCTTGAGGTCGCCCGGGACGATGCCGAGGAGTTCCTCGGCGGAGTACTTGGGGGGCTCGGCCGGACCCGGGTCCCGGTGCGCCTTGCGGTGGTTGAGGCGGGCGACCACGCGGCGCGCCTGCCGCAGCGCGTCCGGTTCGTCGACGGCGAAGTAGTCGGCGAGACCGGACACGCGCGCGTGCATCTCGGCGCCGCCCAGGGACTCGTCGTCGCTCTCCTCGCCGGTGGCCATCTTCACCAGGGGCGGTCCGCCGAGGAAGACCTTCGCGCGCTCCTTGACCATGATCACGTGATCGGACATGCCGGGGATGTAGGCGCCGCCCGCGGTCGAGTTGCCGAAGACGACGGCGACGGTGGGGATGCCGGCGGCCGAGAGCCGGGTCAGGTCGCGGAAGATGGCGCCGCCCGGGATGAAGATCTCCTTCTGGGAGGGCAGGTCGGCGCCGCCGGACTCGACCAGGCTGATGCAGGGCAGCCGGTTGGCGAGGGCGATGTCGTCGGCGCGCAGGGCCTTCTTCAGCGACCAGGGGTTGCTGGCGCCGCCGCGCACGGTCGGGTCGTTGGCGGTGATCAGGCACTCGACGCCCTCGACGACCCCGATCCCGGTGACGAGCGAGGCGCCCACCGCGTAGTCGCTGCCCCAGGCGGCCAGCGGCGACAGTTCCAGGAACGGGGTGTCGGGGTCGAGGAGGAGTTCGATGCGCTCGCGGGCGAGGAGCTTGCCGCGCCCCCGGTGCCGTGCCACGTACTTCTCGCCGCCGCCCGCGAGGGCCTTGGCGTGTTCGGCCTCCAGGTCGGTGAGCTTGGCGAGCATGGCGTCGCGGTTCGCCCGGAAGTCGGGGGTGTTCGTGTCGAGCGTGGTCTCGATGACCGTCACAGCAGGGCCTCCGGGATGTCCAGGTGGCGGGAGCGGAGCCATTCGCCGAGGGCCTTGGCCTGGGGGTCGAAACGGTGCTGGGCGGCCACGCCCCGGCCGAGGATGCCCTCGACGGTGAAGTTGAGGGCGCGGAGCTCGGGAAGGAGGTACCGGGTGACGGTCAGCTCCTGGCTCTCCGGGACGAGTTCGCGGAAGGTGCCGACGGTCAGGGTGTGCGCGAGCCAGCGCCAGGCCTCGTCGGAGCGCACCCAGACGCCGACGTTGGCGTTCCCGCCCTTGTCACCGCTGCGGGCTCCGGCGACGAGGCCGAGGGGCGCCCGCCGGGTGGGACCGGCCGGAAGCGGTGCGGGCAGCGGCGGTTCGGGCGGATCCTGGAGTACGAGGGTGTCCTGGGCCGGCGGCACAGGGATCCGTCGCCCGTCGTGGAGGACCGCCCTATGCGGTACCTCCCCCTGGGGGACATACGCATCCTCGAAGACCCCATAGGGCGCGCCCTTTCCGGGTGGCGCGAGCACATGGAAGCCCGGGTAGCTGGCGAGCGCCAGTTCCACGGCGGCCCCGCTCAGCGCCCGGCCGACGGTCTGCTCGTCCTGGTCCCTTACGACGAGCCGGAGCAGCGCGCTGGCCGTCTCCTCGGTGTCCGCGTCGGGGTGGTCGGTGCGGGCGAGTTCCCAACGGATTCCGGACGGGCGCGACTTGACGTGTGCGAGCGCGTCCCCCAGCTGTTCTTGTACGAGTGCGGCCTTCGCCTCGATGTCGAGCCCGGTGAGCACGAAGACGACCTCGTTGCGGAAGCCGCCGAGCCGGTTGCGGCCGACCTTGAGGGTCGGGGGCGGGGCCTCGCCGCGTACGCCCTCGATCCGCACCCGGTCGGTGCCGTCCTGGCGCAGCCGTACGGTGTCCAGCCGGGCGGTGACATCCGGGCCGGCGTAACGGGCGCCGCCGGTCTCGTACAGCAGTTGGGCGGTGACCGTGCCGACGTCGACGAAGCCGCCGGTACCGGGGTGCTTGGTGATGACGCAGCTGCCGTCCTCGTGGAGTTCGGCGAGCGGGAAGCCGGGCCGCCGCAGGTCCCGGCCGGCGGCCGCCGCTTCGGCGAAGAACGCGTAGTTGCCGCCGGTGGCCTGGGTCCCGCACTCCAGGACATGGCCGGCGACGACGGCGCCCGCGAGCCGGTCGTACTCCCCCGGTTGCCAGCCGAAGTGCGCGGCGGCGGGTCCGGTGACCAGGGCGGCGTCGGTGACCCGGCCGGTGACCACGATGTCGGCGCCCGCCCGCAGGCACTCGGCGATGCCGAAGCCGCCGAGGTAGGCGTGGGCGGCGAGGCTGCCGGGGTGGGCGGCGGTGAGGTCGTCGCCCTCCACATGGGCGACGCGCACCGGGATGCCGAGCCGGTCGGCCAGCTTCCGTACGGCGTCGGCGAGTCCGGCCGGGTTGAGGCCGCCGGCGTTCGTGACGATCTTGACGGACCGCTCGTGCGCCAGGCCCAGACAGTCCTCCAGTTGCCGCAGGAAGGTGCGGGCGTATCCGGCGCCGGGGTCCTTGAGGCGGTCGCGGCCCAGGATCAGCATGGTCAGTTCGGCGAGGTAGTCGCCGGTGAGGACGTCGAGTTCGCCGCCGGCCAGCATCTCCCGCATCGCGTCGAAGCGGTCGCCGTAGAAGCCGGAGGCGTTGCCTATCCGGAGGGTCACGGGGTGCCGCCCTTCGGGGCGCGGCCGGGGCCGGGCGGGCCCGCGAAGGCCTGGGCGATGTCGAGCCAGCGGTCGGCTTCGGGGCCGACGGTCTCGATCGCGAGGTCGTCGCGGTGGGCGCGCTGGGTGACCAGGAGGCAGAAGTCGAGGGCGGGGCCGGTGACACGGTCGTCGGCGTCCTCGGGCCCGTACGTCCACAGCTCGCCGGACGGCGCGGTCAGTTCGACGCGGAACTCCTCGAACGGCACGGGCAGTCCGTGCACCCCGAAGGAGAAGTCGCGGGTGCGGACGCCGAGTCGGGCGATGTGCCGGAGCCGGTCGGTGGGGGTACGGGTGACGCCCAGCGCGTCCGCGATGTCCAGGCCGTGCGCCCAGGTCTCCATCAGCCGGGCGGTGGCCATGGAGGCGACCGACATAGGGGGTCCGTACCAGGGGAAACGCGCCCGCGTGGGCGCCGCGTACAGCGCCTGCGCCAGGGCGTCGCGCCCGGCCCGCCAGTCCGCGAGCAACTGGGCCGGGGGCTTGACGGCCCCGTCCTCCGCCCCGTTGTCGACGAAGTCCCCAGGTGCGGTGAGCGCCTTCTCCACCTCGCGGGCGAAGGCGTCCTGGTCGGTCACGGCCAGCAGCGAGGAGTGGTCGGTCCAGGCGAGGTGGGCGATCTGGTGAGCGACGGTCCAGCGGGGCGCGGGGGTGGCGAGAGCCCACTGCTCGGCTCCCAACTCGGCCACGAGCCGGTCGAGTTCCGCACTCTCCTCACGCAGGTCGTCGATGACGGGCGTCGGATCGGACATGGGGAGGAGCATGGCAGCGGCACCAGAAACAATCAAGCATGCTTGCATGAATTTGCCGCACCGCAGCCGCCTCTTGGTGGTGGGCGTTCCCTGGGGCGATCCTTGGTGACCTCTGGGGCGTTCCTTGGGTCAACCCGCCGCAGCACCGGCACCACCATGCCCTATGTTCGATGCGAACATCCGGCAATGGAGTGATGTGTGGGGCGTGCGGGTCATACGGAGGACAGATGAACTCGCCGTGGGGACAGAGGCGACGGTTGCCGTAGAGCCCCCGGGAGCCGGTCACGCGGTGGCCGACGACGTGGCGGCCGACGACGCGCCGGCGCGCGAACTCCCCCGCTTCTGGCCCCTTCTCCTGGTCGCCGCCGCCATCGTGCCCGGTTTCGCTCTCTTCCTCGTCGGTCAGGGCGTGAGCAAGGCCGCGCTGCAGGCCTGGCAGACGGTGTGTCTCGCGGTGATCGTGCAGGCGACGCCGTTTCTGCTGCTGGGTACGGCACTGTCGGGGGCGATCAACGCGTTCGTGCCGGAGCGGGTGTTCACCCGGCTGCTGCCGAAGCGTCCCGCGCTGGCCGTGCCGGTCGCGGGGATCGCGGGGGTCGTGCTGCCGGGGTGCGAGTGCGCGTCGGTGCCGGTGGCGAACAGCCTGATCGGGCGCGGGGTCGCGCCCGCCGCCGCCTTCTCGTTCCTGCTCTCCGCGCCCGCCATCAACCCGGTCGTGCTGACCGCCACCGCCATCGCCTTCCCGGGCAGCCCCTTCATGGTGCTGGCCCGGCTGCTCGCCTCGCTGGTCACCGCCGCCGTGATGGGCTGGCTCTGGCTCTGGCTGGGCCGGGAGGAGTGGCTGCGGCCGGCCGTACGGCACACCGGGCACCAGCCGGGGCACAGCCGCTGGACGGAGTTCCGGCGCGCCTTCCAGCACGACTTCCTGCAGGCGGGCGGTTTCCTGGTGGTCGGCGCCATGGCGGCGGCCACCTTCAATGTGGCCGTGCCGCGCTCCGTGCTCGACACGTTCTCCGGTTCGCCGTGGCTGTCGGTGCTGTTCCTGGCCGCGCTGGCGATCATCCTGGCGGTGTGTTCGGAGGCGGACGCGTTCGTGGCGTCGTCGCTCACGGGGTTCTCGCCCACTGCCCGGCTGGCGTTCATGGTGGTCGGGCCCATGGTCGACCTCAAGCTGATCGCGTTGCAGGCGGGCACCTTCGGCCGGGCCTTCGCGGCCCGCTTCTCGGCCGCCACGACGGTCGTCGCGGTCCTGTGCAGTGTGCTGGTCGGAGGGGTGCTGCTGTGAGACGTCCGCTTCAGGTGACCCTGCTGGTCCTCAGCGGCCTGGGCCTGCTGCAGGCCTCGCTCTTCACCGACCTGTGCCTGCGCTACGTCAAGCCCGGGATGCGTCCGCTGCTGATCCTGTCCGGGTTCGTGCTGCTGGCGCTGGGCATCATGGAGGCGGTCGCGCGGGAGGGCCGGAAGGGGCGTGGGGACGAGCACGAGCAGCATGGTGGCCCCGCACATGGCGCCGGACCACATGACGATCAGGGCGGGCACCATGGTCACGACCACTCGGCCGTCCCCCGGGTCGCCTGGCTGCTGCTGTTCCCGGCGCTGAGTCTGCTCTTCTACGCCCCGCCGGCGCTCGGCGCGTACACCGCCGCCCGGCAGCCCGCCAAGGCCGTGCCGGAGCAGGACAGTTTCGATCCGCTGCCCAGGACCTCGCCGCTGCCCATCACGCTCACGGACTTCACCACCCGGGTGCAGCAGGACCGTTCACTGGCGATCAAGGGGCGGACCGTGGAGATGAGCGGGCTGGTCACACCCGTCTCGGGGGGCGGGAGCTGGGACCTGACCCGGATCATCATCTCGTGCTGCGCGGCGGACGCGCAGTCCGTGAAGGTGCGGATCTACGGCAGCAGCGTCCCGCCCGCCAACACCTGGGTGTCGGTCACGGGCAACTGGCATCCCGGCGGGAGGCTGGGCACGAGGTCGGCGCCGGTCGCGCTGGACTCCCAGACCGTGAAGAAGATCCAGCGGCCGTCGAACGGCTATCAGGACGCGCTGCCGTTCCCCTCCGACTGAGAACCGGCCGCCGGCCCAGGCTGAGAACCGGCCGCCGGCTCCGGTCGGGTGCCGCCCGCCGGTCGGCGGCCGCGGCCCACCTGGGTGCGCACCGCGCCGATGCTCGCCGCGATCACCAGGGTGATGGCGGCCGCCTCGGCGGCAGTCAGCGCCTGGCCGAGGACGAGGAAACCGGCGGTGGCGGCGATGGCCGGTTCCAGGCTCATGAGGATGGCGAAGGTGTGGGCGGGAAGGCGGCGCAGGGCGATGAGTTCGAGGGTGTAGGGCAGGACCGAGGAGAGGACCGCGACCGCCGAGCCCAGGGCGAGGGTGGTCGGGTCGAGAAGCTTGGTGCCGGCCTCGGCGATGCCCAGCGGCAGGAACAGCAGTGCCGCGACTCCCATGGCCAGCGCCAGCCCGTCCGCCTGCGGGAAACGGCGGCCGGTGCGGGCGCTGAAGATTATGTAGGCGGCCCACATGGCGCCGGCCCCCAGGGCGAAGGCGACACCTATGGGGTCGAGATCGCTGAAGCCTCCGCCGCCGAGGAGGAAGACTCCGGCCAGGGCCAGCCCGGCCCAGACCGCGTTGATCGCGCGCCGGGAGGCCAGTACGGACAGGGTGAGCGGGCCCAGTACCTCCAGGGTGACGGCGGGGCCCAGCGGGATGCGGGCGACGCCCTGGTAGAAGAGGCCGTTCATCGCGGCCATGGCGACACCGAAGACGATCACCGTGCCCCAGTCGGTGCGGGAGTGGCCGCGCAGCCGGGGCCGGCAGACGACGAGCAGGACGACTGCGGCCACGAACAGCCGCAGGCAGACCACGCCGAGCGCGCCCGCCCTGGGCATCAGGGTGACCGCGAGGGCGGCGCCGAACTGCACGGAGATCCCGCCGGCCAGCACCAGGCCGACGGGACCGAACGAGCCGAACCGGCTCGGGGCACCCGCAGCGGCGGGCGCGGACACAGGTGCGGATGCGGGTGTCGGTGTGGGCGTCGGCTGTGAGGTGCTGGGCGTGGTCACGGGCGGTCCAGGGGTTCGGCGCTGCGGCTCCTGGGCTCGGCGGCTCGACGGCTCAGGACTCGTTCATCGAGATGTACTACCGAGTCCAGGGTAATGGACTTCGACAGGCGCGTGAACCCTTGATGGAGCTGTCCTGGATGCTGAGACCCCGGCATCCAGGCTGTCGGCCGGCTTCGACGACTCTCGGCTCAGATCCCCGGCCAGGCCTCCTCATCACGGAACAAGGGCCGCCCATCGGGAAGGCTGGTCGGGAGCGCCTCGGGAAGAACGGTGGGGACGTCCGCCGCGTACACAGGATCCGTGTGCGTGTCGTACATGGGCTGGGGCCATAGTCCGGCGGCCGCGTACGCGTTGTAGTCGTACACATTCCCGTACGGCTGCTGGTAGCCGTACCCACCGCCGACGCCCTGCGCCGGGGCCGCCAAGGTCTCCGCGTACGGCGCCTGCGCCACGGCCTCCACCGGTGCGCTCTGCTCGATGAACAGCGGCATGCGCAGTTCGCCGGTGTCCATGATCGCGTTGTTCTGGGAACGGTGGAGCCGGGAGTAGGCGCCGCCGCGGGCGAGGAGTTCGTCGTGGCGGCCGGTCTCGACGATGCGGCCGCGGTCGACGACGAGGATGCGGTCGGCGTCGGGAGCGAGGTTGAGGTCGTGGGTGATCATGATGGTCGTACGGCCGGTCATCAGGCGGCGCAGCGGCTTGACGACGCGTCGGGCGGCCATCGCGTCCAGGCCGGTCGTCGGTTCGTCAAGGACGAGGACGGGTGCGTCGCGCAGGATGGCACGGGCGATGGCGAGGCGCTGGAGCTGGCCGCCGGAGAGCCGGGCGGAGTTGGGGTCGACCTTGGTGTCGTAGCCCTCGGGGAGTCTGACGATGAAGTCGTGGGCGTCGGCGGCCTTCGCGGCCTCCTCGATGGCCTGGTCGCTGGCGCCGGGGCGGCCGCAGGCGATGTTGGCGCGGACCGTGTCGTGCAGGACGAGGGTCTCCTGCGGGAGCAGGGTGATGTACTCGCGCAGCCGGGCCAGCGGGAAGTCGCGGAGGGGGACGCCGTCGAGGAGGACCTCGCCGCTGTCCGGGTCGTAGAAGCGGAGCAGCATCTTGGAGACGGTGGACTTGCCGGCGCCGCTGGGGCCGGTGATGATCACGAGTTCGCCTGGGCTGACGGTGAAGGAGAGGCCCTCCAGAGCGGTGCGGTCGGCTCCGGGGTAGCGGAAGCCGACGTCGCGGAGCTCCACGGTGCCGTCGGGCCGGCCGCTTTCGGTGCCGGTGCCGCGCCGGGGGTCGGTGACCGAGGGCTGCACAT
Organism: Streptomyces sp. NPDC101234; assembly: GCF_044767525.1. Taxonomy (NCBI): domain Bacteria; kingdom Bacillati; phylum Actinomycetota; class Actinomycetes; order Kitasatosporales; family Streptomycetaceae; genus Streptomyces; species Streptomyces sp. NPDC101234. The sequence goes on along the minus strand of NZ_JBIWOA010000013.1, from coordinate 240,887 downwards.
CGAGGATCTCGATCAGCCGTTCCGCGCCCGCGGTGGCGGCGGTGACGGTGAGGCCGAGCTGGGCGAGGCCGCGCACGGGCGGGTAGAGGTAGCCGAGGAAGGCGGAGAAGGCGAGGAGCTGGCCGAGGGTCATCCGGCCGGTGGAGATCTCCCAGGCGCCGATGCCGATCACCGCGAGGACGCAGATGGTCTCGATGACCTGGACGAGCTGTTCGTAGGCCTCATTGAGGCGGGTGGAGCGGACGGAGGCGCGGAACCAGGCGTTCGCCTCCTCGCCCAGCCGGCGGCGCTCGGCGTCGCGGCGGTCGTACGCCTGCGTCAGCACGATGTTGCCGAGCGACTCCTCGACCACGGACGTGATCGCGCCGTCGGCGACCCGGCCCTGCCTCGACACGTCCTTGATGGAGCCGGAGAAGCGGCGGGCGGCCAGCCAGAACAGCGGGGCCAGGACGAAGGTGGCGAGGGCCAGGTCCCAGCGCAGCCAGAACGCGGCGGCCGCGTAGAAGATGGCGCTGAACAGCGCGGACGCGGCGCCGACGAGCCCGGAGACGACCATGGTCTCGATGGCGTCGACATCGCTGGTGAGACGGGAGAGCAGATCGCCCTGGCGGTGGCGCTGGAAGAAGTGCGGGGGCAGCTGCTGGACGTGGTCGAAGACGTGCTCGCGCAGCCGCATCACAAAGCGTTCGGTGGTCCAGGCGGCGAGGGAGTTGCCGGCGTACGCGACGATCGCGCCGACGATCGCGATGGCCAGCCATTTGCCGGCCGGGCTCCAGAAGGCGCTCAGCGAGCCCTTCTGCAGGGCGTGGTCCGTGAGGTCGCTGAAGAGCAGGATGGCCTCGGTCTCGGCGAGCGCGGCGATCACCGTGCACACCCAGACGATCAGCAGCCAGTGGCGCAGGCCCCGGGTCAGTGGCCAGAAGCGGCGGAAGGCGGTACGGGCCGGGATGGTGGGCGTGTACTCGTCGTCGTCTTCGTCCTCGTATTCCGAGTCGTCGACTTCGTACTCGTATTCCGCGCCCTCACTCTCCTTCACACGCATTTCTCACTACCTCCGTTTTCCGCGCCGGCTCTACTGGAATTCAGGAGAGAAAAAGGACCGACGGCGAACCGTCGGTCCTTTTCACAACTGCGTCAGTTGTCCTGACCCGGGCCCGGGATGGGCTTCGGGGCCGGCTTCGGGGCCCGCTTCTTCGGCTTCGGCGGCGGAGGGGGAAGCTGCTTGTTGGGCTTGGGGGGCAGCGGGGCGAGCTTCTTGAGGCTCATTCCGACTCCTTGAGAGTTCGATGTGCAAGTGCAAGTGGTACGAGAATTCTCTTGGGCAACGTACGTGGATTTCGGATCGTCATCCTCGGCAATCCCCGCCGCCCGACACCGATGAACTTACACGGCTCAATTCCCAAGGGACGGCAAAGTCGGCTTCCGAACGGCAAACAGGTCCTGTGAATACCTAGGTAACAGCTGTATAACGACGCCGAACCTGAGAGTCCTCTTATGAACCTGAGAGTCTCCTTATGGATCTGAGGAAACTGAACGCCCGGGCCGGTCCGTACGTGGTCAGCGGCGGGCCATGTACACGTCGAACGCCTTGTGGAGCAGCTTGTTGAGCGGGAAGTCCCACTCCCCGAGGTACTCGACGGCCTCCCCGCCGGTCCCCACCTTGAAACGGAGCAGCCCCAGCAGGTGGTTGGACTCCTCCAGGGTGTCGGTGATGCCCCGGAAGTCATAGACGGCGGCCCCGAGTTCATGGGCGTCGCACATCATCCGCCACTGCATGGCGTTGTTCGGCTGGACCTCGCGCTTGCGGCCGGTGGAGGCGCCGTAGGAGTACCAGACGTGCTCGCCGACGGTGAGCATGGTCGCGGCGGCGAGGACGTCGCCCTCGTGGTGGGCGAGGTAGAGGCGCATCCGGTCGGGGTGTTCCGCGGTCAGCGCGGTCCACATGCGCTGGAAGTAGGAGAGGGGGCGCGCGATGAAGCGGTCGCGTTCGGCGGTCTCGGCGTACAGGGTGTAGAAGGCGGGCAGGTCCTCGTGGCCGCCGCGGACGACCTTGACCCCGGCCTTCTCGGCCTTCTTCACATTGCGCCGCCACTGCTGGTTGAGCCCGCGCTGGATGTCGTCCAGCGACCGTCCGGCGAACGGCACCTGGAACACATATCGGGGCTGCCCCACCGCGAACCCCTCCTCGCCGCCCGCCTCCGCCTGCCGCCAGCCGGCCCGGCGCAGCCGTTCGGCGAGGTCGAGGGCGTGGGGTTCGTACGAGGTCGGTTCGGCGTCCCGCAGCCGCCGGGCGGCCGGGTCGGCGATCGCCGCCTTGACCGCCTCCGCGCTCCACCGTCGTACGACGACGGGCGGCCCCATCTTCACGGAGAACGCCCCGCGCCCCTTCAGATACGCCAGCAGCGGATCGAGCCAGCGGTCCAGGCCGGGGTCGTGCCAGTCGATGACCGGCCCCTCCGGCAGATAGGCGAGATACCGCTTCACCTTCGGCACCGGCCGCAACAGCACCAGCCCCACTCCGACCATCCGCCCCTGCCCGTCGAACCACCCCAGACTCTCCGCCTGCCAGTCGGGCTTCACGTCCCCCCAGGACGGCAGCTGCATATGACTGGCGGAGGGGCGAGACCCGACAAAGGCGAGATGCTCGGCACGGGACACGGGCTGAAGGCGGAGATCTAGGGTCATGGGCGGGGACTCCTCGGGTTCTCGGTGTCTCGGGGAGGCGGACGTCTCCGGGGGAGAGCGGACGTCTCGGGGGCCCGGACAGTTCTCGGGCGAAGGCTCAGGCAGGGCTCAGGTAGGGCTCGGGCGGGGCTCGGAAGGCTTTCGGACCGGTGACTCGATCAAGAACAACAGACGCGCAACGCTCCCGAACCGTTTCGCTACGGCACCGAGGGCGTGTCGGGAGTAGGTGGTCGCCGGCGGAGCTGTCGGTCGGCGGTCGGCTTCGGCGGTGAGCGGTCGACTTGGCGCGGAGGCGGTCGGCCACGGCGGTCCGCGGGCGACGGCGGGCTGGGCGGCGAGCCTGGCGGCGGCCACGGGCGGCCGTCGGGCGGTGCTGGCGATAAAACAGACGGCATTCGCGGTGGACAGTCGGCATCGGCGTTCGGCGGCGCGATCGGCGGGCGGCAGGCGGCAGGGAGGCGGTCCGGGGTCCGTGGGCGGCCGATCAGCTGCTCTGTCGGCCGCGGCCGTTCCTGCCATCGTGTCGGTATGGATGAACTGGTCGACCAGGTGGACGAACGGGACCGAGTGGTGGGCGTGGTGGAGCGGGGGGAGGCGATTCGGGGCCGGCTGCTGCATCGGATAGCGACGATCGTGTGCCGGGACGCCGACGGGCGGTTCCTCGTGCACCGCAGGGCGGATGCCACTCCGCTCTTCCCCGGGCAGTTCAACTGGATGCTCGGCGGAGCCGTCGACACCGGTGAGTCGTACGAGGCGGCCGCCGCACGGGAGCTGGCCGAGGAGCTGGGGGTGGTGACCCGGCCGCGCTTCGTGCTCAAGTTCCTGTGCGAGGGCGTGATCTCCCCCTACTGGCTGGGCCTGCACGAGGTCGTCGTCACGGGCCCGGTCCGGCCCGATCCCTCGGAGGTCGCCTGGCACGCCTGGGTGACGCACCCCGAACTCTCCGCCCTGGCCGCCCGGGACTCCTTCGTCCCGGACGCCCGCGAGGCCCTCGACCGCTACCGCGCCCTGAACTCCGCCTAGTTCTCCAGCCCCTCCGCCAGTACCTCCGCCAGATGCCTCCCCGGCACCCCCGCCAACTGCTCCAGCTGGGTCCGGCAGGAGAAGCCGTCCGCGAGGACCACCGTGCCCGGCGCCGCCTCCCGTACCGCCGGCAGCAGCTGTTCCTCCGCGCAGGCTCTCGACACCTCGAAGTGGCCCTTCTCGAAGCCGAAGTTGCCCGCCAGTCCGCAGCAGCCGCCCGAGAGGTCCCCGGTGAGGGCGGCCGCCTCGCGGAGGCGGCGGTCGGGGGCGTCGCCGAGTACCGCGTGCTGGTGGCAGTGGGTCTGGCCGGTGACCGGGCGGTTCAGGCGAGGCGGGGTCCAGTCGGGGGCCAGCTGTTCCAGCGCCTCCGCGAAGGTGAGCACCCGCGCGGCGAGACGGGCGGCCCGGGGGTCGTCGGGAAGCAGCTCCGGCAGGTCGCTGCGGAGGGCGGCGGCACAGCTGGGCTCCAGGACGACGAACGGTGGCGGCGGGGACGGGAACTCGTCGCCCGAGCCCGAGTCCAACTCCGGGTCCAGCCCCGACTCCGGGTCCGGCTCCGGCTCCGGCTCCGGCTCATCGTCCGCGTCCAGCTCAACGTCCGGGCCCAGGTCCGAACGCTCCAACAGGAACGGCTCCAGCAGGTCCAGCGTCTCGCGCAACACCGCACGGGCCCGGTCCAGTTGGCCCGTCGAGAGGTAGGTGAGGCCGCAGCAGGCGCGGGTCCGGCGTGGGCTCAGCACGGACATGCCGAAGCCCTCCAGCCGACCGTCCTCCGACCGACGCGCCTTCCATCCCCGCGCCGGCAGCTCCATCACCCCCACTCCCGCCGCCTCCAGCACCCGCACGGCCGCCCGCCCCACCTGCGGTGACAGGTACTCCGTGAACGTGTCCGGCCACAGGAAGGCCATCCCCGACGGGAAGTCCGGTCGCCGTCCCGCCCGCACCTCCGCCGCCCACCCCCGCAGGCGCTTGCGCTCGCGCCGCCGCTCCCAGCGGCTGAACGGCTCCGCCGCCAGGCGCGGAATCCCCCGCTCCGGCGCGATCCCGCCCAGGCGTTTCGCCAGCGCGGCCAGTGGCCGTACGGAGGCGAGCGCGTTGACGACCGGCGCGGTGCGGGTGCGGGCCACCAGGCGCAGCCACACCGGCAGCCGGCCCATGCTGTAGTGGGCGGCCGGGCGGCGCCGGCCCTCGTAGTGGTGGTGCAGGAACTCCGCCTTGTAGGTCGCCATGTCCACCCCCACCGGGCAGTCGGACCGGCAGCCCTTGCAGGACAGGCACAGGTCCAGCGCGTCCCGGACCTCCGTCGAGCGCCAGCCGTCCGTCACCACCTCGCCCCCCAGCATCTCGTGCAGCAGCCGGGCCCGGCCGCGCGTCGAGTGTTCCTCCTCGCCCGTCGCCCGGAAGGACGGGCACATGACGGACGAGCCGGAGACCTCGGTCGTACGGCACTTCGCCACACCCACGCAGCGGCGGATCGCCGCCGAGAAGTCGCCGCCGTCGGAGGGGTAGCCGAAGGCCACGTCCACCGGTTCGCGGGGCAGGACGGAGAAGCGGAGGTTCGCGTCCAGGGGGGCCGGTCCGACCAGGACACCGGGGTTGAGGAGATCGTCGGGGTCCCACACCGCCTTCGCCCGCTCGAACAACGCCACCAGCTCCGCGCCGTACATCCTCGGCAGCAGTTCGGCCCTCGCCAGGCCGTCCCCGTGCTCCCCGGAGAGGGAGCCGCCGTGCGCCACCACCAGCTCCGCCAGTTCCTCGGAGAAGCGCCGGAAGCGGGCCACGCCCTCCTCGCCGAGCAGGTCGAAGTCGATGCGGACGTGGATGCAGCCGTCGCCGAAGTGGCCATAGGGGGTGCCGCGCAGGCCGTGGGCCGACAGCAGCGCCCGGAAGTCGCGAAGGTACACGCCGAGCCGCGCCGGCGGTACCGCGCAGTCCTCCCAGCCCGGCCAGGCCTCGGCGCCGTCCGGCATCCTCGTCGCCGTACCGGCCGCGTCCTCGCGGATGCGCCACAGGGCCCGTTGCTCCGCCGGGCCGGTGATCACCGAGGTGTCCAGGGCGTCGGCTGCGCGGACGATCGTGTCCGCACGCGCGCGTGCCTCGTCCGCCGACTCCCCGCCCGTCTCGACGAACAGCCAGGCCCCGCCGCGCGGCAGGCCGGCCGGGGACGGCACCAGGTCGGCGGCCATGCCCTCCACCGTCAGCGGGCCGAAGGCGAGCAGGCCGGCCGCCGCCTCCGCGGCAGCGCTCTCGTCGGCGTACCCCAGCACCGCCAGCGCACGCGCGCGTGGTGACTCGACGAGGCGCACGGTCGCCTCGGTCAGGATCCCCAGCGTCCCTTCGCTCCCGCAGAACGAGCGGGCCACGTCGGCGCCCCGCTCCGGCAGCAGGGCGTCCAGCGCGTACCCGGAGATACGGCGGGGCAGGTCCGGGAAGCCGGTGCGCAGCCGGGCAAGGTCTCCCGACACCAGCTCCCGCAAGCCTTCCGGTGCCCCGGCCCAGTCCTGCCCCAGCCGCAGTCTGCGGCCCCTCGCGGTGATCACGTCCAGCTCCCGGACGCTGTCCGCCGTGGTGCCCCAGGCCACGCTGTGGGAGCCGCAGGAGTTGTTGCCGATCATGCCGCCGAGCGTGCAGCGGCCGTGGGTGGAGGGGTCCGGGCCGAAGCGCAGGCCGTGCGGGGCGGCGGCCTCCTGGAGGCGGTCCAGGACCAGACCCGGCTGGACCACCGCCGTACGCGCCACCGGGTCCAGGCCGACCAGGCGGTTCATATGGCGGGTGAAGTCCAGCACCACGCCCGTGCCCGTCGCCTGCCCGGCGATCGACGTGCCCCCGCCGCGCGCCACCACCGGCACACCACGTGCCCGGCACACCTCCAGTACGGCCGCCACGTCGTCGGCGTCTCTGGGCGCCACCACCCCGGCCGGCACCCGCCGGTAGTTGGACGCGTCCATCGTGACCAGCGCCCGGGACGTGACGTCGAAGCCGACCTCGCCCCGGACGGTCCCCCGCAGTTCCGCCTCTAGACCCGAGAGTTCCGTCATGCGTCCAGGATGCATCCGATCACGCACAGTCACCGATACTTTTCCACCGTCGCGCCAATACCGTCGTACAACCGCACAAGTCCACGGCTTGGCGATCTCGTCTCATCGAACGGACACGGTTCCGTCCCGTTTCACCCACCGGCTACCCTCCGACACGTGGCTGACATCGAGATCCCCGCTGACATCAAGCCCGCCGACGGACGCTTCGGCGCGGGCCCCTCCAAGGTGCGTACCGAGGCGCTGGAGGCGCTCGCCGCGACCGGCACGTCTCTGATGGGCACCTCCCACCGCCAGGCCCCCGTCAAGAACCTGGTCGGCCAGGTCCGCGAGGGCATCAGCTCCCTGTTCTCCCTCCCGGACGGCTACGAGGTCGTCCTCGGCAACGGCGGCTCCACCGCCTTCTGGGACGTCGCCACCCACGGTCTGATCGACAACAAGTCGCAGCACCTGAACTTCGGCGAGTTCTCGTCCAAGTTCGCCAAGGCCGCGGGGCTCGCCCCCTGGCTGGGCGAGCCCACCGTCATCGCCTCCGACCCGGGCACCCACCCGGAGCCGCAGGCCGAGGCCGGCGTCGACGTCTACGCCTTCACCCACAACGAGACCTCGACCGGTGTCGCCATGCCGATCAAGCGCGTCGCGGGCGCCGACGAGGGCTCGCTGGTCCTCGTGGACGCGACCAGCGGCGCCGGCGGTCTGCCGGTCGACATCGCCGAGACCGACGTCTACTACTTCGCCCCGCAGAAGTCCTTCGCCTCCGACGGCGGCCTGTGGATCGGCGTCTTCTCCCCGGCCGCGATCGAGCGCGCCGAGCGCGTCCACGCGTCCGGCCGCCACATCCCGGAGTTCTTCAGCCTGCCCACGGCGATCGACAACTCCCGCAAGAACCAGACGTACAACACCCCGGCCCTCGCCACCCTCTTCCTGCTCAACCAGCAGCTGGAGTGGCTCAACGGCCAGGGCGGCCTCGCCTTCTCCACCGGCCGCACCAAGGACTCCTCGACCCGCCTGTACACCTGGGCGGACGAGTCGAAGTACGCCACCCCGTTCGTCTCGGACCCGGCCAAGCGCTCCCAGGTCATCGGCACGATCGACTTCGCCGACGAGATCGACGCGGCCGCCGTCGCCAAGGTGCTGCGCGCCAACGGCATCGTCGACACCGAGCCGTACCGCAAGCTCGGCCGCAACCAGCTCCGGGTCGCCATGTTCCCGGCGATCGACCCGGCGGACGTCGAGGCGCTCACGAAGTGCATCGACTACGTGATCGAGAAGCTCTGACCGCCCCGTCCCCACGGCGGTGAGGGGTGCCCGGCGGATCACCGCCGGGCACCCCTCGTGCTGTCAGCCCTCTGCGATGAGCTTCTGGTACGCCTTGGCGTCGAGCAGCCCGTTGGGGGACGCGCCCTTCTTGGGCCTGATCTTGAACAGCCACGTGTCGTACGGCTCGGAGTTGGCCATCTCGGGGTCGTCGGCGACGTCGGGGTTGACCCCGACGACCTCCCCGGTGAGCGGGCTGTACAGCTCGGACGCCGCCTTGACCGACTCCACCGTGCCGACGGGGTATCCGGCCTCGACCTGCTTGCCGACCTCGGGCAGCTCGAAGAAGACGATGTCACCGAGGTTCTTCTGGGCGTGGTCGGTGATACCGACGGACGCGGTGCCGTCGGATTCGGTGCGGACCCACTCGTGGTCGTTGGTGTAGCGGAGGTCGGTGGGCACGTAGGACATGGCTGGGCTCCTTCGGCGGTCACGGTGCGATCGGGAACAGCCTGACCCCACACATACGCACACCCGTGCATTTCCGGCGCCACGCTCCACCAAGCAGGTGACAGCGCGTCGCCGGGCATCCCGCCTCAGGTCGCCGTACAGCTCACACTCGGCACGGCACCGCCGCCCGGCGCACCCCCGAACCCGAAGCTCGCCGAGCCGCCGACCGGGATCGTCCCGTTGTGCGCCGCGTTCACCGCGGCGACCGTCTCACCGCTCTGCGTGTACGACGCGTTCCACATGTTGGTGACCTGCTGCGACCCGCTCCAGGTCCAGGTCACCTGCCATGAACCGATCGCGGCCGTACCGGTGTTGGTGACCGTGACATCGGCGTTGAAGCCGCTCCCCCAGTCGCTGCTGACGGCGTAGGAAGCCGAGCAGGCGGCCGTCGAACCACCGCCGCCACCACCGCCACCGCTTCCGCCTCCCGTACTCGGGAACAACGGCGCCTTGATGCCGGCCAGATACCCGTCCTTCACCGTGTCCACGGTCACCCAGTCGTCCTTCAGGATCCCGCCCGTGTCACCGGAGTTGGGGTTCCAGGACCAGAAGGTCCACTGGAAGGAGTCGGCACCGTACGCCGACGTGGGCCGGAGGTAACTCACCAGCGCGGCCAGCCACTTCTGGTCCACGGTCGAGGCGAGCGTCGTTCCGAACTCACCGATCCACACCGGGGCGATGTTCTGCTTGAAGATGTAGCCCCAGTACGAGTCCCACACCCCCGGCATGTTGGCGGGGAACGCCGGATCGCTGAACCAGCTCTGCTGGGCCACGCTGGTGGCGTAGTCATGGGCGGAGTACACCACCCGGTTCGCCACGTCCAGTTGCACCGGGTACTGGGCGACGCCCATCAGGTTGCCGCCCCACCAGCCCGAGACGCCGTTGTACGTCTGGACGCCCTCGACGAAGACCAGCAGGTCGGGGTTGACGGACAGGACGGCGTTCCCCGCGCGCTGGGCGGCCAGCCGCCAGTCGACGGAAGTGTCGCCGCAGCCCCAACAGGCGGGATCGTGGGGCTCGTTGTGGAGGTCGATGCCGACGACGACCGGGTCGGAGGCGTAACGCGCCGCCAGGGCCTTCAGGTCGGCGATCCACGTCGACTCGGGGACCGCCGACGTGTACCAGAGCGCCGACTGGCCACCGGCGTCCGGACGGTGCCGGTCGAGGATGACCCGGAGGCCGTCCTGACCTGCGTACGCCACGATTCTGTCCATGATCTGCAGCGAGTTCAGCCCCTGCAGATCGGCGTTCTTGCCGTTGCTGAAGTCGATGCTGTTGGGGACGGTCGAGCTCTTGAAGATGTCGTCACTGTAGGGCAGCCGGATGGTGTTGTAGCCCAGCGACCTCATCTGGTCGATCATGCTCTTGTAGTCGCGCGACCAGAGGCCGTGCACCACGTAGTTGGCGGTCTCGAAGCCGAACCAGTTGATCCCGGCGATCCGGACCGGCTGCCCGGCCGCGTCCAGGATCTGCCGGCCGCTGGTGTGCCAGTAGCCGGTCCCGGCGTCCGCCTCGGCGGCGGTCCCGGCGGGGGTCGTCGCCGCGTGTGCGGTGTGGATACCGGCGAGGGGCAGGAGAAGCGCGGCGGCGGCAGCGCACAGCGCTCTTCCCAGACGGTGCAAGCGGAACATGTGCCTGTTCCTCTCGGGAGGGAGGCGCGGCCCCGGAACCGATGGGAGCGCTCCCATGCACCGCGCACCTCCCAGGAAACTGACACACCATCATCACGTCAAGACGTACGACGCTCCGGTCCGCCTCGCGTCAGGTCGTGGGCGCGACGGGCACGGCGAGGATGGAGTCGATCACGCCGGCGGAGGTGACGGTGACCGACACCCTGACGGGCTTGATCTGCTGCGGCGGGACGACCGGGTTGGGCGGCACGGCGGGAGAGACCAGCAGGAAGTTCGGGGTGACGTCAATGGTCGTGGTCGCCCCCGACGCGAAGGTGACGTTGTCCCGGTGGGCGCCGACGAAGAGGTACTTCCGTCCGCTGGTGGCGCCGGTGCCGGTGGCGTCGTCCAGGCTGCTGATGATCTGGGCGGTGCCGCCGCCGGCGGTGGCGGGAAGGGTGATGACGGTGATGTCGATGGTGCCCGTGAGGTTGATGTTCTCGCTGGGGCCGGCGACGAGACCATTGAGCGACCGGCTGACGGTGCGGACCTGGGGAAGGGCGGCGGCCGCGGTCCGGACCGTTCGGGCGGGCTGCCCGGCCACGGCGGTGCCGGCGGTCGCGGGGACGGTCAGGCCGAGGGCGGCCGTGAGCAGGCAGACGTTCCCGGTCCGGCGCAGGGCGTTGCGGCGCATGGGTACTCCCGTTCGAGTGGGGCGGGACCCGAATCGCCTCTTGCCGCCCCGGTCCCGCGAGACGCTTCCCAGCGTGCCCGGGCCGACGCACCTCCGCCGCGCCGGTGACCCGTACGGGTGACGGGGGAAGGGATCAGTGACGGCGCGTAGAGCCGCGCCGCAGCCGCCGCAGCCCGAAGAGGGCGAGCACGGCGACACCGACCGCGACGGCGCCCACCTCGGTCCCGCCGGCCGTAAGACTGCCGCTGCCCCCACCGGCCGCCGAACTCCCGCTGCCGGACGGCGACTTGCTGCTCCCGGTCCCCCCTGGCACATCCTCGGCCTGCACCGGGCTGTCGACCCCCTCGCTGCCGTACATCAGCTTGGTCCCGTCGGTGGAGTAGCTGACCGACTCGCCCTGCTTCTGCAGGGGCACGTCGAGCCGCCCCTCCCGCTTGATCCTGCCGCCGTTCCAGTCGTAGTAGATGCCGCCGAGGTAGCCGCGTACGACGAGTTGTCCGCCGTCGGGCGAGAAGGCGGCGTCGGTGGCCCAGAGGTCGACGGTGGCGACGGGCTTGAAGACGTTGGTGCCGGAGGCCGAGAGCGTGGCCGGGCCCTCGTAGAGATGCCCGCCGTCCTCCTTCTTGTCGATGATGTAGACCCGCCCGGTCCTGGGGTGGACGACGAGCGACTCGGCGTTGCGGGCGCCGTTCGAGTACTTGACGACGTACTGGGTGGCCCGGACGGTCTGGTCGACGAGCTTCTTGGGCTCGGGCAGCTTGTAGATCCAGACGTACGGCCAGCTGCCGTCGAGGTTGTCGCCGATGTCGCCGACGTAGATCTGGTTGTCGGGGCCGATGGAGATGGCCTCGACGTCACGGGGTGTTCCGACGCCGCTCAGCGTGATCCTCGCGACGGTCTTTCCGGTCGCGCTGTCGACGGCGTAGATGTACGGACCGTCGCCGCTGTCGTTGTGGGTCCAGTAGATGCCAGGATGGAGGTGGGAGGCGGCGAGACCGCTGGACTCGGTGATGCGCGGATCCTGGATCGTGAACCCTTGGTCGCCGGTGCCGTCCGCAGCGGATGCGGCGGGTGCGGAGGCAAGGACTCCCGTGAGCAGGAACCCGGCGAGAAGGACGGGCGATCGTCGGCGCATGGGCCCAAGCCTGCCATCCCGCCCTGTGTTTCACCGCGGGGGACGTGGTGGTACTCACACCCCGCCCGTCCCGCTGATCGTCCATCATGAGCGGATGCTCAGGTTCATGCCCGTCGGGGACTCGATGACGATCGGCAGCACGGGTGAACACACATGGCGTTACCGCATGTGGCAGCACCTGTGCGCGACGTACGGCGGCCCGTTCACACTGGTCGGTCCGCGCGAGACGCTGTACGACAAGCTCGCCGACGCCCCGACGTCGTACGCCTACGCCGACCCCGACTTCCCGCGTGCCCACCTGGCCGGCTGGGGCGAGGGCTGGATGCACATGGTGCCGCTGATCGGGGAGGCGGTACGGGTCCACCGCGCCGATGTCCTGCTGGTCTCCCTCGGCCTGATCGACCTGGGCTTCTACACGAACGCGGAGCAGACGGCGGAGAACGTACGGTCCTTCGTCGCGGCGGCACGGGAGGCCGGGCCGCGTATCCGCATGGTGCTGCTGCCGGTGATCCCGAACGTCCGGGCCACGTCGGACGCCCCGTTCGCCGAACAGGTCGAGCAGTTCAACATGCTGCTGGCGAAGGCGGTGGCCGACCTGGACGAACCCCGCTCCCCGATCCTGCTGGCCTCGCCTCCGAAGTCGTACGACATCCACTCCGACACCTACGACGGCACGCATCCCAACGCGAGCGGCGAACACCGGATCGCGGCGGCGTTCGCGGAGGCGTTGTGGCAGGGGTGGGACGTGGGACAGTCGTACGAGGCCGGAACGGACTGACCGAATTCCGCTGTTGCCCGGTCACCGTGCGTATCGTTGAACCGCGCGGCTGCACTCGTGCGGAGGGCAGCCGGGGAGGAGCGCCAGGATGACCGTCCTCGAAGACAGGATCGCGATGGCCAAGAGCGACGACGAGGGTCGACTTCGGCACCGACATCGACCTGACCCGCACAGTTGTCGGCCTCACTCTCAAGACCGACGAGTTCCCCCGCGACCAGCCCTTCCAGGCACCGGAGTCGACGAGCCGTCCGGCCCCCGCACGTACAGCGCCTCGCCCCCGATCCCCTCGGGCAGCGATGTGTGGAGCTTCGTCTCCGAACCGGCCCTTCACCCCATGCGGGTGACCGTCACCGCGCTGGGCGCATGGGGCAGGGTGCTCGGGACCTCCCGCGTCGTGACGCTCCCGCACAGCTGAATCCCGCGCCGCCCGGCCGGCTGGCATGTACAGTCCGCCGCAGGCCGCCCGCGCCGCCTGCCCGGACGTCGATCCCGAGGGTGAGGTCATGATGAGCGAGGCCGTCGCCGAGCACCTGCCCTCCGTTCGGTGCGAGGTGATGGACGACCTGCTCGCCGAGCCGCCCCGCGGTCTTGCCTAGAGCGCACTCCACGCCGTTGGCTGGGTGACCATGAAGTACACGCAGCTCGGACGTACCGGACTCAAGGTCAGCCGACTCGTCCTCGGCACCATGAACTTCGGCCCCCAGACCGACGAGGCCGACAGTCACGCGATCATGGACGCGGCGCTGGACGCCGGCATCAACTTCTTCGACACCGCCAACGTGTACGGGTGGGGTGAGAACAAGGGGCGGACCGAGGAGATCATCGGCAACTGGTTCGCCAAGAGCCCCGCACACCGCGACAAGGTCGTGCTCGCCACCAAGGTGTACGGCAACATGGCCGGCGACGGCGATCCCTGGCCCAACCACGACAAGCTGTCCGCCCTCAACATCCGACGGGCCGTGGACGCCAGCCTGAAGCGGCTGCAGACCGACTACATCGACGTCTACCAGTTCCACCACATCGACCGGCGGACTCCCTTCGAGGAGATCTGGCAGGCCATCGACGTGCTCGTACAGCAGGGGAAGATCCTCTACGTCGGGTCGTCGAACTTCCCCGGGTACAAGATCGCCCAGGCCAACGAGATCGCCGCCCGGCGCGGTGGCACCATCGGGCTCGTCAGCGAGCAGTGCCTCTACAACCTCGCCGAGCGCCGCGCCGAGATGGAGGTCATCCCGGCCGCCCAGGACTACGGCCTCGGGGTCATCCCCTGGTCGCCCCTGCACGGCGGACTGCTGGGCGGTGTGATCAAGAAGGAGGTCGAGGGCGGCCGCCGGGCCGGTGGACGGGCCGCCGACGCCCTCGCCAACACCGCCATCCGCGCCCAGATCCAGGCCTACGAGGACCTGCTGGACAAGCACGGGGTGGAACCCGGCGAGGCCGCCCTGGCCTGGCTGCTCACCCGTCCGGGCGTCACCGGCCCGATCGTCGGCCCGCGCACCGGCGAGCAACTGGAGTCGGCGCTGAGGGCGGTGGAGGTCGAGCTGAGCGAGGAGCTCCTGGCCGGCCTCGACGAGATCTTCCCGGGCCCGGGCCCCTCCCCGGAGGCCTTCGCCTGGTAGCCGACATCAGGGGCAGCGCCCCGTCAGGGGCGCGGGGCGGTAGCCGATATGCGGCTACCGCCCCGCGGGCGCGACCAGCCGGCCACGGCCCGCGGCCGAAATCCGACCGGCCGCAGTTCCCCGGCCCACCGCCGTCACCTCATCGCCGCTGTCACCTCATCGCCGCCGCCGTCACTTCATCGCCGAAGCCACCGCGACGACGACGAACAGCAGCACCAGCACAACGGCCATGATCCGGTTACGGGTCTTCGGGTCCACGGCAACGAGCCTAACCGGCCGCCCCGAGCCCCCAGCGGCCGACCACCTCGTAGCGCGGCTGCTCCCCCCGCACCCCCGACGTCGGGAGATTGCTCCGCACCAGCGCCAGCTCCCCCACCGTCCAGGTCCGGCTGGCGAACTCGGCGAGCAGCTCGACGTACGGCCGTACGTCCACCGTGTCCCGGCTGCGGGCCACCGTCAGGTGGGCCTTGTAGCGGCGGTGCTCCCCCATCGGTACGCCCGCCTTGCGCGCCGCCGCCTCCGCGCGGTCGGCCAGCAGCCGGAGGGTCTCCAGGTCGCCGTCGGCGCCCGCCCACAGGGCCCGGCCGTGCCCGAACTGCCCGCCACCGACGACGGCCAGCGGGAAGGAAGCGGTCCGGTGGGCCGCCCGCGCCAGCCGGTCCGACAGGTCCGGTACGACCCCGTCCTCGACCTCGCCGTAGAACGCGAGCGTGAAGTGCCAGCCTGGGCGACCGGTCCAGCGCAGCCCCTCCGCATCCGGCAACCGCTTCAACTTGTCGACCTCTGCGGCGAGTTCGGCGACCACCTCGGGCGGGGGCAGCACGGCTGCGAAGAGTCTCATGCCGACCACCCTGCCATCATGGGGAGATGCGGATCACCATCAGAGAAGGCGGGCCCGACGACATTCCCGCGATGCTCGGCATGCTCGACAGCAGCGTGGAGTGGCTGGTGGGGCAGGGGCGGACCGAGCAGTGGGGGACCACACCGCTGTCGGAGCGCGAGAAGACCGTGGAGTCGGTCGTCCGGTACATGGACGAGGGCGTGACGTACATCGCCGAGGCCGACGGGGTGCCGGCCGCCACGCTGACCCTCACCGACGCGCCCGGCGCCTATCTGGCCCACCTGCCGGCGCCCGGTGAGCCCGAGCGGTACATCCACTGGCTGGCCTCCGACCGCCGTTTCAAGGGGCACGGAGTCGGCAGCGCCCTGCTGGCGCTCGCGGCGGAGGAGACCAGGCGGGCCGGGGTCTCGCTGCTGCGGGTGGACTGCTACGCGGGCGCCGACGGCAAGCTGGTCCGCTACTACGAGAGCAACGGCTTCACCCGCACCGACTCCTACACCGCGTCGAACGACTGGCCGGGGCAGGTGCTCGCCCGGCGGGTGTGACCGCCCGGCGAGCACCCGGGGTGCGGTGACGGATCAGGGCGCGGCGCGCAGGGTGCCGAGCAGCCCGTCCTGCTCGCCGTTGATGCCCGCGGAGAACCAGATGCTGTCCCGGCCGCCGGACAGGTCGGTGCCCCGCTGCAGCCCCCACAGGCCGTCGATCACGATCGGCTGCCCGTTGCGGTTCCTCAGGGTTCCCTCGAACCGGCCGTTCCTCGGGTCGAAGGCGTTGATGCGGCCGTCGCCGAAGTTGCCGACGAGCAGGTCACCCGCGAACTTGCCGAACCCCTTGGGCGCCTCCTCCAGGCCCCAGGGCGAGTTGAGCACGCCCCGGCTGGCGAAGCGCGCGAGCAGCCGCCCCTTGGTGGTGAACACGTTGATGAAGCCGTGGCCCGCGCCGGGGACGTCGTCGTGCTTGGCCGCGTCCTGCTTGGCGTAGGTCACGAAGACGACCTCGCCGAACTTCTTGATGTCGAAGGGCGCGTAATGGGCGGGGAGCCTCGGGTCCCGGAACGCGCCGGCGGGCAGGTTCAGCTGTTTGAAGTCGGGGCCGAAGGCGTCGATGCGCGCGGCGCGGAAGTTCGCGACGAGGAGGCGCGGCAGCCGCTCGGCGCCCTTGCCGCAGTCCGTGCCCTTGTCGCACTGCTTCTGGCAGTCGACCAGTGTCAGGCCCTTGTAGACGGCGTCGCCTCTCCCCTGCGCGACCTGGACGGCGTTGGTCGGGTCCACGTCCTGGTTGAAGGCGAAGAGGCCGCCGCCCTCCCCCGCGAAGACGTACCGCGCGGGACCGGTGCGACCGGACACGGCCCTGAAGCGGAAGGCGCTGCTGTCGTTGCGCACGACCCCGGTCGGGTCGGCGGTGTCGGGCAGCTGCGCGACGGGAGAGAGGACGTTGACCGGCTGCCCGGCCCGGGCTCCCGAGTACACCGTGGACGTGTTGGATCCGTTGTTGGAGACCCTGATCGCGCCTCTCGGCGTGTTGACCAGGCCCCAGGGGTTCACGAGGTTCTGGTCCCGCACCTCGGCCCTGCCCGGGATGTCGGAGACGAGGTCGCGCTCCACGAAGCCGTGATCGGCCTTGTGCGGCGCGTCCGCGGCGACGGACGGCGCGGCGGCTGCGAGCGCGCCGACCGTGCCCAGGGCCAGCACGACAGCGGTCATCCGCCGTGCGCGGGAGCGGGGTCCTCGGGTCGGTACCGGTGATACCGGTGATGCCATGGATGCCATGCGGATGCTCCTGTTTCCCGTACAGGTCCTCTATGGACACAACGGGAGAAGTCATCTCATACGACCGCCATCGCACTCGTGATCGACACGCGGACCCCGCCACCGACACCCGACCGGCGCCACCCGGCATCCGGCGCCCGGCGCCCGCTACGCCACGGTGGCCATCCGCTCGCTCTCCCGCGGTACGAACCGCACCCGCGGGTGCCCCCGGTGCCAGCCGACCGACACACGCAGATTGCCGACGCGGGCCAGGACCAGGCCGATGCCGATCGCCGCGGCCGCGGCGATCGCGCCGCCGACGGCGAGGCCCGCCCGGACGCCGTACGCGTCCGTGATCCAGCCGGCGATGGGCGCGCCGATCGGCGAGCCGCCCATGAACACCATCATGTAGAGGGACATCACCCGGCCGCGCATGGCCGGGTCGGTGCCCATCTGGACGGTGGTGTTGCCGGTGACGTTGACGGTCATGCCGAACATGCCGATCGGCACCATGAACAGGGCGAAGAGCCACAGCGAGGGCGCGGTGGCCGCCACCACCTCCAGGGCGCCGAAGGCGATCGCGGCCGCGATCATCACCCGCATCCGGGCCGTGCCGCGTCTGGCCGCGAGCAGGGCGCCGACCAGGGAGCCGACCGCCATCAGCGTGTTGAAGGCGCTGTAGGAGCCGGCGCCGGCGTGGAAGACGTCGTCGGCGAAGGCGGAGAGGTAGACGGGGAAGTTGAAGCCGAAGGTGCCGACGAACCCGATCAGGACGATCGTCCAGATGAGGTCGGGGCGCCCGGCGACATAGTGCAGGCCCTCCCGCAGCTGGCCCTTGCCTCTCGGCGCGCGCTCGACGACGTACAGGTCACGCGCGCGCATCAGCAGCAGGCCGACGATGGGGGCGACGAAGGACAGGCCGTTGAAGAGGAACGCCCAGCCGGTGCCCACGCCGGTGATCATCAGACCGGCGACGGCGGGGCCGACCAGGCGGGCGGACTGGAAGTTCGCGGAGTTCAGGCTGACCGCGTTCTGCAGCTGGTCCGGGCCGACCATCTCGGAGACGAAGGACTGCCGGGCCGGGTTGTCGACGACCGTGGCGAGGCCGACGGCGAAGGCCGCGAGGTAGACGTGCCAGACCTGGACATGGCCGGAGAGGGTCAGCATCGCGAGCGCGATACCGGTGAGGGCCATCGAGGTCTGGGTGACGAGGAGTGCGCGTCGCTTGTTCAGCCGGTCGACCAGGACTCCGCCGTAGAGGCCGAAGAGCAGCATCGGCAGGAACTGCAGGGCGGTGGTGACGCCGACGGCGGTCGCGGAGCCGGTGAGGCTGAGCACGAGCCAGTCCTGGGCGATGCGCTGCATCCAGGTGCCGATGTTCGAGACGACCTGGCCCGCGAAGAACAGGCGGTAGTTCCTGACCTTCAGCGAGCTGAACATCGACGACTTGCGGGATGTGGGGGTAGTAGGGGCGGTCGGTGCGGGGGCGGAAGGTGCTCCGGATCCCGTACTCAAAGTGGGTTCGCCTCCTCGTTGCGGGGTTCTACAGATGTGCGAGCTTCTCCAGCACGGGGGCGGCGGCGCGCAGTTTCGCCCACTCGTCCTCGTCGAGACCGTCGACCAGGCCGGCCAGGAACGCGTTGCGCTTGCGGCGGCTCTCCTCGAGCATCGCCTCGGCCTGCTCGGTTCTGCTGACGACCTTCTGGCGCCGGTCCTCGGGGTGCGGCTCCAGACGGACCAGTCCCTTGGCCTCCAGCAGCGCCACGATGCGGGTCATCGAGGGCGGCTGGACGTGCTCCTTGCGGGCGAGCTCACCAGGGGTGGCCTGGCCGCAGCGGGAGAGGGTGCCCAGCACCGACATCTCGGTGGGGCTCAGTGACTCGTCGACCCGCTGGTGCTTGAGCCGTCGCGAGAGTCGCATCACGGCGGAGCGGAGGTCGTTCACGGCGGCTGCGTCGTCGCCATGGCTAAGGTCCGGCATGTTCCTTAGAGTAACTCATTACCCTAACTAAGGACCACTCGGGACACGCCAGGATGCCCGTGACCTCGGCCACTGAACCTCATCGTCACCCGTACGAGTGAGACAAGTCCGGAAAGTGACGCGCCGGACGCGCGGATGTGGCGCCCTCATATGCATGGGGACCAGTGTGCTCAGCCTGCGGATAGACAAAGAGCTGCTCGACCGGCTCCGGCATCACGCGGCGAAAAGGGGAATGAGCGTCCAGGACTATGTGATCCGGACGCTCATTCGGGACGACTTCGACGAGCGGTTCTCGGCCGCCGTCGAGGAGACGGAGAGGTTCTACGAGGCCACCTGACCCCTGGGGATCAGAGGCCACCCGACCCCTGGGGATCAGAGGCCACCCGACCCCTGGGGATCAGAGGCCACCCGACCCCTGGGGATCAGGTGAGACCCAGGGCCGGCATCAGGTAGTAGAAGGCGAAGACCGCCGAGACGACGTACATCGCGACCGGAATCTCCTTGGCCCGGCCCGCGGCCAGCCGGAGCAGCACGAAGGTGATGAAGCCCATGCCGATGCCGTTCGTGATCGAGTAGGTGAACGGCATCATCACCATGGTCACGAAGGCCGGGATCGCGAGGGTGTAGTCCGCCCAGTCGATCTCCTTGATCGAACCGGCCAGGATCAGGAAGCCGACCGCGAGCAGCGCGGGGGTGGCCGCCTGGGACGGGACCATCGTGGCGACGGGGGTGAGGAACAGCGCCACGGCGAAGAGCGCGCCGGTGACGACGTTGGCGAAGCCGGTACGGGCGCCCTCGCCGACACCGGCCGTGGACTCCACGAAGCAGGTGGTGGCGGAGGAGGAGCTGGCGCCACCCGCGGCGACCGCGACACCGTCGATGAACAGGACCTTGTTGATGCCCGGCATGTAGCCCTGGGCATCGGTCAGCTTGGCCTCGTCGCTGACGCCCATGATCGTGCCCATGGCGTCGAAGAAGCAGGACAGCAGGACGGTGAAGACGAAGAGGATGCCGGTCAGCAGGCCGACCTTGCCGAAGCCGCCGAACAGGCTGACCTTGCCGAGCAGGCCGAAGTCCGGGGTGGAGACCGGGTTGCCCGGCCACGTCGGGACGGTCAGGCCCCAGGTCGTCACATGGGCGACGGCGTTGATGATCAGCGAGAGGACGGTCATCGCGACGATGGAGATGAGGATCGCGCCGGAGACCTTGCGGACGATCAGCGCGAGGGTGAGCAGCGCACCGAGGATGAAGACCAGGACCGGCCAGCCGTTCAGATGTCCGTCGGCGCCGAGCTGGAGCGGGACGGTGGTCTGGGCGGCGTCCGGAATACGGGTGACGAAGCCGGAGTCCACGAGACCGATCAGCATGATGAACAGGCCGATACCGATCGAGATCGCCTTGCGCAGGCTGTAGGGCACGGCGTTCATCACGCGCTCGCGCAGCCCGCTGGCGACCAGCAGCATCACGATGAAGCCGGCCAGGACCACCATGCCCATGGCGTCCGGCCAGGACATCCGGGGCGCCAGCTGGAGCGCGACCACGGAGTTCACACCGAGACCGGCGGCGAGCGCGATCGGGACGTTGCCGATGACACCCATGAGCAGCGTGGTGAAGGCGGCGGTGATCACGGTGGCGGTGACCAGCTGACCGTGGTCGAGCTGGTGGCCGTACATGTCCTTCGCGCTGCCGAGGATGATCGGGTTCAGCACGATGATGTACGCCATCGCGAAGAACGTGGCGAAGCCGCCGCGCACCTCACGGGCCAGGGTGCTGCCCCGCTCGGAGATCTTGAAGTAACGGTCGAGCGCACCGTACGCGGGGGTCGCACCCGGCTGTTCGGGGGCGGGGGCCTTGGTGGAAGCCGGGGTTGACATTGTAGGTTCCTACGAGCAGAAGTAGCCAGACACAAACGGTTTCAGTATGAACGTATGAGTTCTAGATCGCTATCTCCGCGCGTAGACCCCAGAGGTGCGTAAGCTGAGCGCCATGGCGAAGTGGACCCCCAAGCACGAGGCACCGGAACCCCTGGAGGGCCCGGTCGTGCCGACCATCATCGGCGGCACGATCGTCTGGTTCGTCCTCTTCCTGGTCCAGCTCCCGTTCTACGGCTGGTTCTCCGACCACGGCCACGCCTGGTGGGTGTGGACCTGCCTGGCCGGCGCCGGCCTGGGCCTGATCGGCATCTGGTACGTGAAGAAGCGGGACGCGGCCATCAAACGAGCACAGCTGCAAGCGCCCCTTTAGGGGCGCGGGGCCGAGTCCGATATGCGGCTCCGCCGCGTGGGCGCGACCAGCCCCCACCGCGCCGCACCCGTACAACTACCGCACGACATCGCTCCTCCCCTGGTCGGATCTTCCGCCCACCCAGCGGGTGAACACGCAAATCCACACGTACCGTCGAATGCATGACGCACATCGACGCGGGCGCGGAGCTCGACCCTGTGCATCCGGTACCCCTCCCGGCACCGGCCAGGACAACCGGCCTGACGTCGGCCGAAGTCGCGCAGCGCATCGCACGCGGCCAGGTGAACGACGTACCGGTGCGCAGCAGCCGCTCGCTCGGCGAGATCGTGCGGGCGAACGTCTTCACCCGGTTCAACGCGATCATCGGTGTGCTGTGGCTGGTCATGCTGTTCGTGGCACCGATCCAGGACAGCCTGTTCGGGTTCGTGATCCTCGCCAACACGGGCATCGGCATCGTGCAGGAGTGGCGGGCGAAACAGACCCTGGACTCGCTCGCGGTGATCGGCGAGGCGCGGCCGACCGTGCGCCGGGACGGGGCCGCCGTCGAAGTGAGCACCAACGAGATCGTGCTCGACGACCTCATAGAGATCGGCCCCGGCGACAAGATCGTCGTGGACGGGGTGTGTGCCGAGGCCGACGGGCTGGAGGTCGACGAGTCACTGCTCACCGGTGAGGCCGACCCGGTCGTCAAACGCCCCGGAGACCAGGTGATGTCGGGCTCCTTCGTGGTGGCCGGCGGCGGCGCGTTCGCGGCGACGAAAGTGGGCCGGGAGGCCTATGCGGCCCAGCTCGCCGAGGAGGCCTCCCGCTTCACCCTCGTCCACTCCGAGCTGCGCTCCGGCATCTCGACCATCCTCAAGTACGTGACCTGGATGATGCTCCCGGCCGCGATCGGGCTGGTCGCCACCCAGCTCGTGGTGAAGAACAACGGCCTCAAGGACGCCGTCGCCCGCACGGTCGGCGGCATCGTCCCGATGGTCCCCGAGGGCCTGGTGCTCCTCACCTCCGTCGCCTTCGCGATCGGCGTGATCCGGCTCGGCCGCCGGCAGTGCCTGGTCCAGGAACTCCCCGCGATCGAGGGCCTGGCCCGCGTCGACACCGTCTGCCTCGACAAGACCGGCACGCTCACCGAGGGCGGCATGGACGTCATGGAGCTACGGCCGCTGGACGGGGTCGACGAGACGTACATACGCAAGGTGCTGGGCTCGCTCGGCGAGTCCGACCCGCGCCCCAACGCCTCCCTCCAGGCGATCATCGACGCCTATCCCGACAGCGTGGACTGGCGGTGCGTGGAGTCACTGCCGTTCTCCTCCGCCCGCAAGTACAGTGGGGCGACCTTCAGCGAGGGCGACGGGGAGCTGAGCACCTGGCTGCTGGGGGCGCCGGACGTGCTCCTCGGCGCCGACGACCCGGCATTGGCCGAAACCGTACGCCTCAATGAGCAGGGACTGCGGGTGCTGCTGCTCGCCCGCGCCGCCCGGGACCTCGACCACACGAAGGTGGCCGAGGACGCCCGCGCCACCGCCCTGGTGGTCCTGGAGCAGCGGCTGCGCCCCGACGCCGGCGACACCCTCCGCTACTTCGCCGAGCAGGACGTCCGGGCGAAGGTGATCTCCGGCGACAACGCGGTGTCGGTCGGTGCCGTGGCCGCGAAACTCGGCCTCAGCGGTACCACGGTGGACGCGCGCCGGCTGCCCACCGAGCCCGGCGAGATGGCCGAGGCGCTGGACGAGGGCACGGTCTTCGGACGGGTCACCCCGCAGCAGAAGCGGGACATGGTCGGGGCGCTGCAGTCGCGCGGGCACACGGTCGCGATGACCGGGGACGGGGTGAACGACGTACTCGCCCTGAAGGACGCCGACATCGGTGTCTCGATGGGCTCGGGCTCCGAGGCCACCCGGGCGGTGGCCCAGATCGTCCTGCTCGACAACAGCTTCGCCACGCTGCCCTCGGTGGTCGCCGAGGGTCGCCGGGTGATCGGCAACATCACCCGGGTGGCCACGCTGTTCCTGGTGAAGACGGTCTACTCGGTGCTGCTCGCGGTGCTGGTGGTCTGCTGGCAGGTGGAATACCCGTTCCTGCCCAGGCACTTGACGCTGCTGTCGACCCTGACCATCGGCATCCCGGCGTTCTTCCTCGCCCTCGCCCCCAACAAGGAGCGGGCCAGACCGCACTTCGTGCGCAGCGTGATGCGCTATTCGATCCCGGGCGGGGTGGTGGCCGGGGCCGCGACCTTCGTGACGTATCTGATCGCCCGTCACCACTACGCGGGAACGGGATCGTTGGACGCGGAGACCAGCGCGGCGACCCTGACCCTGTTCCTGGTCTCGATGTGGATCCTGGCGATCATCGCCCGCCCGTACACCTGGTGGCGGGTGGTCCTGGTCGCGTCGATGGGCGTGGCGTTCGTGTTCGTGCTGGTGGTGCCCGCGCTGCAGAGCTTCTTCGCACTGAAGCTGGTGGGGGCGGCGATGCCGTGGACTGCCGTCGGCGTGGCCGTGGTGGCGTCGGCTGTGCTGGAGCTTCTGTGGAAGTGGGTGGAGCGGAGATTCCCGGTGTGATGCGGTGGTGGGAACTGCGCGGGCCCGGTGGGGGCTGGGCGCGCCCACGCGGCGGTAGTCGCATGTCGACCCAGCCCCGCGCCCCTGAAGGGGCGCTGCCCCTGAGGGGCGTTTTCGACTACTGCACGTCGACGTAGTCGCCCGTCGCGTTGACCGCCGGGGACGTCGAGGTGCCTGCGAAGGAGTAGCGGTAGTAGCCGTCGACCGTCGCGGTGGTCGTCGTCTTCAGGGCGCCCGTGGAGGAGGACGTGATGGTCTTCAGCGTGGTGTAGGTGCTGGAGCCGCTCTTGCGGAACTGGAGCTTCACGGACTGGCCGGCGTAGCCGCCGGACTTGTGGGTGTCCCAGTTGGCGCGGGTCAGGGAGCCGGAGACCGTGATGGTCTTGCCCTTCTTGACCGGCTCGGGGGTGGCGTCGGCCGTGAGCTTCGCGGCGCGCAGCACCTTGGTGGTGCCCAGGCCGCCGGTCCACTTCGTGCCGCCGTCGCCGACCGCGAGGGCGCCGACGTTCCAGGAGCCCGCCTCGGAGTTGGTCAGGTCCCAGTCCCCGTTGACCGTGAAGACGAGGGTGGCCTTGCAGTTGAGGACGGTGGTGGACGCGGCGGTGCAGGTGCCCGGCTCGTCGGAGACGAACAGGTCGCTCGGCTTCGTCACCGAGGTGCCGCGGTAGATGGCCGGACCGGTGGCGAAGTCGGTCGCCTTCAGGGTCGACGCGTGGGTCACGGTGTAGGTGACCGAGAAGGACGCCTTGGTTGTGCCGACGACCATGCTGCTGCCCTTGTTGACCTTCACGTTGGAGAAGGTGACGTTCGGCGCGCTGCCGGCGGCCTGGGCGGCCGGGACTGCGAGGGCGGAGAGGGCCAGGGCGCCGGAGACGGCGGCCACAATGGCACGAATACGCATGGATTCCCCAGGTGGAGAACAGTGGGCGCGGGGCCCAAGTGATCAGGGAGTCTGTTGACTCACGCGATCAGATCCATGAGCAGTGAAAGTGGTTGTACGGGTGAGACGTAATCCGGCCAGATTTTGATTCTTTTACGACCGGATTACGTCTCCATGGCCTTGCGGCTACCCGCTGTGCCTACTACTTCACGTCGACGTAGTCACCCGTGGCGCTGACCGCCGGGGTCGTGGACGTGCCCGCGAAGGAGTAGCGGTAGTAACCGTCCACCGTCGCCTTGGTCGTGGTCTTCAGGGTGCCCGTGGAGGACGTCTTGACGGTCTTCAGCGTGGTGTAGGTGCTGGAGCCCTTCTTGCGGAACTGGAGCTTCACGGACTGGTTGGCGTAGCCCGAGTACGTGCTGGTGTCCCAGTTGGCGCGGGTCAGCTTGCCGGTGACCGTGATGGTCCTGCCCTTCTTGACCGGCTCGGGGGTGGCGTTGACCGTCAGCCTGGACACGCGCTGGAGCTTGACGGTGGTCAAGGACGGGTAGTCGACGAAGCCGATCTTGCTCAGGTCGATGTTGGGGTCGGTCGGGTCCTGGCCGTTCAGGGCGAGCGCGCCCCCCTCCACCGTCCAGGTGGTGGCGTCGGCGTTCGACAGCTCCTCGCCCGGGTAGATGTCGATGGTGCCCTTGCAGTCGGCGGTGGTGGTCGAGGTGTCCGTGCAGGTGGGCAGGTCGTTGCCGAGGAGTATCCCGGTCGGGTCGTCGTAGGAACCGCGGTAGAGGTCGACGGCCAGGATGAAGTCGTCCGCGTGGATGTTCACGTCGGCGGCGTGCTTCACCGAGAAGGTCACCGGCACCGACACATGGCCGCCGATGCCCGCCGCGATCGGCTTGCCCTTGTTGATCTTCACGCTGGAGAAGGACAGGTCCAGCGTGTACGGCGTGCCGGTGTCGGCGGCGGTCGACGCGGTGTACGCGGACCTGCCGGACGCGGCATGCTGCGCGACGGAGGCGAACTTCGCCAGGTCCGCGGGGGTGTACGAGGAGCCGCCGGCGGCCTGCGCGGCCGGCATGGCGAAAGCGGAGAGAGCCAGGGCGCCGGAGACGGCGGCCACAGTGGCACGAATACGCATGCGTTCCCCTGCATGGAAGTGATCGGTGAGCCTTGTGGCTCGCGTGATCAGACCCCGGGAGCAGGGGAACGGTTGTACGCCGTCAGAAAGTTGTGTGCGATCCGTGAAGTTCAGTCGAACCAGCGATCCCGCGCCAGCTCCTCCGTCCTCGACGGGTCCTCCAGCAGCGCGGCCACCTCGAAGCGGCGCGGCCACTGGCCCGCAGCCCAGGCGAGACCGGCGGCCACGCCCTCCAGGGTCGCCGCGTGCAGGACGCCGTCCCCGGTGAGCCGCCAGTCGATCTCGACGCCGTCGACCACCAACTCCTCGTGCTCGACGTACGTTTCCGGGGTGCGCGGGCCGAGCAGGACGTGCACCGACTCGGGGACATCGTGCTCCGCACCCTCCGAGTCGACCGAACCCGTCACGGACTCGCTCAGCCGCCGCACCTGGAACAGCTCGGCCAACTCGGCGGCCCGGAACGGCCGTACGGGCAGCAACGGCACACCGGTCGTGAACGGCAGCAGGTCCGGCGAGTCCACGACCACCGCGTCCGCCGCGTCCACGATCTCGACCCGGCCGTCGACCACGGCCCGCACGTCGTCGGGAAGCGTGACCTGTTCGGGGTCGAGGTCGGCCAAGGCGCCGTACAGAGCGTGCAGTTGGCCGGAGGTGACCGGGCGGTCCGGGTCGGCGAGGCGGTCGAGGAGCTCGGCGGCACCGCCGGGCTCGTCGAGCAGCGCCGCCACCGAGGTCCGTACGCCCAGCGCCCGCAGCACCTGCTCGTCCTCGAAGCCGGTCGCGTCGGCCTCCTCGTAGAGACCGCGCAGCAACGGGTCGCCGCCGGCGGCCAGCAGTCCGGCGGGGCGGCGGCCGTCGAGCACCGGATGGCCGCGCAGCCACCAGGCGGTGTACGGCCGTACGACCTCGTGAGTGCCGTCCGGCAGCAGGATGCGGACCGGCTGGGTGAGGGCGTCACGGAGCGGGGGCTGGGCGAGGAGGGCGAGCGCCTCCGGCCAGCGGTCCTCGTCGACCAGGTCGAGGTCGCGGACGGCGATCAGCTCGGTGGCGACCGGCGGCACGGGCGTGTCCGGGAAGCGGTCGAGGATGTCCTCGCACCAGACGTCGACGGCGTCGAGCAGGCCCGCGTCGTCGGGTTCGGCGAAGTCGCCCTCGCGCGGCTCCAGTTCGTCCGGGTCCAGCACGACGTCGGTGGCGCGGACGAGCGCGAAGTTGGCGAGCACACCGCAGGCGGCCAGCGGCTGCTCACCCCACTTCTCCGCCAGGTCGGCGGCCACGAAGGCCAGTTCGCCCGCCCTGATCACCCCGGCGAACGCGCTGCCGGGCAGCACCAGGTCACCCGCGGGGGCCAACTCGCCGTCCTCGTCCGGCAGGGCGAGGGCACCCAGCCAGGGCTCGTCACCGGGTTCCAGGCCGGCGTCCCGGACCAGCGCCAGCACCGTGTCCGCCAACTCCTCGGCGTCCGGGGCGTCCTCCTCCCAGTTCACGCCCCCCTCGTCGTCGAGCGAGGCCGCCACGGCGGCCCGCACCTGCGGGGTGGTGAGCACCGCGCGCGGGGACGCGGGGAGAGCGCCGAGCTTCTCCAGGAGGGGGTGGGCGGCGTCCTCGTGGGCGACCTTGAGGCCGAGCCGGGCCAGGACCTCGGGGTCGATGACGGTCGCGTCGGGGGTGGGCAGGAGGACCTGGCGGGGCCCGATGGCCGTACGGCCTCCCCCAGAGCCGAAAGCCTGGGAGGTGCCCCCAGCCAGCGGCACCGGCAGCCCGGAGAGCCGCTCCGGGTCGACGCCCGCGAGGCTGTCGTAGAGCCGCCACCACCAGTCCGGGTCCTTCTCGAGACCGGCCAGCCGGTCGACGGCGTCGGCGAGCGGGAGCCGGGCGACGGACAGCGTGCGCAGCTCGACGCGGCGTTCCAGCCCGGCGGGCAGGAGGGTCGGGAGGACCTCGGCGAGGACGCGGACCGTGTCGGCGCCCGCCCCTTCGACGATCTCGGCATCGCGCGGACGCAGTGCCTCGGGAAGGTCGGAGTCGTCGGTCGCGTCGACGGCGGGCGGCAGGAACGCGGTGCGCGGCAGCCGCTCCAGGATCGCCTGGCGCAGCGCGCCGTCCAGTTCGCCCTTGCCGAGCGGGCCGGGCACGAGGTGGATGATCCCCTCCCCCACCGGCCGCCAGCCGGCGAGGAGTTCGGCGTACGCGTCGGCCGCGCGCTGCACCAGGAAGTCGGTGAGCGGGCCGGGGGCCGCGTGCCGGCGGGTGGTGTCGAGGGGGAAGGAGGCGATGAGGAGGGCGGGGACGCCGAGGGGCTCGTCGCTGGGGGTGGGGGCGTGCACGACGGCGGCGGTGCGCGGACGGTCGGGGGCGCCCGCCGAGTCCGTGGGCACGGCCCAGGTCAGCGACCAGTGCGGGCGCAGCCGCTCCTCGACCGGGCGGTCGGCGAGCAGGTCGGGGGTGAGCGACCCGTGCGCGGAGACGGTACGCCAGCGGGTCGTGCCCTCCTGGGAGTCCTCCACGACGGTGAGCGCGCCGTCGGCGCGGCGGCGCAGGGTGCGGGTGGCGTCGGCCGTCTCGATCACGACCTCCTCCAGGCCCGGCAGGGCGAGCAGGAGAGCGTCGTCCACGGCGTCGAGAAGGCGCTCGGCGAGGTCGGTGGCCGCCGTGTCCCGCAGCGGCAGGATCACGACCGTGTCGTACGGGTCCGGGGCGGTGCCCTCGGCCGCGAACGGGAGCCGGAGCAGCGGCACATGGCCGTCCCGGCGGCGGATCTCGTCGCCGAGTCCGGGGCTGTTCCGGGCGGTCTCCTCGGCCAGTTCCCGGGCCTCGGGCAGGGACCAGCGGACCCCGCCGTGCCGTCCCACGACCGCGGGCTCGTCCGTCACCGCCAGCACGGCGGCGAAGCCGACACCGAACCGCCCCACCGCCCCCTCGTCGTCCCCCCGCTTGGCGGAGGCGCGCAGGGTGGAGAGGGACTCGACACCGGCCGCGTCCAGCGGGGCGCCGGTGTTGGCGGCGAACAGGACGCCGTCGCGGAGGGTGAGCCGGAACCGGCCCGCTACGCCGGCCCTCGCCGCCGCGTCGGCCGCGTTCTGCGCGAGCTCCACGACGAGCCGGTCCCGGTACCCCCCGAGGACCAGGTCCTCCTCGGCGTTGGCGTCCTCACGGAAGCGGGCGGGGCTGGTGGCCCAGGCGTCGAGGACACCGCGGCGCAGGCGGGCGGTGCCGAAGGGGTCGGCGCCCTCGGCGGCGGGCCGCACGAACTTGCTCACGTTCACTCTCCTCGTCGACGTGAGCACGAAGGTACCGCCTCACCGGGGGGTCTTCTGCTGGAGGCCGCCGACCTTGGCCGGGAGCCTGTGGGTCGCGGCGACCGTGCCGCCCGGCCGCTCGACGGTCAGGGTGAAGGGGCCGAGCCACCCCGCACACCAACCCCCGGCTCACCCGGACGGGGCGCGCCCGGCATCCGGGAACGCGGGCCTCGGGCTGATCGGTCCGGGCCCGCGGGCCGTCAATCCCGACCCGAAGGACATGCAGGGAGAAAGCCCCCAAGGACCACAAGGAGAAAGACACACCGGAGAAACGCCACCGCGGGCCTTCCGCACCTCGCGGGCGGCCCGGGGTGAAACGGCGTCGGCTACGAGTGCCCCAGCTCCGCCGTCTCCTCGTCCGAGGCCGCCGGGACCGAACCGGAGTCCGCGGCGGGCCGGAGCGGGAAGGGGTCGACGCGGGTCTCGTCGACCACCGGGGGCGCCACCACCGGAGGCTTCGGCATGACCGCGGCCTCCGAGTGGCCGCCGCAGCCGTAGGAGAGGGAGACCACCCGGCCGTCGGCCGGCGAGAACTCGTTGGCGCAGACGCCGAAGGCCTGGCCGAGGGAGCCGCCGATGGGGCTCAGGAAGCCGCAGCTGACGCAGGTCGCGGGGGCCGCCTGGGCCATGGGGGTCTTGGCGCCGAACGACTCCTCCCAGCGGTCGGCGGCGGTGTGCAGGCCGTAGCGGGACAGCACCCGGGCGCGGCGCATGCCGAGTTCCTCGGCGACCGAGGCGATCGTGCCCCGGGTGGGGACCGTGGGGAGATGGGCGGGGGTGCCCGCGGTGACCTCGGCGTCCTCCGCCTCCGCCAGCTCCTCCATCTCCGCCGAGACCGGGGAGTCCGCGGCCGGCTCGTCCTCGCCGCTGTAGCCGGGCTCCAGACGGAGGTCCTCGGCCTCGGTGGGCAGCAGGTCGCCAGGGCCCATGTCGCCGGGGCGCAGCCGCTCGCTCCAGGGCACCCACTCGGGGGCGAGGAGGGCGTCGGAGCCGGGGAGGAGGACCACCTCGTCCAGCGTCACGACCTTGGCGCGGGAGGCGCGGGCCACCGTCACCGCCCAGCGCCAGCCGCGGTAGCCGAGTTCCTTGCAGGCGAAGAAGTGCGTGACGACGCGATCGCCCTCCGCCACCACGCCGGCGTGCTCGCCCACCACTCCGGGTGCTGCGGCCTCCTCGGCGGCGGCCCGGGCGAGGTCGACCGCCTCGGCGCACAGACGGTCGGGGGTGCGGCTTCGCGTTGTCGCTGCGCTCACAGGTATCGCTTCTCTCCTACGCCGTCTCACGAGTGCGGCTGCCTCCGGCGGTGGGGCGGACGGAGCGGACCTGTGGGCCGCATCGACGTCCGCGTCCGATCGCGCTCGGGCGCACCTCTGCCATCCATTGTGCGTTATGTATGGCTGAGATAGGCACGCTACCCCGTCGCCGGTGGTGGGGGACAGTCCGGCGCGGTGCCTGGGCGGCGGCCCGGGGCCGACGGCGGTGCGCGCAGGGGGGACCGCATCGTCGCGGGCTGCGGGTGAGTGGGGGCTGAGCGCGCAGTTCCTCCCCCAGCCTTCGGCCGGGGGTACCCCCAGCGCCCCTGACGGGGCGCTGCAGGCGAGGGCGTCTTGCGGGGTCTTCGGACTCGCTTGGCCACAAAGTGCACTAGGGGCCGCGCACTCAGGGCACTATGAAGCACGTGGCAACCGCGAGGTCACCCCAACGTGCCGTCGGGGTCGGTGGCGGTGCGGGCCGGATGCGCGGTGCCGTCCGCTCCGTCGGGCGTGCCCTGCACCTCCCGGTGACCGGAACCGCCCGGAGCATCCGCAAGGCCACGCATGCGCACGGCGCCGGTGAGTCCGGCCTCGGCAAGCTGATCGAGCTGCACGCGGTCAACGGCGCGGGGGACGTGATGATCACCGTTGCGCTCGCCTCGACCGTGTTCTTCTCCGTGCCCACCGACGAGGCCCGGGGGCGCGTCGCGCTCTACCTCGCCATCACCATGGCGCCCTTCACCGTCCTCGCCCCCGTCATCGGCCCCCTTCTCGACCGCCTCCCGCACGGCCGCCGCGCCGCGATGGCCGCCTCCATGCTCGCCCGTGCGCTGCTCGCGCTGGTCGTCTCCGGGGCGGTGGCCGGCGGCGGCCTGGAGCTGTATCCGGCCGCGCTCGGCGTGCTGGTCGCGTCCAAGGCGTACGGGGTGGTGCGCAGTGCCGTCGTGCCCCGCCTCCTGCCGCCCCGGTTCTCGCTGGTGAAGGCCAACTCCCGGGTCACCCTCGCCGGTCTGCTCGCCACCGGTGTGGCCGCCCCGATCGGGGCCGGGCTGCATGCCATCGGTGACCCCTGGCCGCTCTACGGCGCCTTCGTGATCTTCGTCGCCGGAACCTTTCTCTCCTTCTCCCTGCCTCCGAAGGTCGACTCCGCCAAGGGTGAGGACGTGGCGCTGCTCGCCGCCGACGAGGAGCATCTGCACGGCCCGCTCCGGAAGCAGACGAAGGAGGCGAAGGAGGCGAAGCGGCCGGGGCTGCGGACCGTCGGACCCGCCGTCACGCACGCGCTCGGCGCCAACGCGGCCCTGCGCTGCCTCTCCGGCTTCCTGATCTTCTTCCTGGCGTTCCTGCTCCGGGAGCACCCGCTGACCGGCGAGAGCGCGGCGGTGTCGCTGGGGATAGTGGGCGTCGCGGCGGGCGCGGGCAACGCCCTCGGTACGGCGGTGGGGTCCTGGCTGCGCTCCCGTGCCCCGGAGATCATCATCGTGACGGTGGTCGCCGTGGTGCTGGGTACGGCGATCGTCGCGGCCCTGTTCTTCGGCGCGTTCCTGGTGGCCGTCCTCGCCGCCGTGGCCGGTTTCGCGCAGGCGCTGGCCAAGCTCTGCCTGGACGCGCTGATCCAGCGGGACGTGCCGGAGCTGGTGCGCACATCGGCGTTCGCGCGCTCGGAGACGATGCTCCAGGTGGCGTGGGTGTTCGGCGGCGCGGTGGGCATCGTGATGCCGCTGAACGGCACCCTGGGCCTGGTGGTGGCCGCCGCGATCGTGGCCGCCGGCTGGCTGACCACCCTGCGCGGTCTGCTGGCCTCCGCACGGCACGGCACCCGCACACGCCCGCGAGTGGCGTAACGAACCGGGCACGCCGTACCCCACATGGGGAGACGGCCGAGAGCGCCCGATAGCCTTCGGCCATGACCACGCTGCACTCCCGCTCGCGACGCCGCCGCGTCGTCGCCGCCGCCGGCGCCGTTTCCGCCGGACTGCTCGTTCTGTCGGCCTGTGACAAGCCGACCCCGATCGCCACGATCACCGTCGGCACGAACTCGGTCAACTCCGAAGCCACCTGCTACAACGACGGCAAGGCCCTGGACACGGCCTCCCTCACCAGTTGCCTGAAGGACACCGGGATCAAGTCCATCAAGGTGGACCCGGACGACACCGTCCGCTTCGGCGTCGACCCGAAGATCGCGGACAACGGCTGGACGATCCTGATGAACGGTCAGCCGCTCACCGACTCCAGCAGCAAGACCTACCGCACCATCCCGGGCAGCGTGTTCTTCAACGCCCAGTACGGCGCCTCCGGCAACCAGACCCTCGTCTCCATCAAGGAGGGCGACAAGTCGGTGCTGGGCCTGTGGTCGTTCAAGCTCAAGAAGGACGCCTGACCACGTCCGCCGTACGCATCCTGGTAGCCACCGCGGTCCCGGCCGAACGGGACGCGGTGGCACGGGCGTTCGGCGACGCGGCCGAGGTGCCGCTGCCGGCGGCTACCCTGCTGCGTACGCGCGGGGGATACGACCTCCTCGCCGCCGGGGTCGGCCCGGCCCTCGCCGCCGCCGGCACCGCGACCGCGCTCACGGCCGCCGCCCTGGACGGCCGCCCCTACACGCTGGTCGTCTCCGCCGGGATCGCCGGCGGTTTCCAGCCGGAGGCCCCGGTCGGCTCCCTGGTCGTCGCCGACGAGATCACCGCGGCCGACCTGGGTGCCGAGACGGCCGACGGGTTCGTGCCGGTCACCGAGCTGGGTTTCGGGACCGTCAGCCACCGTCCGCCGAATTCGCTCGTACGAGCGACCGCCCAAACGGCCGGTGCTCACTCCGGAGGAGTACTCACCGTCTCCACGGTGACCGGAACCGCCGCCCGCGCCGCCGAGCTGCGCGCCCGGCATCCGCACGCCCTCGCCGAGGCCATGGAGGGCTTCGGGGTGGCCGAGGCGGCCGCCGCGCACGGGGTGCCCGTGCTGGAGATACGCGCGGTCTCCAATCCCGTCGGCCCCCGCGACCGCGCCGCCTGGCGCATCGGCGACGCGCTGGCCGCCCTGACCGAGGCCTTCGGGAAGCTCGCGCCCGTCCTGGAGAGTTGGAACCCACATGACCAGTGACCCTCTGCGTATCGCCTACTCGCCCTGCCCGAACGACACCTTCGTCTTCGACGCCCTCGCTCACGGCCGGGTCCCGGGCGCGCCCGCGCTGGACGTGACCTTCGCGGACATCGACATCACCAACGGCATGGCCGAGCGCGGCGAGTCGGACGCGCTGAAGGTGTCGTACGCCGTGCTGCCGTACGTCCTCGACGAGTACGCGCTGCTGCCCTGCGGGGGTGCGCTGGGCCGGGGCTGCGGGCCGCTGGTGCTGACCCGGGAGGCCGGCACGGACCTCACCGGCCGGACGGTCGCCGTACCGAGCGAGCGGTCTACGGCGTACCTGCTGTTCCGCCTCTGGGCCGCGGACACCCTCCCGGGCGGAGTGGGCGAGATCGTGGTCATGCCCTTCCACGAGATCATGCCGGCCGTGCGGGACGGGAAGGTCGACGCGGGGCTCGTGATCCACGAGGCGCGCTTCACTTACCAGAACTACGGCCTGCACAAGCTCGCCGACATGGGCGAGCACTGGGAGAGCACGACGGGCCTGCCGATCCCGCTCGGCGCGATCATCGCGAAGCGCTCGCTGGGCGCGGAGCGGCTCACGCACCTCGCCGACTCGATCCGTACGTCCGTCCACGCGGCCTGGGACGACCCCGAGGCCTCCCGGCCGTATGTCATGGCGCACGCCCAGGAGATGGACCCGGCCGTCGCCGACCAGCACATCGGGCTCTACGTCAACGAGTTCACCTCGGAACTCGGCGAGGACGGCTACGCGGCGGTACGCGGACTGCTCACACGCGCGGCGGCCGAGGGACTCGTTCCGCCCCTCGGCCCGCACGCACTGGATTTCCCATAAAGGATTTACACGTCGAGCTGGTCCGCGACCGCTCGCAGCAGCCCGGCGATCTTCTTGCCGGCGGTCTTCTCGGGGTAGCGGCCGCGCTCCAGCATCGGCGTGATGTTTTCCAGCAGGGTCGTCAGGTCCTGCACGATGGAGGCCAGTTCGTCCGGCTTCTTGCGCTGGGCGGCGGCGACCGACGGAGTGGGGTCGAGAATGACCACCGACAGCGCCTGGTCACCGCGCTGACCGGCGACGACGCCGAACTCCACGCGCTGGCCCGGCTTGAGTGCGTCGACCCCGTCGGGGAGAACCGAGGAATGGACGAAGACGTCACCGCCGTCGTCGCGGGAGAGAAAGCCGAAGCCCTTCTCACTGTTGAACCACTTGACCTTGCCGGTAGGCACGTCTGTCCTCGTCCTCGTATCTCGTCGGAAACTGCTCGGAAAACTTCTGAATGCAACAGCTCTGGAACGGGCCTTGATAGCACTCGGGCGGGTCGACCATGACCCGCCGGTACCAAGGCTAATGGTCTTCGGGCGCGTGACAAGACGTCGCCCGGTTGTTCCTTCGGGCAGGGAACTACCCTGGTCGAGTGCGTGACAAAACCCAAGCGAATTCCGCCGGGCCCGGTGACCGACTGATCCGCGCCGGTGCCGTGGTCTTCTTCATCGGTACGGTGGCCACACTCGTCACCGTGATACCGCTGTTCCTCGGTGCGAAGCCTTTTCCGACCTACATGTACCTGCTGAGCATGCTCATGGGCGTCGGCTTCCTCGTCGCCGGCGCCGGCGTGCTCCAGTCGATCGCGGCGGGACGCCGTCAGGCCCGGGAGGCGTCCTCGCGGTAGGCGGCGAGCCAGGCGGGCAGCTCGGTGAGGTCCGTGAGGACCACATCGGCGCCCGCCGCACGCAGCTCATCGGCATCGCACGGCCCGGTGGCCACGGCGACCGACAGGGCTCCCGCCCTACGCGCCCCACGTACGTCCCCGACATGGTCGCCGACGTACACGCCCGCGCCGTGCTCGCGCAGCGCCTCCGCCTTCTGCTCGGCCCACAGATCCCCGACGACGGCGTCGGGGACTATGCCGAGGTGGCTGAGGTGCAGCTTGGCGTTGGGCTCGTACTTGGCGGTGACCACGACCGTCTTCCCCCCGGCCTCCCGCACGGCGGCGATCGCCTCCCGCGCCCCGGGCATGGCAGGAGTGGCGGCAATGGCGATCTCCGGATACATGGCCCGATACAGATCACTGATCTCCGCGATCCGCTCGTCCGGGAACCAGTGGACCAGCTCCTCCGCGAGCGGCGGCCCCAGCCGGGTGATCGCCAGATCGGCGTCGATGTACGTCCCGGTCCGCTCGGCGAGCGCCGTGTAGGCGGCATGGATACCGGGCCGCGAGTCGATGAGAGTCATGTCGAGATCGAAACCGACGGTCAGGGCGTGATCAGTCATATACGCCATTGTGCCGGTCCCTGCGGGGCCGGGGCCGGGGATGGGGGCTGAGGTCAGGGGGCGACGCTTACCGACACCGGGCAGGACGTGCCCCGTCAGGGGCGCTGGGGGTACCCCCGGCCGAAGGCTGGGGGAGGAACTGCGCGAACGGCCACGACGGACCCGCAGCCGCCGACGGCCGGCCGCCGCTCCCCCTAGCGCGTCCTCTGCGACCGCCACACCAGATAGAGCGCCGATGCCACCGCCGCGCCCCGCACCACCCACGGCCATGTCTCCCCCACCGCACCGCTCATCTGCCCCTGGGCGATCGGCGCGCCCCAGCGCCCGTCGCTCCGCCCCCACAGCCAGACCACCCCGGCCGCGACGGACAGCCCCGGTACCCACATCACCGCCAGCTTGGTCTCCGTCGGGGTGAGCCGCCGGGAGCCGTACGCGGTCAGCCAGCCGAGGAGCAACGCGAACCAGTTGCCCAGCACCGCGCCCACGACCAGCGCGGCCGCGGCGAGCAGCAGCAACGGGTTGCTCCAGCCGCCGGCGCCGGAGGCGGCGCGCGGAAGGAGACGGACCCTGCGCCGCGGGGCGGCCTCGGCCTCGGCCTCCGGAGCCTTGGGAGCCGCGGCCTCCTCCGCCGCCGCGGGCTCGGCCTCCTTACGGAGCCGCGGTTTCCTGAGCAGTTCGGGGATCTCCACCCCGCCCACGAACCCGGGCACACCGTCGCCGTCCCCGAACGGGCTGCTGTCCACCCGCCACCAGTCGGGCTGCCCCGGACCGCCGCCGTCGGACTCGCCGTGCCGGGGGCTCGGTACGACGTCGCGCAGATCTCCGGCGGGCGGTGCGGCCGGTTTCCCCGCCTCCCGTTGGACGGGGACCGTGGCCGGCGGCTGCGGGACGGTGTCCGTCGTACCCCCCGCCGCCTCCACGACCTCGTCGGGCGTGCCCAGCCGGTCCAGGATGCGCCGTACGGCGGCGGGGCTGTCGACGGTCGTCTTCGCCCGGTGCCGGTCGATCTCGTTGCGCAGCCCGGAGACCAGGCGCATCCGGTCGGCCGACGACAGCTGGCGCTGGTGCGCGATGTCCCCGACGCGGCTCAGATACTCGTAGACGACCTGATCGCTCTCGATACCCACGAAGTCCCCTCCGGGGCCGCTGCGTTCAATACCCCGTCCCGACGACGTTAGCGCAGCCCGCCGTTCACGTCGGCCCGCGCACCGACCGGCAGCGCGTTGCGAGCCGGAGCGGTTGCCGAACCCTGGTGATCCCGGTCTCCGCCCCGCACCCGCTACCGTGGGTCGGATGAGCAACCCGGCCACTCCGCCGCGCTCCCTCGCGGAGGCGCTTCGCGCCAGAGACGACGCCTCCCTGGCCGTACTGCTGCGCGCCCGCCCCGACCTCATCACCCCCGTCCCCACCGATCTCACCCAGCTGGCCACCCGGGCCGGTACCCGTGCCTCGGTGCTGCGCGCCCTGGAACGCCTGGACCGGTTCGCCCTGCAGACCGCGGAGGCGCTGGCCGTGGCGGGCGACCCGGCGTCGTACCGGGAACTGCTGGGGCTGATGGCCGGTGACACCGGGGACCCGGTGGTCGCCGCGGCCCTGCCTCGTGCCCTCGGCGCGCTCCGCGACCAGGCGCTGGTGTGGGGCGACGACGACCGGCTGCGGCTGGTGCGGACCGCGCGCGAGGTGCTCGCGCCGTCCCCGCAGTACCCGTCCCCGACCGGGCTCGGCCCGACCGTGCGGGAGGCGACCTCGGGGATGTCGCCCGGCCGGATCCAGGAGATCGTCGCTGCGGCCGGGCTGCCCTCGACGCATGACTCGGTGTCGGCCGTGGACGCGCTCGGCAAGCTGTTCGGCCACCGCAAGAAGATGGCCAAGCTGCTCGCGGCCGCGCCCGCCGAGTCCCTCGAGGTCCTGGGCCGGCTGGTCTGGGGGCCGCCGTACGGTCAGGTCACCCCCGAGCCGGCCGCCCATCTGCGCTGGCTCCTGGACCGCGGCCTGCTGCTGCCGACCGCGCCGGGCACGGTGGTGCTGCCCCGAGAGGTCGCCCTGCATCTGCGCGAGGGCCGCGCCCACCGCGAGCCGGAGCCCGTGCCCCCCGCCGTCGAGCCGGCGGCCGCCCACCGTCCACAGGTTGTGGACGCCACGGCGGCCGGGCAGGCGTACACCGCGCTGGCGACCGTCGAGGAGCTGCTGAAGGACTGGGACGAGGGCGGCCCGGCCGTGCTGCGGGCCGGCGGACTCAGCGTCCGGGACCTGAAGCGGACGGCCGTGGCCCTGGACGTGCCCGAGCCCATCGCCGCCTTCTGGGTCGAGCTGGCCTACGCGGCCGGGCTGCTCGCCTCCGACGGCGAGGCCGACGAACGCTACGCGGCCACCCCCGCCTACGACGAGTGGCTGGACCGCCCGCCCGCCGAGCGCTGGACCGTGCTGGCGGAGGCCTGGCTCACCGCGACCCGCACCTCCGGCCTGATCGGCGGCCGGGACGCCAAGGACCGCGCCCTGTCGGCGCTCGGCCCCGGCCTCGACCGCTCGGCCGCACCGGAGGTACGGCACCGGGTGCTGACCCTGCTCACCGCGCTCCCGGAGGGCACCGCCCCGGCCGCCGAGTCGGTGCTGGCCCGGCTGCGCTGGGAACGCCCGCTGCGCGGCCCCCAGCAGCGGGACGACGACCTGCGCGGCCGGCTGGCCCGCTGGACCGTGACGGAGGCCGAGCTGATCGGCGTGACGGGACGCGGGGCGCTGTCGGCACACGGCAGGGCACTGCTCGGCGCACCGGCGGCGGGGAAGGCGCCCGCGCCGCCCGGCGGCCCCGGTGACAAGCTCCCCGTGCACCATCACCACCATCCCGTCCCCGTCCTCGAACCCCTCTCGCCGCCCGAGCAGGCCACCGCCACCGCGAACGCCGGCCGGCTCCTCGCCCCGCTCCTGCCCGAGCCCCTCGACCACGTTCTTCTGCAGGCCGACCTGACGGCGGTCGCCCCGGGCCCGCTGCGGCGCCCGCTGGCGGACGCGCTGGGCGTGCTGGCCGACGTCGAGTCGAAGGGCGGCGCGACGGTCTACCGGTTCACGCCGGCCTCGGTCCGCCGCGCCCTGGACGCCGGCCGCACCGCCGCCGACCTGCACGCCTTCCTCACCACGCACTCCCGTACCCCGGTCCCGCAGCCGCTCGCCTACCTGGTCGACGACGTGGCCCGCAAGCACGGCCATCTGCGGGTGGGGGCGGCCTCGGCGTACGTCCGCTGCGACGACGACACGGTCCTGGGCGAGATCATGGCCGACAAGCGCGCCGCCGCCCTCCGCCTGCGCCGCCTGGCCCCGACGGTGCTGGCCACCCAGGCCGACCCCAACACGCTCCTCGAAGGACTGCGCGCGATGGGCTACGCCCCCGCGGCCGAGTCCGCCGAGGGCGACGTCCTGATCACCCGCGCCCACGCCCACCGCACCCCGCCGCGCACGGCCCCGGAACCGGTCCCGGACGGCCCGCCGGCACCGGACTCCACCCTCCTGTCGGCCGCGATCCGCGCGATCCGCGCCGGCGACCTGGCCGCCACCGCCCCGCGCAAGCCCGCCGGTGCCCCCGTCAGCGGCGGCGAGCTCCCGCGCACCACCCCCGCCGAGACCCTGGCCACCATGCAGGCCGCCGTCCTCACCGGCGACACCCTCTGGATCGGCTACGTCAACGCCGAGGGCACCGCCAGCCAGCGCGTCATCGCCCCGATCCGCGTGGAGGGCGGCTTCGTCACGGCGTACGACCACACGGCCGACGAGGTGCGCACCTATCCCCTGCACCGGGTGACGGGCGTGGCGGAGCTCGCGGAGGAGTAGGAGAAGCAGGAAAAGCAGGAGAGCAAGGACAAGAGGGTGCGGCGGACTAGCAGTTCCGTACGGGCGCGGTGGCCGGCAGGCCGAAGTGGGTCCGGGCCGCGGCCTGCAGCCCGGCGGACTCCATCTCCTGGTTGAGGCGGGACTCGGCGTAGGGGCTGAAGTGGTCCTCGTCCCATTCGGCGTCGTCGTCCGGCGCCTCCTCCTGGGAGACGACGCGGTAGCCGCCGTTCGTCCGGTCCCGCTCCAGCCGTATCACCTGCGGTATCTGCGCGCCGCTGCACTCCATCAGCGCGTCCCCGCGCACCCCGTACTCAAGGCAGAGCGTGTCGACGCCCGCCCGCACCAGGTCCCCGCTCTCCGTGAGGTCCAGCGCCTCCGCCCGGCAGAACCACCGCGACCGGAGCGAGGGCTCGCTCTCCGCGGCCCCGTTCCCGGCGGACTGCGTCACGAGCCGGGTCTCGATCGCGGGACGCACGTCGGCCCACAGACCGGCGTCCACCGCGCTCGACCCGCGCGCCCACACCCCGGCGGCCACCAGCACCACCACGGCCCCCGCGCCGGGTCCCCAGATGCGTATGGACGTCACCGCACGCCTCCTCGCCGGGCCACGCGCGCTGCGCGGCCTCCACCGGACATGACACCCGAAACGGGCCCGAGGTTGCACCGGACGATCAGACGGGGTCCGTTCGGGGACCGAGGTGATCGCTGGCGCATGAGGCACACTGGAACTTTGGTCCATGACGATGGCCGCATGAACGGCCTCATGGGCCGGAGGGAAAGGGTGCCGCGCGTGAATGGTCCGTTGATCGTCCAGTCCGACAAGACCCTGCTCCTGGAAGTCGACCATGAGCGGGCCGACGACTGCCGTCGGGCCATCGCGCCCTTCGCGGAGCTGGAGCGGGCGCCCGAGCACATCCACACCTACCGGGTGACCCCGCTGGGGCTGTGGAACGCGCGGGCGGCCGGGCACGACGCCGAACAGGTCGTGGACGCCCTGGTCGAGTACAGCCGCTACCCGGTGCCGCACGCGCTGCTGGTCGACATCGCCGAGACGATGGACCGGTACGGGCGGCTGACGCTCAGCAAGCACCCGGCGCACGGGCTGGTGCTGACGACCACCGACCGCCCGGTCCTCGAGGAGATCCTGCGCTCCAAGCGGATCATCCCGCTGGTGGGCGCCCGGATCGACCCCGACACCGTCGTCGTGCACCCCTCCGAGCGGGGGCAGATCAAGCAGACCCTGCTGAAGCTGGGCTGGCCGGCCGAGGACCTCGCCGGGTACGTGGACGGCGAGGCGCACCCCATCGAGCTCGCCGAGGACGGCTGGACGCTGCGGCCGTACCAGAAGCAGGCCGTGGAGAACTTCTGGCACGGCGGGTCCGGTGTCGTCGTCCTGCCCTGTGGGGCCGGGAAGACGCTGGTCGGCGCCGGGTCCATGGCGCAGGCCAAGTCGACGACGCTCATCCTCGTCACCAACACCGTGTCCGCGCGGCAGTGGAAGCACGAGCTGGTGAAGCGGACGAGTCTCACCGAGGACGAGATCGGTGAGTACAGCGGGACGCGCAAGGAGATCCGGCCCGTCACGATCGCCACGTACCAGGTGCTGACGACCAAACGGAAGGGTGTCTACCCGCACCTCGAACTCTTCGACTCCCGGGACTGGGGTCTGATCGTCTACGACGAGGTCCATCTGCTGCCGGCTCCTGTCTTCAAGTTCACCGCCGACCTCCAGGCGCGCCGGCGGCTGGGGCTGACGGCCACCCTCGTACGCGAGGACGGCCGGGAATCGGACGTGTTCTCCCTGATCGGGCCCAAGCGTTTCGACGCCCCGTGGAAGGAGATCGAGGCGCAGGGCTACATCGCACCCGCCGACTGTGTCGAGGTTCGGGTGAACCTCACGGACTCGGAGCGGCTGGCCTACGCCACCGCCGAGACCGAGGAGAAGTACCGCTTCTGTGCGACCACCGCGACCAAGCGGAAGGTCACGGAGGCGATCGTGAAGCGTTTCGCGGGCCAGCAGATCCTGGTGATCGGCCAGTACATCGACCAGCTCGACGAGCTGGGCGAGCACCTGAACGCCCCTGTCATCAAGGGCGAGACCTCCAACGCCCAGCGCGAGAAGCTCTTCGACGCCTTCCGCGAGGGCGAGATCAGCGTGCTGGTCGTGTCGAAGGTCGCCAACTTCTCCATCGACCTGCCGGAGGCCACGGTCGCCGTCCAGGTCTCGGGTACCTTCGGCTCCCGCCAGGAGGAGGCCCAGCGCCTCGGCCGGGTGCTGCGTCCCAAGGCGGACGGCCACCAGGCCCACTTCTACTCCGTCGTCGCCCGCGACACGATCGACCAGGACTTCGCCGCCCACCGGCAGCGCTTCCTGGCGGAGCAGGGGTACGCCTACCGGATCGTGGACGCCGACGAGATCCTCGCGGAGGGCTGAGGCCCACCGCCCCGCAGGGCTCGGCCGTGCCGCCGTAGGGCGACGGCCGCGCCCGCCAGCAGCGCCAGCCCCAGCAGCGGGTACGGCGACGCGAAGGGCTGCTGCCACCACGGCAGGTGCAGGTCACGGTCGCCCTCGTGGGGCAGCAGCCACATCGTGCGGGCGGTGAAGAGGGCCGCCGTGGTGAGGGCGAGGGCCGGGCGGCGCTCCGCCAGGAGGACCGCCAGGAGCGGGACGCACCAGACCCAGTGGTGGGACCAGCTGATCGGGCAGACCAGCAGGGCCGTGAACGCGGTGAGCAGGATGCCCCGGCGGTCACCGTGCACATGGCGGGCGCGGGTCGCCAGCCACAGCCCCGCCGCCGCCAGCCCGGCCGCCGGGAGCGACCACGCGAGCCCCGGTGCCTCCGCGCCCAGCGCCCTTGCGATCAGGCCCTGAAGCGACTGGTTGTCGACGATCCACGCCTTGCCGACCCGGCCCGTCTCGAACAGGCGCCGCGTCCAGAAGTCCACGGAGGCCGGGGGGAGGAGAAGGGCACCGAGCAGGACCGTGCCCACGAAGGACGCCGTCGCAACGCCTGCCTCCTTTCTGCGTGCGGTGAGGAACAGATAC
The DNA here is from genome assembly GCF_044767525.1 of Streptomyces sp. NPDC101234. NCBI lineage: Bacteria > Bacillati > Actinomycetota > Actinomycetes > Kitasatosporales > Streptomycetaceae > Streptomyces > Streptomyces sp. NPDC101234. Next base: position 198,360 of record NZ_JBIWOA010000013.1, on the reverse strand, counting down.
GCGATGAAGATCGCCGGGGTGAGTTTGACGCCCGTCGCGATGCCCAGGGCCAGACCCTTGGCGGGGGCGCCGGGCGGACGGGTGAGGTCCCAGAGGACCAGGCAGGCGATCGCCAGGTTGATCTGGCCGAAGAGGAGTGTCTGGAAGACCGGCTCCAGCCAGAGGGCGAGGGCCGTCGCCGCGCACAGCGGCGCAAGGGGCAGCGGGCGCCCGGCCAGCCGGGCGGAGAGGGCGACGAGACAGGCGAGCAGGAGCGCGTTGCCCGCGAGGAACGCCACCTTCAGGGCCGGGACGGGGATCCAGGTCGTCGGGACGAACAGGACCGCCGCGAAGGGCGGATACGTCGCCGGCAGCCGCCACTCGGTGACCGTGAAGCCGTACAGATCACCGCCGTGGACCACGGCCTCGCCCTCGGCCCGGTAGACCAGCAGATCGGCCATCGGGGCGTGCAGCAGGACGCAGAGGGCGGCGAAGGAGCAGAGAGAGACCGCCAGGAGGGAGCTGGACAGGCGGAGGGAGACGGGCGGGGGGAGAGAGATGGACAGAGAGAGAGGGGAGGACGTCACCGTCGTCCGGTTCGGCACGCAGGTGACCCTATGCTGTCACTTACGGCGTATGCCTGTTTCCTCGCCGTATTCGCCGAGCAGGACGACACTGATCGCCGCGCCGACGAAGACCTTGACGGCACGCAGGGCGTCGCCCAGGCGGTGGGTGGGAACGCCGTCCACGGCTGTGGCGCCCGGGGGGCGGCTGGGGGCTGGTGTGATGGTTGCTGCGCTCATGCCTCAATGGTGGAACTTCGGGCATAAGGACGGCATCGGTCCACGGGTCCAATTTCCGGCATCCGCCCGTACACCCTCGGATGGACCTTGCCCCCTACCTCAGACCGCCCTCCAGGGTGACACTCCCCCTAGGGGGCACGGCACGGAAGCCGGCCGACGGCCGACCGGGGGAAAATCCATTGGCCTCCCCGGCCCCGTCTCACTAGACTCTCCGCTCTTGCCCGCCTCCGCCCCCCGGAGTGCCGCCGCCCGGACGGAAACCGGTCGGCTGATCGCCACCCGTGCGCCATCCACACCTGAGCGCCGACCACCCGCAGGCCTTCGGAGGCACCCCCTTGTCCACGCCCGCCCACGACCCGCTCACGGACCCGCACACCGCACCCGCCGACGACCCCCTCTCCCGCGAGCGCTCCCACCTCGCGTCCTCCCGCTCCGCGCTGCGCGCCATGCGCGAGGACGTCGAGTCGCTGGACATCAGCAACGTCACCGCGAACTGGGTCAACGCCGAGGTCCTGGCCCGCCAGATCGACGAGCGCATCAAGGCGCTGGCCGACCTCAGCGACACGCCTCTCTTCTTCGGCCGCCTCGACTACCTGCACGCCCCCGGCGCCGACCGGGCCGAGGGCGCGGACGGGGAGCGTTTCTACATCGGGCGCCGACATGTGCACGACCACGACGGCGACCCGATGGTCATCGACTGGCGGGCGCCGGTCTCGCAGCCGTTCTACCGGGCGTCCAAGAAGGACCCGATGGACATCGCGCTGCGCCGCCGCTTCGGGTACACGCGCGGCGACATCACGGCGTACGAGGACGAGCACCTGTCCGACCCCGCGGAGGCGGCCCGTACCAGCAAGCTGCTCCAGCAGGAGATCGAGCGGCCGCGCGTCGGTCCGATGCGGGACATCGTGGCGACCATCCAGCCCGAGCAGGACGAGATCGTGCGCAGCGGGCTCGGCGGGACCGTGTGCGTACAGGGTGGCCCGGGGACCGGAAAGACCGCGGTCGGCCTGCACCGGGTGGCCTACCTCCTCTACGCCCACCGGGAGCGGCTGGCCCGCACCGGCACCCTGGTCATCGGCCCGAACCGGTCCTTCCTCCACTACATCGAGCAGGTGCTGCCGGCGCTGGGCGAGTTGACCGTGCAGCAGGCGACGGTGGACGACCTGGTGGCGACCGGCGTCGAGGTACGCGGCACCGACGACGCGCCGGCCGCGGTCATCAAGGGCGACGCACGGATGGCGGAGGTGCTGCGCAGGGCCGTGTACGCGCATGTCACCCTGCCCACCGAGCCGGTCGTGGTGGTCCGCGGCTCCCGTCGCTGGCGCGTCCCGGCGTACGAACTGGAAGCCATCGTCCGGGAGTTGCTGGACCGCGGCATCCGGTACGGCGCCGCGCGCGAGGCCCTGCCGCAGCGCATCGCACACGCCGTGCTGGTCCAGATGGAGCGTTCGGGAGAGGCGCCGGACGACCGGGTGCAGGACTCGGTGGCGCGCAACGCGGCGGTGAAGGCGGTCGTCAAGCAGGTCTGGCCGCCGGTCGACCCGGCGAAGCTGGTGCTGCGCCTGCTGACGGACGCGGACTTCCTCGCGGAGCACGCCGCCGGGATCCTCGACGAGGACGAGCAGAAGACGATCGTGTGGGCGAAGCCGGTGCGCAGCGTGAAGTCGGCCAAGTGGTCGGCCGCGGACGCCGTGTTGATCGACGAGACGACGGATCTCGTCCAGCGCACGCACTCCCTCGGCCATGTGGTCCTCGACGAGGCGCAGGACCTGTCCCCCATGCAGTACCGCGCGGTCGGCCGCCGCTGCACCACCGGTTCGGCGACCGTCCTCGGCGACCTGGCGCAGGGCACCACGCCCTGGGCGACGCGGAGTTGGGACGAGGCGCTGGCCCACCTCGGCAAGTCGGACGGTGTGATCGAGGAACTGACGGCCGGTTTCCGCGTCCCGACGGACGTCATCACCTACGCCTCCCGGCTCCTCCCCCACATCGCCCCCGGTCTCACCCCGGTCGCCTCGGTCCGTGAGAACCCCGGCTTCTTCGAGGTCCGTACGGCCGAGGACACCGCCGAAGTGATCGCCGCCTGCGAGGAGTTGCTGCGCAACGAGGGTTCGACGGGCCTGATCGCGGCGGACGCCCGCGTACCCGAGCTGGCCGAAGCGCTCACGGATGCGGGGATCGGCTACCTTGCCCCCGGCGAGGAGACCACGGCCGAAACCCGCCTCACCCTGGTCCCGGCCTCGCTCGCCAAGGGCCTGGAGTACGACTACGTGGTCCTCGACGAGCCCCAGGCGGTGGTCGACGGCGAACCGGACGAACGGACCGGGCTACGACGGCTGTACGTGTCGCTGACGCGAGCGGTGTCCGGCCTGATCGTCACTCACGGGGCCCCCTTGCCGCCGCAGCTGACCTGAACCGATCCCCTGACACTCCTCGGCCGGCGGCGGGTCCGGATGAGGATGCCGGCGAGGTGGAGTGCGTCGGGCCGGTCTTCTTCCTTGCCACCGGCGGCGCCCGTCTCGCCACCGGCCGGACGCTCGACGTGGACGGCGGCCGCCACCTGCTGTGCGGCCGCCCCGCGGGGCCGGGAGGTCAGGCCAGGCCGGCCGCGATGGCGCGGCGCACGGCGTCGGCCCGGTCCCGGATGTCGGCCTTGGCGAAGAGGTTGTTGATGTGCGTCTTGACGGTCGCCTCGCTCACGAAGAGCTTCTCGGCGATCGCGCGGTTGGGCAGACCCTGGCCGATCAGGGTGAGCACTTCGCGTTCGCGGGGCGTGAGATCCGCGGGCAGCTGCTGTCCGGACGCCGTCGGCCTGGCGCGGACGGTGGCCAGCAGCCGGTCCTGGACCTCGCGGTCCAGGACGGACTGGCCCGCGGCGGCGGCGCGGATCGCGCGGACGATGTCCTGGCGTCCGGCGTTCTTCGTCAGATAGCCGCGGGCGCCCGCGCTGAGGGCTGCCAGGATCGAGTCGTCGTCGGCGAACGTGGTGAGCACGACGACGGCCACCCCGGGGTGTTCGTCGCTCAGCCTGCGGGTGGTCTCGATTCCGTCGAGCACGGGCATCCGCAGGTCCATCAGCACGACGTCCACCGGATGGGCGGCGACCGCGTCCAGTACGCCGTTGCCGTCCGCGGCCGCCGCGACGACGTCGATGTCCTCGGCCAGACCCAGTACCGCGGCGAGCGGTTCGCGGACGGCGGCCTGGTCGTCGGCGACGACCACGCGCAACGGCCGGGAGCTCTCGGTGGGTTCACTCATCGCGGGATCACTGCCTCCACTTGCCAGCCGCCCTGGTCCGGTCCCTCGGTGACCGGTCCGGCGGTGAGGGTGCCGCCCAGCAGGGCGACGCGTTCGCGCATTCCGATCAGCCCCATTCCGCTGCCGCCCCCCGCGTTCACCGTACGGGTGGCGTGCCGGTTGCGGATCGTCAGCGCCGTCGAGGAGGCCGCGAAGGCCAGCTCCACCCGCACCGCACCGCCCGGGGCGTGCCGCGCGGCGTTGGTCAGGGATTCCTGGGCGATCCGCAGCAGGTTCTGGGTCACCCGGGCCGGTACCTCCACGGGGGTGCCGCGGACGGTCAGGGCGTCGCGGTGGCCGGACGACTCCAGCATCGCGGTGAGGGTCTCCACCAGCGGCAGCGAGTCCTCGCGGAGTGCGTGGACGGTCCACTGCGCCTGCTTCAGGCTCTCCTTGACGAGGCTGTGGGCCTTGTCGTTGACCGCCCTGACCTTCTCCAGGTCGCCGGTGTCGAGCAGCGCGTCGGCCAGTTCCAGCTGCATGTTGATCCCGGCCAGCGTGTGTGCCAGGACGTCGTGCACGTCCCGGGCGATCCGGGCGCGTTCGGTGAGCACGGCGGCCTGCGCCTCGGCCCGGGCGGCGCGCTCCGCGCTCTCGGCCGCCGACAGCGCGGCGTCCACGGCCTGGTGCTGGACGCGGTTGAGCATCCCGATCAGGACCGGTGCGCCGGTGGTGAGTCCGACGGCCCAGGGCAGCAGGTGGTGACCGGGTCCGACATGGAAGTACAGGACGCCGCCGCAGAGCAGGCTGCAGGCCAGCGCCAGGACGAGGGCCTGTCTGGCCGGCAGCCGGTATCCGATGTGCCCGGAGAGGAAGAAGGCGAAGAGGTAAGCCGTTCCGCTGCGGCTGACGCCGATCAGCGCGGCCGCCGCGAGAATGCCCAGCGCCAGCCAGGCGACGGCGGCACGCGGCGGGACCTTGCCCAGGGGCAGGCCCCGGGCCAGCAGCGCCGCGCAGTTCAGTACGAACAGGACCGCGACCACCAGCCCCCGCCCGCTGACGCCCATCGGCTGGATCGTCAGGGCCCCGCTGACGATGACCGCCACGGTCAGGGCCCACTGCGCCCGGGGGTCCTGGCCCGGGATCGGCCGGGGCGCGGCCGATGGGGGCGGGACCTGTCCGGGGGAGGAGGCGGTCTCGGCGGTGGGCACGGCCAGACCATAGCTCACGGTCGGACCGCGACACGGTTCGCGGCAGGGGCGGGCTGCCCGGCGGTCAGCATCCGGCTACGGACGAAGATCGTGGCCAGCCGGGTGACGACCTCGGTGAGCGCCATCAGGACGAAGGCCGCCACCCATGCCTGGTCGCTGGTGATGTGGTGGGCGAGGCTGAACCGGGCGACGTCGTCGGCGCCGCCGTGCTCGGTCCACAGCTGGAAGCCCATCCGGGCGCCCATGCCGAGCACCCACAGGATCGCGGAGACCGCGCCCGCCTTGATCAGGATGTGCTCGCCCGCGGTCCTGACCCGGGTGTAGACGCCGCCGGCGATGCCGAGTACGGCGCCCGCGCCCATGAGCGTGCCGACCAGTATCAGGTCGTTGCCCCCGGTGGGAACGGAGTCCAGGTACGTGTGGGCCACGTAGGCCACGATCCCCAGCGGGATCAGGAAGGTCCTGAGGTCCAGCCGGCCTTCCCGCAGCTGCCGGAAGACGACGAGGATGAGAGCGATGTCGGTGATCCACTCGGTCGTTGTCATGCCCCCAAGCCTGCTGTCGCAGGGCCCGCGACGCCTGGACCCACGGGTGGAACCCGGGGTGGAGAAGCACGCGGCCGTTCGCGGTCGGCCGCGTCGCCCCTCCGGTCCCGGGCGGCTGTCCGGACCGGGGACGGCGGGGGTGACCACGGCCGGTGGGGTGCCGTGCGGATCGTCGCCGGGTGCGGGTGCATCGGGGCTTGTCGCGCAGTTCCTCCCCCGGCCTTCGGCCGGGGGTACCCCCAGCGCCCCTGGGCGGGACCGCTCACGGTCGGTCCAGGACTTGGCGCCATTCCTGTACCGCCTCCGCCGACACCGGGCCGGCCCAGCCACCCGGCCTCGCCGCGCCGCCGATGTGGAACGCGCCGATGCCCGCCGCCCGGAGCTCGGGCACATGATCGAGCCGTAGCCCTCCGCCCACCAGGATCGTCTGCCCGTACCCCGGCTCCCCGCCCCGGCGCGCCTCCGCCCGCAGCGTGGGGAAGCCCTCGTCCACGCCCTCCGCGGCGCCCGCCGTGAGGTAGGTGTCCAGGCCCGGCAGGTCGGCGAGTTCCTTGCGCAGCGCGTCCCGGTCGGCGGCCCGGTCGATGGCCCGGTGGAAGGTCCAGCGGCAGCCCTCCAGCACCTCCACCACCCGCTCCACCGCGGTCAGGTCCACCCCGCCCGCCGCGTCGAGGAATCCGAGCACGAACTGGTCGGCCCCGGCCGCCCGCAGCTCCCCGGCCGCCCCCACCAGGCGGTCGACGTCGCCCGCCGCGAACCCGTCCGCCAGCCGCAGCATCACGCGCAGGTCGATGTCGACGGCGGCCCGGATCGCGGTGAAGGTCCGGGTCGGCGGGGTCAGGCCGTCGGCCGCCATGTCGGTGACCAGTTCGAGGCGGTCCGCGCCTCCGGCCTGGGCGGCGACCGCGTCCCCGGCGTCGAGGGCGATCACCTCCAGGACTGCACGCGTGCTCATAGGACCCCTTCCGTCGGTGTTCCCCTGGAGCGGCTACAGGAGGTCTAGTCCAATCCCAGGGTACGTGCCGACCGTGCGAGGCCGCGAGACCGCCCCCGGCCGCTCACCCGTACAGATTCAGCTCCCTCACCTCCGCCCCCGTCAGCTCGTACGGCACCCCGTCGGCCGACCGCCCGGTGTACAGCCGTACGAGCGTCGCCGCGTCCCCGAGGAAACGGGCCGGTGTCCGTGTCCCGCTCGACACGCCCAGCTGCAGCGGCTCGTCCGCGTCATCCAGATCGGCCTGCAACCGCAGGTGCCCTCGCTCGCGGGTCACCCGGGCCAGCAGCGAGAGCGCGTGGGGCAGACCCGCGCCCGTGTATGCCCCCGGCTCGCCGAGCGTGTCGCGGACGTCACCGGCGTGCACCCACTCCCCCAGGGCTATCCGGTCCAGGAGCCCGTCCGCACGCCCCGCGATCACCTCCCCGGCCTCGGTCATCCCGCGCTCCAGTTCGTCCACGACCCGCGCGTTCGCCCAGTCGGCGCGCTCGGCGATGTCCCGGTCGTTCGACTCGGGCGAGAACACCCCCGGCTCGAAACGGCTCTCCACCACCCGGATCAGCGCGGCCGAGCAGTGCGCGAGCACATCCCGCACCGACCACCCCGGACACGCGGCGGTGGGCAGCGCGAAGTCCGCGTCCGGCCTGGAGCGGAGGAGCGGGATCAGCGCATCGCGCTCGACGGTGAGGAGACGTCCGGGCAGCAGGGGGTCGCGTGCAGCGTCAGCAGCAGTCATGCCTGCCACGCTAGGGGCGATGTCGGTGGTGCGCGGGAGAATGAACTCATGGCCGATCTCGACGATCTCCGCTCCCGCTGGCGCCGCGCCCTCCTCATGGCGCGGGACGACGACTCCAGCGGCCCCGACCCCTACCGCTACGCGGACGAACTGCTGCGCCGCTGGCAGGAGCCCCAGCGCCGGTACCACACGCTCGCCCATCTCACCGCGGTCCTCGACCACATCGACGTACTGGAGGAGTACGCGGCCGACCCGGAACTGGTCCGGCTCGCCGCCTGGTTCCATGACGCCGTCTACCTTCCGGACCGCTCGACGAACGAGGAGCGCTCGGCCCGCCTCGCCGAACGCGCCCTCCCCGAGGCGGGGATCTCCGCGAAGAACACCGCGGAAGTCGCCCGGCTGGTCCGGCTCACCGTCACCCACGACCCGGCCGACGGCGACCGCAACGGCGAGGTCCTGTGCGACGCCGACCTCGCGATCCTCGCCGCCCCGCCGTCCGCGTACGCCGCCTACACCGCCGCCGTGCGCGAGGAGTACCACTTCGTGCCCAACGACGCCTTCCGCGAGGGCCGTTCCGCGATCCTCCGGCAACTCCTCGCGCTGCCCCAGCTGTTCAGAACTCCGCACGGCCGCACCGAGTGGGAGCCGACCGCCCGCTACAACCTCGCCGCGGAGCTGGAAATGCTGTCGACCGCGACGGATCCGGCGTCCTAGGGTGCGCCCATGCGACCGGTAGACGCGGATGATGTGAACCAGGCTGTCGCGGGCTCTCTTGCAGTACTGCGACCGGCGGCGGACCGGGACTGGGAGGGGGTCACGGCCGGACGGCTGGAGTGGAGCTGCCGCACCACGGCGTTCCACATCACCGAGTCCTTCATCGGCTACTCCTCCCGCCTCGCCGGACGGGTCCTGGACGGCCGTCTCCCGCTGCGCGTCAGCCTCGCCGAGGGCACCGACAACCACGGCCTGCTGGACGTGGTCGAGGCGACCGGAGCGCTTCTGGCGGCCACCCTCCGCGCCACCCCGCCGGGAGTCCGTGCCTTCCATCCCCAGCGCTTCGGGAGCGCCGACCGCGCGGGCTTCGCCGCGATGGCCGTCGCCGAAGTACTGCTGCACACCCACGATGTGACGGAGGGCCTGGGCGTCCGCTACCGGCCCGCCGAGGAACTCGCCGAGTCCGTCCTGACCTGGATCTTCCCGCACGTCCAGCCGCGCCCGGCCGCCTGGCCGACCCTGCTGTGGGCCACCGGCCGCGGCGAGCTGCCCGGCCGCGCCCCGGTCACCGACTGGGGCTGGTACAACAACCTCGTCATACCCGCCGAACGTCTCGACCTCGTCGGCATCCGCCCGGCCGAGGCCCGTGACCTGCGCGTCGGCGGCGACGGCGGCTTCGAGTGGATCGACGGCGGCCCGTACGAGGGCACCCGGGACGCCGCCGGCTTCATGCTGAAGGCGTACGAAGGGGGCGTGCACCGGCCGGAGTTCGGCGTCTTCGCCCTGGTCCGCCGGGCGGACGGCCGGGCGATCGGCGGCATGGGCTTCCACTCCGCCCCGGACGAGGAGGGCCGGGTGGAGATCGGCTACGACCTCACGGAGGCCGCCCGCGGCAACGGCTACGCGACGGAGGCGCTCCGCGCCCTGGCCGACTGGGCCCTGGCCCGCGACGACGTACGCTCCCTGTTCGCCACCACCGACCCCGCCAACACGCCCTCCCAGGCGGTCCTGTCCCGCGCCGGCTTCACCAAGGTGAGCGAGGACGAGGAAGGCATCGCCTTCGAACTCCGGGGACGGTAGAAGGCGTTACCGCGCCACGTCGCTCTTGCGTCTGCGCAGTCCCGCCCCGTGCAGCAGCCGTACCACCTCACGGCTGCTGACCTCCACGGCACCGGCCCGCACCGCGTCCGCGTAGCGGTGCGACGGGATGTCGTAGTGGTCGCGTTCGAAGGCGCGGCGCGGGACGGCCAACTCCTCCGCGAAGACGTGCAGTTCGGCGTAGGAGACGTCGCTGACCAGGTGGGACCACATCCGGCCGTGGCCCGGCCAGTTCGGTGGGTCGATGTACACGGTCACGAGGACGACATCCCGCCTCCGGTGGCCAGGCCCAGGGAGCCGACGGAGGCGACCTTCACGCCCGCCTTGTGGCACACCCAGTACGGGTCCGGGCCGAGTTCCGGTTCGACATCCAGCGCGTGCGGGTCCCCGGCCTCGCACACCGGGCACAGCGGCCAGCGGCCGTACCGCTCCAGCAGCGCGTCCTGTACGTCCTGGGCCACCAGCCCCGCCACGTACTCCGCCCCGTCCGGCCACTGCTGGACCCACCATCTGCGCTGTACGACGGAGTCCTCGACCAGCGAGACCACATCCGCCTCGGCGACCTCGCCCGCGACCAGATCGGCGAGCACGAGGGCGCGGGCGGCGTGCAACGCCTGTTCCAAGGGGCTTGGGTCCATGGTCCCATTGTGCGCGGTCTTGACCGGGACACCGACCCGAAAATATCTTTCAAGGGTGACCGAGAAGATGAAGGAAATTTTCGGAAACGGAAACGGCCACGGCGACGGCAAAGGCTCGGGAGGCGTGCGGAGGAGCGCGCCGCCGGCTCCGGCCGCCCTCGCGGCCAAGGTGCGTACCCTCGCGCCCTCGATGACCCGCTCGATGCAGCGCGTCGCCGAGGCGGTCGCGGGCGACCCCGCCGGCTGCGCCGCCCTCACGGTCACCGGCCTCGCGGAGCTCACGGGCACGAGCGAGGCGACCGTCGTACGCACCGCCCGGCTGCTCGGCTACCCCGGCTACCGCGACCTGCGGCTCGCCCTCGCCGGGCTCGCCGCGCAGCAGCAGTCGGGGCGGGCGCCCGCCATCACCACCGACATCGCCGTCGACGATCCGATCGCCGACGTCGTCGCGAAACTCGCCTACGACGAGCAGCAGACCCTCGCGGACACGGCCGCCGGCCTCGACACGGCGCAGTTGGGGGCGGCCGTCAGCGCGCTCGCCGGGGCGCGGCGGACGGACGTGTACGGCATCGGGGCGTCCGGGCTGGTCGCCCAGGACCTCACCCAGAAGCTGCTGCGGATAGGGCTGATAGCCCACGCGCACAGCGATCCGCATCTGGCGGTCACCAACGCGGTGCAGTTGCGGGCCGGGGACGTGGCGATCGCGATCACGCACTCCGGGTCCACCGGGGATGTCATAGAGCCGTTGCGGGTCGCGTTCGAGCGGGGGGCCACGACCGTGGCGATCACCGGGCGGCCGGATTCCTCGGTGACGCAGTACGCGGATCATGTGCTGACGACCTCGACCGCGCGGGAGAGCGAGTTGCGGCCGGCCGCGATGTCCTCCCGGACCGGGCAGTTGCTGGTCGTGGACTGCCTGTTCGTCGGGGTGGCGCAGCGGACTTATGAGGCGGCGGCTCCTGCGTTGGCGGCGTCTTATGAGGCGTTGGCTCATCGGCACCGGAATTTGCCCCGATAGACCGTAGAGGTGCGGGTTGTGTGGCGGCTGCGGGTGGGTTGTGGCTTGTCGCGCCCACGCGGCGGTAGCCGCAAATTCAGCACAGCCCCGCGCCCCTGGTTGGTTGACCTAGCGTTAGTCAGAAAGAGCTGTCCTGCCATGACCACCGAACAACACCGCACCCTCCGCACCGAACTCGAGACGCTCACCACCGAGGCCTTCCGGCCCGAGCTCGCCGAGATCGACACGCTCCCGACCCTCGACATCGCCCGTCTGATGAACGGCGAGGACGCCGAAGTCGCCGCCGCTGTCGCTCTGCGGCTTCCCGAGATCTCCGCCGCCATCGACGCCGTCGCCGCCCGTATGGCCCGTGGCGGCCGGCTGGTCTACGCCGGTGCCGGGACGGCCGGGCGGCTCGGGATCCTGGACGCCTCCGAGTGTCCGCCCACCTTCAACACCGACCCGGGGCAGGTCGTCGGTGTCATCGCGGGCGGGCCGCGGGCCATGGTGACGTCGGTGGAAGGCGCCGAGGACTCGGCCGAACTGGCCCGGAAGGACCTGAACGGACTCGGGATCCGTGCCGCTGACACCGTCGTCGGCGTCTCCGCGTCCGGCCGCACCCCCTACGCCGTCGCCGCCGTCGAGCACGCCCGCGCCCTCGGCGCCCTGACCGTCGGCCTGTCCTGCAACGCGGGCAGCGCCCTCGCGGCCGCCGCCGAGCACGGCATCGAGGTGGTCGTCGGGCCCGAACTGCTCACCGGGTCCACCCGGCTCAAGGCCGGCACCGCCCAGAAGCTCGTCCTCAACATGCTGTCGACGATCACGATGATCCGGCTCGGCAAGACCTACGGGAACCTGATGGTCGACGTGCGTGCGTCGAACGACAAGCTCCGGGCCCGCTCCCGGCGCATCGTCGCCCTCGCCACGGGCGCGTCGGACGAGGAGATCGAGGCGGCTCTCACCGCCACCGGCGGCGAGGTGAAGAACGCCATCCTGGTGGTCCTCGCCGGAGTCGACGGACCCTCCGCCGCCCGCCTTCTGGAGGAGTCCCGCGGCCATCTGCGCGCGGCGCTCACCGCCGCGGCCGGCTGACCCGCACGCTCGGGGAGTGCAGAGATCGCCGTACGACACCGCCGCCGCGCTCCTGCCCCTGCTCGGCGGGCCCGCGAACATCACCTCCGTCGCCCACTGCATGACCCGACTCCGGCTGGGGATCGCCGACCGGTCGACGGTGGACGAGGAGGCGGTGCGGGCGGTGCCGGGGGTGCTCGGGGTGGTGACCGACGGGGACACCCTCCAGATCGTCATCGGGCCCGGGGCCGTGGTGGCCGTGACCGCGGAGTTCGAACAGCTGCTGTCCCCCGATGCGCTGCCCACCGATCCGTTCTCCGCCCCTCCGCTGCCCGCCGATCCGCTCTCCCCCGATGCGCTGTCCGCCGAGCGGCTCGCCGCCCGTGGGGCCGAGTTGCGGGCGGAGCGGTCCCGGCGCAACGCGACTCCCCTCAAGACCGCCCTCCGCCGCATCGCCGACGTCTTCGTCCCGCTCATCCCCGCCCTGATCGGCTGCGGAATCCTGGCCGGGCTGGGCGGGCTGCTCGTCAACGCCGGCTGGCTGCCCTGGCTCACCCCGGCCCTCGCCGCCATCGCCTCCGGCTTCATGGCCCTGATCAGCGTCTTCGTCGGCTACAACACGGCGAAGGTGTTCGGCGGGACCCCGGTGCTCGGCGGTGCGGTCGCGGCGATCGTCGTCTATCCGGGGGTCGCGAAGGTCACCGCCTTCGGGGTCGCGCTCTCCCCCGGCCAGGGCGGGGTGCTGGGCGCACTGGCGGCGGCGCTGCTCGCGGTCCGTGTCGAGCGATGGTGCCGAGGCCGGGTCCCCGACACCCTCGACGTCCTCCTCACCCCCACCGTCACCGTCCTGGTCGCCGGACTGGCCACGCTCTACGGCCTCATGTACGCCGCCGGTCTCGTCTCCACCGCCATCGGCACCGCCGCGAACTGGCTCCTGGTCACCACGGGACCGCTCGCGGGGCTCGTCCTCGGCGGGCTCTTCCTCCCCCTCGTCATGCTCGGCCTCCACCAGGCCCTGATCCCCATCCACACCACCCTCATCCAGCAGCAGGGCTACACCGTGCTGCTCCCCCTCCTCGCCATGGCGGGCGCGGGCCAGGTCGGGGCCGCCCTCGCCGTCTACGTCCGCCTCCGCCACGACACCTCGCTCCGTACGACGATCAAGTCGGCGCTCCCGGCGGGCCTGCTGGGTGTGGGCGAACCCCTGATCTACGGGGTGTCCCTGCCGTTGGGCCGCCCCTTCCTCACCGCCTGCGCGGGCGGGGCGGCCGGCGGGGCCTTCGTGGGGTTCTTCGCGGTGCTCGGCGACCGGGTGGGCGCGACGGCGATCGGCCCGTCGGGCTGGGCCCTGTTCCCGCTCCTCACGGGAAACAGGGGCCCGGCCCTCGCGACGGCGATCTACGCGGGCGGTCTGCTGACCGGCTACGCCGTCGGCTTCCTGGCCACGTACCTCAGCTTCGACGGCGATTCTGTCGGCGACGGCTCGTCACTTCGCCGATCCAGGTGATGAAGTCCCCGGGGTCTTCGTCGGCGCCGTGCCCGGCGTCCCAGTAGTACTTGATGTCCACGTCGTCGCCGAGGTTCTTCAGCCTGGCGGCGAGGTTGGCGGCGACGGTGAGCGAGGTGTCGCTGTCCTTCGTGCCGAGGCGGATCCACCAGTGCCTGGCGCGGTTCGGGTTGGCCTGCCCGGCCACGTGGTACATCGCGTTCATCTGGTCGAGCTTCTTCGGGATGTCGCCGTCGAGGCGCGCGCTGTCGCCCTCCGCGTGCCGCAGGCTGTAGAGGGTGAAGTGGCGGACGGCGGTGGTGCCGGTGCCGAACTCGTTGCACTCCGGGGTCGACAGGTCGAAGGCGTCGAAGGCGGGTGCGCTCTTCTTGCGGGCGCCGACGTGGGTGAGGAAGTCCGCCCAGGAGAAAGTGGCGTTCGTGCCGTCCCAGGTGATGAAGGTGTTCGCGGCCAGATAGGTGTCCCGGTCGGTGTCCGACAGGGCGGCCAGGTAGGCGGTGGCCGACGGCTGCAGATGGGTCTTCAGCAGGTACGCGTCGAGGTTGCGGTCGGTCAGCCGCCCGAAGCCGGGCGCGGTCAGCCGCAGGCCGGCGAGATAGCCGGTGAACTGCGCCTTCAGGTCGGCGGATACGGTCGCGTCGACCGTCGTACCGTCGGCGAGCGGGTTGCCGCCCCAGCACCACTCGTAGGACATGTCGGAGTGTTCGAGGTCGGTGATCGGGCACCAGTCGCCGCTGGCGAACACCGCGTCGCTCGTGTCGGCCGCGCCGAGCGCCGCCAGTTCCTCCGCGTACAGGGGGCTGTCGCCGGAGGAGCCGAGCAGCGCGGAGAGCGCGCCACCGGCGCTCGTCCCGGCCGTGACGATCCGGTCCGCGTCGCCCGGTATCAGCCCCCGGTTGAACTTCACGTACCGCACGGCCGCCTTGAGGTCGACGATCGCCGCGGGCGCGCAGCCGTAGTAGACGCCGGACGAGTCGACGAGGGTACGACCGCGGGCGCCCGGCTCGACGATGACGTACCCGGCGAGCAGCGCCAGCTGCGTACGGTTCGGCCCGCTGTCCCCACCGCCGGGCCCGCCCGGTCCACCCGGCCCGCCCGGCCCGCCGGCACCGCCCCCACCTCCGACACCGGTCGCGCTCGCCACCGACGAGGGCATGTAGCCGCCGACGTTGTTGGCCATGAGGATCGGTGCGTGGGTCGCGTCGACGGCGGTCCCGTCGACGGAGACCGGGACACTGACGTTGAGCCCCTGGTACGTGACGTCCACCGGGTTCGCCACGTAACTGGTGACCTTGTAGAAGTGGTACGTGACGTCGTGGGCGGTGCCCTCGGTGTCGGTGATGCTGGTGGTCAGCTCGGTGTAGGCGGTCGGGTCGAAGACCAGGGCGGAGCCGGTGCCCGCCGTGCCCTCCTTCGCCCGGGTCGCGGCCTGCGCGCCCGTCGCGAACCCGACGGCCGGGACCGCGGCGGCCGCGGTGAGCCCCATGACCACAGTTCTGCGCTTCACTCGCTTCACTTCCGTCTCTCGTGTAGGCGGCTCGTGACAACGGGCCCCAGTGCAGCACTGGTTCACAAAATTGTCAGCAATATTGCGGGAAACTCAGGCGGTTCTCAGCCATGCCCGGCACGGCCGCCCTCAACAAGGCAGCCTCCGCGCCCTGTTGGCCCGCCGCACCTGTGCGCGCAGCACCTCCTCCGGAGGCGCCGGCTCCAGCGACTCCACCGGACAGTCCCACTCCCGCCCGCCGGCAAGGGGCCGCACCTGCACACGGCCGCCCTCATGCCCCCTCACCTCGCCGATCCGCCCGTCCCGTACGTCGGTCACATACGTCCCGAACGGCGGCCGTTCCCCACGGATCACGGAGGCCAGCCGCTCCGCGACCCGGACGTTGCAACGCCCCAACTCCACCAGAGCGAAGCGCTCGTCGCTCGCCCCGGTCACCGGATCGACGCAGAGCGACGGCAGTACGACACCGACGCCCCTCAGAGCCAGCCGCAACGACTCCACCACTTCTTCGGTCGACTGCAAGGCCTTACACCTCCACACTGAGTTTCCGACTCGCCACACAGCGTGTTCGCGACGCCTCTAACCTGGCTAGATACGACATCCCAACAACACCGTCTGTTGGACAGGGGCGTGCGCATGGCAGGACCGAGGGACCTGGACCCGTCGTCATCTCCGCGCGCGTTGTTGGGGGCGGAGTTACGGCATGCGCGGGAGCGGAAGGGGCTGAGCCAGGCGGAGTTGGGTCAGCTGGTGTTCGTGAGCGGTTCGTTCATCGGGCAGTTGGAGGCGGGGACGCGGCGGATGCAGCCGGAGTACGCGCGGTTGCTGGACGAAGTCCTGGAGACAGGGGGCTTCTTCACGCGGAACTGCATGGCGGCGGCCAAGTCGAAGTATGAGGAACACTTCGCGGACGTAGCCGAGGCAGAGGCTCAGGCAACGGCGATCAGGGAGTACACACCGCTTCTGATCCCCGGGCTGCTCCAAACGGCCGAGTACGCACGGGCCGTGAACCGCGCATACGGCCCGACGACACCGAAGGAGACCATCGAGGAGTGGGTGGAGGGCCGGATGGAGCGGACCCGCCTGCTCGACCATCCAACAGAGCCGTTGTTGTGGGCGGTGCTTGACGAGGCTGCGTTGCGTCGGGAGACCGGTGGCCGGGCGGTCGTGGCGGAGGCACTGCAGCACGTCGCCACTCTGGCTCGCCGAGGCCGGATCATCATGCAGGTGTTGCCGTTCAGTGCGGGCGGGCACGCGGCACTGCAGGGCGCGCTGAAGCTGATGGAGTTCGCGGGCGCCCCTCCGCTGGTCTACTTCGAGGGTGTACGCAACCGGCGGCTGGAGGACGACCCAGCCACCGTCGCCGAAGTGAGGTTCGTGTTCGACCTCCTCGTGGCCTCCGCTCTCCCACAAGGGAAGTCCCTAGCTTTGGTCGAGGCGTTGGCCGAGGATTACAGCCATGAGGAGCATCCCTGACTACGACCTGAGCACGGCCGTATGGCACAAGTCCAGCTACAGCGCTGGCGGCGACAACTGCCTCGAAGTGGCCCGCTGGCGCAAATCGACGTACAGCGGCGGCAGCGGCGGCGACTGCCTCGAAGTTGCCGTCGACCACCCCGCCCTCACCCCCGTCCGCGACTCCAAAACCGCCCCCCACGGTCCGACGCTCGCGTTCCACCCCTCCGCCTGGGCCGCCTTCGTCGATCACGTCAAGCGCTCCCACAGCTGACTCGCCGTCTGCTCGGCGACCCCTGTCGGCGCGGGAGATGTCGGCAGCTGCGCGGGCACCGTCGTGTTCTTCTTCTTGCCGGGTTTGTCGGCGAAGAGGGAGACCGTCAGGGCCAGCCGGTCGTCGTAGGCGACCGTCCACACCGTGCGGCGTGTGATGCCGCCGCCCGCGCCCGCCGTGAACAGGTTGGCCGCGGGGCCCGCGACCGGCGTGGCGGCGAAGCCGCCGGGGACCGGCTCGGCGACCACGCGGGCCGTCTCCTCGGGCAGGACCCGTTCGCGGTCGGGGTGGGTGGAGTAGACGGTCCGGCCGGCGCGGGTGATGCGGGTGACGGTGTACGGCGCCGCGTACATACCGTCGGCCGCGACCGCCGCGTACGCCGACGTGAGCTTCAGCGGTGTCGGTGCCGCCGTCTTCGGCAGCTTCGCAAGCGGCCCGGCGAACCGGAACTTCGCCAGCGGATCCAACGCCTTGCCCGCCTCCACCGCCCCGCTCACCGCGTCGTTGAAGGGCTGCCGGGCGTAGTCGGAGCCGCCGTAGAGCACGCGCACCGCGCCGTCGCCGGGCTTGATGCCGACGATCGCGGTGTGCAGCTGTACCCCCTTGACCGTGGCCTTGTTTCCCTTGACCAGTGCGACCGCGGAGTCCTGGAGGGTGAGGTCGAAGGTGGTCCTCACCGTGTAGCCACCGCGCGCCAGTTGGTCCTCGGTGATGCCGAGCCGGTCGGCGGCCTCCTTCGCGGCGACGTCGATCAGATACTGCCGCTGGCCCTCGGTCGCGCCCGGCGGATAGAAGCGGAACGCGGGGAAGCGGGCCTCGGCACGCTGTTTCGCGGTGATGTCCCCGCTCGCCGCCATCGCGTCGAGGACCCAGGTCCAGCGGTTCTGGAGGGTCGCGGTCACCTTCGGGTCGGAGCCCGCCTTCTCGTAGTAGGACGGGAGGTTGATGATGGCCGCGAGCGCGGCGCCCTGCCCTACCGTGAGGTCCTTCGTGTCGACGTCGAAGTAGTTGCGGGCGGCGGACTGGATACCGGCGGCGCCCCGGCCGAAGTACACGGTGTTGAGGTAGCCCGCGAGGATCTCGTTCTTGGTGCGGGTGCGGTCCAGTTTGACCGCGATCAGTGCCTCGCGCGCCTTGCGGGACAGCGTCTGCTGAGGGCTGAGCAGTGCGTTCTTGACGTACTGCTGGGTGATGGTGGAGCCGCCCTGCCGCTCGCCACCGGTCAGCGCCGCCGCCACGGCGCGGGCGACGGCCTTCGGGGAGACACCGGAGTCGGTGCGGAAGGACCGGTTCTCCGCGGCGATCACGGCGTCCTGCACATACCGCGGCACCCGCGACAGCGGTACGTCCTGGCGGTCGACCGGACCCCGGCGGCCCAGGTAGGAGCCCTTCTCGTCGAGGAAGACGGTGCTCTGGACGACGGTCTCCGGGTGCGGCTTGGGGATGACGGTGAGCTGGTACGCGACGACGACCGCTCCGCACAGCAGGGCGAGGAGGGCAAGGAGGGCGGCCAGCAGACGGCGCGCGATACGGCCCCGGTTGCGGCGCAGGCGGGTGCGCAGCGGTATGCGGCGCGAACTCGTGGGCGGCGAGGGGGCCTTCGCGGGCTCCGAAGCGGACTCCGTCGTGGGTGTGCTCATGCCCGCCACCCCCCGAACCGCAGCCGTGCGAGGACGGCGCCCGCGCTGTCGTACACCTTGACGCCGCCCGCGCCGCTCTCCGTGCTCCCCGCGAGGATCGCCTTGGCGTCCCGCCCGGACACCGGCACGCTCGCGTACCAGGCGCCCCAGCCGGGGCTGCCCGCCAGAGTGAGCACATTGGCGGCGATCTCGCTGTGACCGGTGTCCAGCTCGACGCGTCCCGGGTCACCGTCGACGCCGTAGTACACCCCGGACACGAGGTACCGGCCGTGCACCGGCTCCGTGTGCTGGGAGGACACGCCGGGGCCGCCGTGCGGATCGTCGGCCACCCCGCTGAAGAAGTCGCTCTCCCGGGGCGTCGACCAGTGGCTGCCGTCCGCCGTCAGCCACAGCTGAACGCCGGGTGCCGCGTCCACCCGCTCGCCGGGGGCCACGATCCGCACCGTGCCGGCCGTCCGCCCCGCCGCCGTACCGGACGACGCCTCGGCGCCGCCGGTCCCGCCGCCGAGGCCGACGGCGAAGAAGGCCGACGGCACCAGCAGCGCGGCGCACCCGGCCGCGAGCACCGCGGTCCGCCGGCGCCGCAGCGTCCGCCCCCGCGTCCGCACCGCCTCCCGCGGGAAGGGTGAATCGGGCACCTCACCGGCCCAGGCGGCATACACCTCGCGCAGCCGCCGGGCGTCGACCCCGACCGCCTTCATGCCCCGCCGTTCGAGGTGGCGCACCGCGCCCACGGAGGTGCCGAGCAGCTGGGCGATCTGCTTGTCGGGCACGGCCTCCCAGTGCCGCAGCACCAGCACGGTCCGTTGCCGGGCGGCACGCCGGCGGCGGCCCGGCCATCGCCGCCGCAGCAGCCAGGTCCGGACGAGCCGGCGCCGTACATGGAAGTCCACGTCGTTGCGCGGGACGCGCCCCCAGCGCGCGTACACCCGTGCCAGCGTGCCGAGCGCCAGCTCCCGCGCGGCGGGCAGATCACCGGTCAGCAACCGTGCGGTGACGAGGAGTTGGGGCCAGCGGTCGCGCGCGTACGCGTCGAAGTCATGAGGGATCCCGGAGCCCGTCCGCATCGTCTTCTCCTTCGGTCGCACGTGTTCGCGTGTGCTTCGATGTACGCCGCGTGTGCGGCCCACGGGACCTGTACGCACGGGTGGGGCGGGTGGGTTGCACGGGAAACGAGAGACTCCGGCGGAGGGCATGACCGAGGACGAGTTCGACGCGTTCTACGCGGCCGCGTTCCCCCGTCTGACCGGGCAGCTCTACGCCTTCACCGGTGACCACGGCGAGGCCCAGGACGTGGTGCAGGAGGCGTTCGTACGCGCCTGGGACCGGCGCAAGTCCTTCCTGGCCGACAACGCCCCCGAGGCGTGGATCCGCACGGTCGCCGTACGGCTGGCGGTCAGCCGCTGGCGGCGCACCCGGCGCTGGCTGGAGTTGATGCGGAAGCACGTCCCGCCCGAGTCGACGCCGGGGCCCGGCCCCGAACACACGGCGCTGGTGGCCGCGTTGCGGCAATTGCCCCATGCACAGCGGTTGGCGATCGTCCTGCACCATCTGTGCGACCTGAGCGTCGAGCAGGTAGCCTCCGAGACCGGCGCGCCCGTGGGCACGGTCAAGGCCCGGCTGTCCCGGGGCCGGGCGGCCCTGGCGCGGTACCTGGGCCCGGACGAGGCCGACGAGCCGGTACGGAAGGAGAGCGGCCGTGTCCGATGAACTGACCCGCGCTCTCCGGGAGCTGGCCGCTCAGAACGAGGCCCCACCGACCGTTCCGGGCGCCGGGATCCGCGGCCTGGCCGTCCGCCGCACCCGCCGCCGTCGCACGACCCTCGCGCTCGGCACCGGCGCGGCGGCGCTGGCCCTGGCGGCCGTCGCTCTGACCCTGAACACAGGCACCGACACCGGCCCCGACCACCGCCCCCCGGCCGCCACCCCGCATCTCACCTCCCCTACACCCTCCCCCTCGGCCTCCGGCTCCCCCTCGCCCTCCGTCTCCGCCGTCCCGACCGCGATCATCGGCACGGTCGACTTCGAGAAGCACACCCTGACGATCGACGGCCGGACCGTGCCCATCGCCGCCGGCTCCCCGACCCTTCTCTCCGCCGGCGTCATGACCGTCACGGCAAAACTCAACATCAAACGGGACCCCATCTCCCTGCTCCCCGACGCCGCCTGCGACATGTCCGATCCATACGTCGTCGAACTCCGCGACACCAACCGGACCAGCATCTACGTCGGCGCCCTCGGCTGCGCCAAGAACACCAACGCCTGGATCGGCCTCAACACGAAGGACGCCGTCTGGCTCTACAGCAGAGTGCAGCCGGGCGACAACATCCTGGTCGTCACGTCGTAGGCCCGGCGGGCACCCGAAGCTCAAGTCGCCAGCTCCGAGCCCTCTTTTCAGGGAATGGGTGGAGGGCCTCAACCCACCCTCCCACCCCGCGTGTTGACTTGACGCGTTCGGCTTGCCACGCACAGTCACGATCGACTGGCGTGCCCGCACAACGAACGAAACAGCCCCCGCCAGGCGCTACCAACACCTGCGGGGGCTTGACCAACAAGATCGGAACAAGCGATCCCATGGCTGACAGCCAGCTTAGTGCTGCCCTCCCGCCCGCGCACGTCTCCCCGCACCCGATGGCCAACTCAGGCTACGGAAAGCGGTCCGCGCCGGACCAACACCGACGCACCGCCCACGACTTCGCTCACCTCCCACCCCGCGAAGCCGCCATCGCCGCATACGTAGACCGGCTCCCCGAGGGCGCCGACATCTCCGTGAAGACGCTGGCCAAGCACCTCCCGTACGGGCAGTGCGCCCTCCGCACCGCCCTCAACGGGCTCCAGACGGCAGGGCACTTGAGGCGAGGCCGGGAACATCTGGTCGACTCCGGCAGCCGACGATGGATCACCCGTTCGTGGTGGTCCCGAACCGCACGCGACGATGACTGGTGGGCGGCGTTCACGCGAGGCGACGTACCGGAGCCGGAGCAGCCGCCCGACGCGCCCCGCGACCGCCCCACCCGCTCCCGCGCCCACATCCTCCTGGCCGCCCTCGGCCGCACCGCCCCGGCCCTCTCCCTCTCCCAGGCCGACTGCGCCGCCCTCGCCCCGCTGCTGACGGAGTGGTTCGCGCGGGGTGCGAGCGACGAGTACGTACTCCACGCACTGACCAGCGGTCTCCCCTCCCCCGTCCACCACCCGGCCGCCCTCCTCCGCAAACGCCTCACCGACAAGCTCCCTCCCGAGCCGGTACGCCCGCCTGCCCGCCCGCCGCTCCGGATCCTGGAGTGCGCGAAGTGCGGCACCCCGGGCCGCCCGGAGGCCCTGCCGGGCGGTATCTGCGGCGCATGCCGGGGCGAACGCGCCCCCAGCAGCCCCAATACGCCCCTGTCACCGTCCGAGGTCCGGTCCCGCGTCGCGGAGATCCGTGGCGCGATGAACGAACGGCGAGAGAGGACACCTGTATGACGGCTTCCGCAGTCCGACTGTACACACCTGCAGGTGTGTACACTTTTTTCATGGAGACGTATCCGCTTGTGGAAGCCCGGAACCAGCTCGGTCAGCTTGTCGGCCGGGTCCGGCACGGGCAGGAGCACATCCTGATCACCGAGTACGGCAAGCCCGCCGCCGCTCTCATCCCCATAAGCGAGCTTGAGGAACTGCAGAGGCTCCGGGACGAAACCGACATTGCTGAAGCGCGTGCGCGTGAGGCGAGTCGCTCCGGACCCTCGATGGCGCACGACGCGTTCATGGCACAGCTGGAGGAAGAGGACCGCCGCGAGGCCGCTTCGTGATCCACGCGGTGGTGTGGGAACACCACGCCATGAACGAGTTCCGGCGGCTCCGGGCAATCGATCCCGTAGGTGCCAAGGCGACTGCCGCAGCCGTTCGTGCGCTTGCCGAAGACCCCGCCCGGAGTCGGCTCGTGCGCTCGGAACGTCCGGGTACTACCGACTGCGCATCGGCACTTGGCGGGTGCCGTATCGGCCGGACGGCGACACCGTCACGGTCTGTGTACTCAAGGTCGGTCGCAGCACCTGACATCACTCTCCAGCGGCGTTGTCAGCGCCCTGTGCAACCCTGGTTCACATGAACCACTCCCAGCTCACCGCTCTGGGCCGTGCCCTCCGTGTCATCGGCGAGCACGGGGAGGCCCTGACCGGTGACACACCCGACGCCAAGCTGCACGAGGTGAAGGACGACCTGCGGCGCGCCCTCGATCTGCTGGAGGAGAGCGTCAGCGCGGCCGCCCCCACCACCAGGTGCGCGGAGCATCCGCAGGGGCCCGTGGACGAGAGCGCCCCTGATCTGTGTCTGCTCTGCGAGACGCGGCGGCGGGCCGCGCGGCGGTCTGAGTACGCGGGTGGGCCCCGGCCCGTTCCGGGAGAGACCGTCAGTCCCTCCATGTCGCGTTACGGGGTGCGGGCCGACCGGCCGCAGCCGCAGCAGCGCTGGCTGCCGGAGGCGTGGAACGGCCGGGAATGGGAGCTGTGCGGCACGCCCCGTCGCGACCGGCGCGAGGCCGAGCTGTACATCGCCGCCCAGCGGCGCGGATCCCGGCCGGCGATGGCCTACCGGCTCGTCCACGAGTTCACCGACTACGAGGTGCTCCGGGTCTGGGGCACTCCCGTGCACGTGGACATCGAGCCCCTCGGCAACCTCTAGGGCGCCCTCACCCGCGGGGCGGCCGCCACTCCGGGTCCCTGCCCAGCAGCCGCAGCGTCTCCTCCAGCGGCCCGGCCCCCGCGGGCACCTCCCTCGCGGGCGCGAAGGCGAAGCCCGGCCCCCGCCGCGCCGGATCGGCCGGGACCAGCCGGGCGACGGCGAGCGCCGCACCGAGCACGTCGTCCGGTAGCTCCACCGCCACTCCGAGCGTGGCGGCGACGTCCCAGGCGTGCACCACGTAGTCGACGAAGTGGAAGCTGATCGCCTGCCGCCCGGAAAACGTCCCGCCCAGCTCCGGCAGCGCGAACTCCCGTCCATCCACGCCCGGTTCGCCGAACGCGCCGAGTACCTGCGCCGCGGCCGCCCGGTGCAGCCGTACCGGCTCGCTCATGTCCTCCGGCTCGCGCCAGTGGGCGGCGCCCTCCCCCGCACCCCGTGCGGCGGCCGCGAAGCCGTGGTGCTGGGCCGCCATGTGCGCCACGAGCCGGCGCAGCGTCCACCCCGCACACGGCGTGTCCCGCTCCCAGTCCTGGCCGCCCGCCAGATCCACCACCCGAACCGCCTCACGCACGGCGATCCGGTCCAGCTCGACGATGTCCGCTCCCGTGACAGTCATGGCCCGATCCTAAAACTATGCGAACGATCGTGCTAGTTGTTTGGGGCGGTTCAGGCCATCACAATTCGCCGTGGAAATCATGGGACTTGGGGGACAGGAACCAAATCGACCGCCGCCGCCCGCAGCCGTGCCGCGATCCCGACCCGGGCCCGCCGGTACGCGGTCTCCTCGGCGTGCAGTACAGCGACCCCGTTGGCCGTCTCCATCAACGCGATGAGCTCGAAGGCGAGTTGGGGTACATCGGTGTCCTCGTGCAGCTCGCCCGCGGCACGCGCCTCCGCGACAGTGCGCTCCACATACGCCGACCAGTCGCGCTGGGCCCTGACCACGGCGTCGTGCACCGGCCCCGGGCGGGCGTCGAACTCGGCGATGACCTCGTAGAAGAAGCAGCCACCCGGGAAGACCCGCCCCCGGGAGTATTCGAGCCACCCCTCACACAGCCGCCATACCCGCAGGACCCCCGCAGGGTGCGTCATCACCGGGCGGACCACCCGCTCGGTGAAGATGCGTCCCGCCTCCCGCACGGTGGCGAGTTGCAGTTCCTCCTTGGACCCGAAGAGCGCGAACACACCGCTCTTGCTCAGCCCCAGCTCCATCGCCAACCGCCCTACGGACAACGCCTCCAGCCCTTCGACGGACGCGATCCCGACGGTCCGGTCCAGCACCAACTGGCGCGTCCTGTTGCCCCGTTCGACCCGTCCGTCCAGTCGGGGCATGGATATGTCCTTGTCTGTCACGCAGGAAACAGTAGTGCGCGCCCCCGGTGATCCGGGGGCCGTCGCCGGTCGCCGTCTCCCAACCCCGCCCGGTCAGCGCAGCAGCGGCGAGGGCACGAAGTCGCACCCCTCCCACAGCTGCCTGCTCGTCTCCTCCGGGTACGCCGTGACCGCCGGGGTCGTGTCCAGGACCTGCGTGCTGCGGTCCGTCGTGTCGTACGCCGGCCAACCCGGGTCGCCCGTCCTCGCGAACGCCGTCCACGCCGTGCGGAAGCGGGTGGACAGGGCCTCGGCCTCGGGGGTGACGCCCGCGCCCGCCCAGAGGAGGTTGGCGAGGTCCGCCTCGAACGTGCCGAAGAGGAGGGGGATGTCCAGGCCGTGGCAGGCACCGAGCACGCCGCCGCTGCCAGGGGCGCCCCAGGTCAGTTCGTACAGGTGCGCCCGGCCGCCGCCTGCCACCTGCGCCTCCGCCAGCCGCAGGGACGGCATGGCGAACAGCCAGTCCGTCTGCACCCGTTCGTACAGCTCGCCCGCCGATGCCTCCGGGAAGGCCGCGCGGTAGGCCCGCTCCCCCGCCTCGCCGCCCGGTGCGAACAGACGCAGTGCGCCGGTCGCCTGCTCCTCCGTGATGCTGCCGTACATCCCGCCCATGACCAGGAAGAGCCGGAACTCGTCGCGGTTGTGGCCCACCAGGAGGTCCACGTCCCGTGCGGAGCCGGAGGCGAGCGCCTGCCAGGGGGTGGTGGGCAGGACGTCACCGTCGACCACCGGGGAGAAGGGGGTGACCGTCGGCGCTATCCGGCCCCAACGGTCCACGTACTGGAGCATCTTGGCGCCGAGCGCCTGTCCGACGTCCGGCAGCCGGCGCGGGTCGGTCGTCGCGAGGTCGGCCACCGTGGGGCGCAGGCCGGCCTCGGCCGCGAGGGCCCTGCCGATGTCCTCGGCGAGTTCGAGGGAGAAGAACGTGCCGGGCACGCTCTGGGCGACCGCCCGCCGGAACAGGCCCCGGGCCCTCGGCATGGCGAGCAGCGAGGAGACCGACCCGGCGCCCGCCGACTCGCCCATGACCGTGACCAGGTCGGGGTCACCGCCGAAGGCCGTGATGTTCTCCCGCACCCACTCCAGCGCGGCCACCTGGTCCAGCAGGCCCCGGTTCGCGGGCGCCCCCTCGATCTGGGCGAAACCCTCCATGCCGACGCGGTAGTTGAGGGTGACCACGACCACGTCGCCGTCGCGGGCGATGCGCTGGGCGTCGTAACCCGGACTGCCGGAGTGGCCCAGCTTGTACGCGCCGCCGTAGATCCACACCATGACCGGGCGGCGGGCGGACGGGTCCGGGGCGGGTGTCCACACGTTCACCGTCAGCCAGTCGTCGCCCTCGAGGGCCTCCAGTACGCCCGTGCGTCCCTGGATACCCAGGTCCTGCGGTGGCGGCGGGCCGAAGGCGTACGCCTCGCGCGTGCCGTCCCATGCCGTCGCCGGGCGCGGCGCGGCGAACCTCAGCTCTCCCACGGGGGGTTCGGCGAACGGTATGCCCCGGAAGACCGCGAGGCCGTTCTCCTGTAGGCCGCGTACGGAGCCGGTGACCGTCCGTACGACAGGGCCGTCGGAGGGGACAGCCGACTGCGGGGCGTTGTTCGTCGTCATCGTCGCTCGCTTTCGCGTCGGGGTGGTTCGCATGGTGGTCGGGTGCGGGTGGGTGGGTGGGGGCTGGTCGCGCCCACGCGGCGGAACCGCATGTCGGACACGGCCCCGCGCCCCTGAAGGGGCGCTTCGGTTGCCGGTTGCTCGTGAAACGGGTGGGGGTTCATGGAAGTGCCGGGCGGCCCTCACCCGATGGGGTGAAAGCCGCCCGGCGGATGGCCAACTGCCCGGTTACGCCTTCGCGCCGACCGTCTCGGTCTCGCGGTCGTCGTCCGCCGCGGCCCCCGCGGCCGTCTTCTGGCGCGGGATGAACGTGGCGACGAGGAAGGCGAGCAGCGCGGCCCCGGCACCGATGGCCATGACGACCTTGAAGCCGTTCTCCGAAGCGAGCGCGTGGCCGCCGAAGTCCGTGGTCATCTGCGACAGGATGACGCCGGCGATGGCGCTGGCGAAGCTGGTGCCGAGGGAGCGCATCAGGGTGTTGAGGCTGTTGGCCGCGGCCGTCTCCGACGGGTCGACCGCGCCCATGATCAGGGCGGGCAGGGCGCCGTAGGTGAAGCCGACGCCGGCGCCGATGATGCAGGAGACCAGGATGAGGTGCCAGACCTCGGACATCAGGACGATGTTCAGGGCGTAGCCGGCGGAGACGATCAGCGCGCCGATCATCAGGGTGATCTTGGGGCCCTTGGCCTGGGTGAGCTTGGCGGAGGCGGCGGACATCGCCATCATCACCAGGCCCTGGGGGGCGAGGACGAGGCCGACGGTGAGCATGGACTTGCCGAGGCCGTAGCCGGTCTGCTCGGGCAGCTGGAGCAGCTGCGGCAGGACCAGGGACATCGCGAACATCGAGAAGCCGAGGGCGATCGAGGCGAGGTTGGTGAAGAGGACCTGCGGCTTGGCGGTCGTACGGAGGTCGACCAGCGGCTGCCTGGAGCGCAGCTCCCAGAAGCCCCAGGCGAGCAGGATCACGACGGCGGCGGTGCCCAGGCCGAGGGTGGTGCCGGAGGTCCAGCCCCAGGTGGCGCCCTTGGAGACGGCGAGCAGCAGCGCGACCAGACCGGCGGACAGGCCGAGCGCTCCGGCGAGGTCGAAGCGGCCGCCGGTGCGGACCTTGGACTCGGGCACGATGAGGAGGACCAGGACGAAGGCGACGGCGCCCAGGGCGGCCGAGGTCCAGAACAGGATGTGCCAGTCCCACTTGTCGGCGATGAAGGCCGCGGCGGGCAGTCCGAGCGCGCCGCCGACGCCGAGCGAGGCGCTCATCAGGGCGGTCGAGCCGGCCAGCCGGTCGGCGGGCAGCGCGTCCCGCATGATGCTGATGCCGAGCGGGACGACGGCGGCCGCGAGACCCTGGAGCGTACGGCCGATGATCATCGGGACCAGGGAGTCGGCCAGCGCGCAGACGACCGAGCCGGAGACCAGGAGCACGATGCTGGTCAGGAGCATGCGCCGCTTGCCGATCATGTCGCCGAGGCGGCCGACGACCGGGGTGGCCACCGCGGCGGCCAGCAGGGTGGCGGTGACGGCCCAGACGGTGTTCGAGGCCGAGGCGTGCAGCAGGGTGGGCAGTTCCGGGACGATCGGGATGACCAGGGTCTGCATCAGCGAGACGACGATCCCGGCCAGGGCCAGCACCGCCACCACGGCGTTCGGCCGCGGCGGGGCGGATGTTCCCGCCGCGGCGGGTCGGGTGAGGGCGTCGGACATGGGAGCGGGCCTCCATCGGACGGGCTCGACGAGCGAGATCTTGACTGCTTGACTTAAGCAACCTTAGGTCGATTGATTGAGTTAAGCAAGTTAATTCCGGGACGGCGGCGCTGACCTGCGACAACGCGGTCGCTTGGAAGCGGAGAAGCGGTTGCGTCCCTCAGCCGTGCTCGGCGACGAACGTCCGGGCCTGCTCCTCGTCGATCTCGTAGACCGTCTCGTGGGCCTGCGGATCCCGCGCGTGGAAGGTGTGGAACATCGGGCTCGCCGGACCGTCCAGCTCCACCAGCGACGCCGACGCGCCGCGCACCGCCCGCTCTCCCCCGGCCGCCACGGTCAGGTCGATCCGGTTGACGACCCCGGGCGTCACCCACACCGGCACCGACTCCAGCAGGCCGAAGAGCTGGAGGTGGTAGTGCCCGGCGAGGATCACCCGTACGTCGCTCCCCCGGAGCACCGCCGCCAGGTCGCCGGGGTCACGGAGCCCGAAGGCCTGCTGGGTCGCCGAGAGGCCGAGGGCGAAGGGCGGGTGGTGGAAGGCGAGGACCGTGCCGCGCTCGGCCGGGCCGCGCAGCACCTCGCGCAGCCACTCCAACTGGGCCGTACCCAGGCGGCCGTAGACCTTCCCGGGCACGAGCGAGTCCAGGGTGACGAAGCGCCGGCCGCCGACCGAACTGACGGCGGCGCGCTCCTCCGGCCCGAACACCAGCTCCGCGCGGTCGGTGCCGTCGGCGGCCAGATGCCCGCTGCCCAGCACCTTGGCGAAGGCCTCGCGTTCGTCGTGGTTGCCTGTGGTGTAGATGGCGGGGATGCCACGGGCCTGCGCATACGCGCCGATCAGCGTGCGCAGGGTCGTGTATGCCTCCACGGCGCCGTCGTCCGCGAGGTCGCCGGTGACGACGACCGCGTCGAGGCCCTGGAGGTGGCGGAGTTCGTCGAGCATCAGCCGCAGGGACGCGGTGGCGTTGACGCCGCGCTTGTTCGGGGCGTCGGTGCGGTCCAGGTGGGTGTCGGAGAGATGCAGGATCCTCATCTTCGTGAGATTAGAAGCCTGCCGGGGCGGTCGGCCAGAAGGACTCGACCGGCCGGACGGGCCTGGCAAACAGACCTGGCGGTCAGCGGGCCGGGCGCCACATCGTGGTCACGGTCTGGCCTCCCGGCGTGACGAGCCGGCCCCGCCGGACGAAGCCCACGCTCTCGTACCGGCGGTCGTTGGCGGGGTTCGTGGACTCCAGATACGCGTTCGCGCCGACGGCGTCGAGCCGGGCCAGCGTGTCTGCCAGGAGTGCCATGCCGAGCCCCTTGCCCCGGTGGTCGGCGTGGGTGGCGAGGAGGGTCAGATGGTAGAAGGGCTCCTCGGGGTGGGCGGCCCCGAAGCCCGCCTCGGTCTCCTCGACCGCCCGCGCCACCTCGGCCCCGGCGACCCGCTTCATCAGTTCGCCCCGCCCCCGCTCCTCCTCGTCGGTCAGCTCGACACCGCCCGGCGGGATCCAGACGGCCACCGCCTCCGCGCCCGGCGTCACGAACGTCCACGGGTAGCGCAGCGCGGAGGCGGCGTAGATCCGCCACAGCTGCGTCATCTGCCCGGCCCGCCGGGGCTCGTCGGGGAAGACGGGGCCCCACACCGGGTCCTGGAGGAAGGCACTGGTCAGAGTGGACACGACGGCGTCGAGATCGGCGGGGGTGGCCGGGCGGAAGGAGTGGCTCATGGGGATGACGGTAACGACGAGGGCTTGAGGCGCTCCCGCTCGCACCCCCCTGCGCTGGGCCGCCACCGGCCGCTCTTCCCTCAGGTTGACCAGGTATACAGCGGGGGTGCGAACTCCTACGACCACTGCAACGCGGACCGCGCCGACCGCACAGGCCGGGCGCCCCGCGCCGCGCCCGGCTCGCGGAACGACGACGTCGTCGTGAGGAACCGCCTGATCAATCGGGCGCCCTCCCGCGGTCGCCTGACCGCGGCGGGCGTCGGCCGGCAGACCCCGAACGGCCGGGACGCAGGACGTCCCGGCCGTTCGTGTGAGAGCAGGTGCTCAGCTCAGCGTCTGCAGGTGCTCAGCTCAGGGTCTTGAGGGCCGCCGCGTCGTACGACGTCAGTTCGTCCGTGCGGCCGGCGAGGACCTTCGACGCCCACTCCGGGTCCTGGAGGAGGGCGCGGCCGACGGCCACCATGTCGTACTCCTCGCGCTCCAGGCTGTCGAGGAGGTCGTCGATGTTCTTGACCGGGGAGCCCTCGCCCATGAAGCCCTTGATGAAGTCGCCGTCGAGGCCGACCGAGCCGACGGTGATGGTGGGCTTTCCGGTGAGCTTCTTGGTCCAGCCGGCCAGGTTGAGGTCGGAGCCCTCGAACTCGGGGAGCCAGTAGCGGCGGGTCGAGGCGTGGAAGACGTCGACACCGGCGGCGGCCAGCGGCGTGAGGATCGCCTCCAGCTCCTCGGGGGTCTCGGCGAGACGGGCGTCGTAGTTGTCGGACTTCCACTGCGAGTAACGGAAGATGACCGGGAACTCCGGCGACACCGACTCGCGTACGGCGGCCACGATCTCCGCCGCGAACTTCGTGCGGGCGACCGGGTCGCCGCCGTACGCGTCGGCGCGGCGGTTGGTGCCCGCCCACAGGAACTGGTCGAGCAGGTAGCCGTGGGCACCGTGCAGCTCGACACCGTCGAAGCCGATGCGCTCGGCGTCGGCCGCGGCCTCGGCGAACGCGCGGATGACGTCGTCCAGGTCCTGACGGGTCATCTCCTTGCCCTCGCCCTCGGTCCCGTCCAGGCGGATGCCGGAGGGGCCGACGGCGGGGGCGTCCGCGAACGGCGGCTGGCCCTGCTTGCGGACCATGCCGATGTGCCACAGCTGCGGGACGATCGTGCCGCCGGCCGCGTGCACGCCCTCGGCGACCTTCGCCCAGGCCGCCAGCTGCTCCTCGCCGTGGAACCGCGGGATGCGACTGCTCTGCCCGGCCGAGTCGTGGCCGACGTACGTCCCCTCGGTGACGATCAGACCGACACCGGCTGCGGCCCGGCGCGAGTAGTACGAGACCACGTCCTCGCCGGGGACACCGCCGGGGCTGAACTGGCGGGTCATCGGCGCCATCACGATCCGGTTGGGGACCGTGAGCCCGTTGAGGGCGATGGGACGGGAGAGGATCTCGGCCGCGCGGGAGGCGGGGGGCGTGGTGACGGTCACGTGGGGGGCTCCTCGTGAAGTAGGGCGTGTGTCCGGGGGCGAATACCAGATGGTATGTGCACGCGCATCGAGTGCGCGTCTGTGCACAACGAACTGCCCGGAGGTGCGCATTCCCGCTTCCGCGCGGATGCCGTGTGACACCGGACACGGACCCGTGCCGCACGGACCCGTGCCGGGGAAACGCCCGAGGGCGGCACCCCCCGCCGTAGCAGGGGGTGCCGCCCTCGGAAAGGACGAGCCGATCCGTTGCCGGATCAGAAGTCCATGTCACCGCCCGGCATGCCGCCCGGAGCGGCCGCGGAGGCCTTCTCCGGCTTGTCGGCGATGACGGCCTCGGTGGTGAGGAACAGCGCGGCGATGGAGGCGGCGTTCTGCAGCGCAGAGCGGGTCACCTTCGCCGGGTCGATGATGCCCTCGGCGACCAGGTCGACGTACTCGCCGGTCGCGGCGTTGAGGCCGTGACCCGGGGTGAGGTTGCGGACCTTCTCCACCACGACGCCGCCTTCGAGGCCGGCGTTGACGGCGATCTGCTTCAGCGGGGCCTCCAGGGCGAGCTTCACGGCCTGCGCGCCGGTCGCCTCGTCACCCTCCAGCTCCAGCTTCTCGAAGACCGCGGCGGCCTGGATGAGCGCCACGCCGCCACCGGCGACGATGCCCTCCTCGACGGCCGCCTTCGCGTTGCGGACGGCGTCCTCGATGCGGTGCTTGCGCTCCTTGAGCTCGACCTCGGTCGCGGCACCGGCCTTGATGACGGCGACGCCACCGGCGAGCTTGGCCAGGCGCTCCTGGAGCTTCTCGCGGTCGTAGTCCGAGTCGCTGTTCTCGATCTCGGCGCGGATCTGGTTCACGCGGCCCTGCACCTGCTCGGAGGAGCCGGCGCCGTCGACGATGGTGGTCTCGTCCTTGGTGATGACCACCTTGCGGGCCTTGCCCAGCAGGTCGAGGGTCGTGTTCTCCAGCTTGAGACCGACCTCCTCGGAGATGACCTCGCCGCCGGTGAGGATGGCGATGTCGTTCAGCATCGCCTTGCGGCGGTCGCCGAAGCCCGGGGCCTTGACGGCGACGGACTTGAAGGTGCCGCGGATCTTGTTGACGACCAGGGTCGACAGGGCCTCGCCCTCGACGTCCTCGGCGATGATCAGCAGCGGCTTGCCCGACTGCATGACCTTCTCCAGGAGCGGGAGCAGGTCCTTGACGGAGCCGATCTTCGAGTTGGCGATCAGGATGTACGGGTCGTCGAGGGACGCCTCCATACGCTCCATGTCGGTGGCGAAGTACGCCGAGATGTAGCCCTTGTCGAAGCGCATACCCTCGGTGAGCTCCAGCTCCAGACCGAAGGTCTGGGACTCCTCGACGGTGATGACGCCTTCCTTGCCGACCTTGTCCATGGCCTCGGCGATGAGCTCGCCGATCTGGGTGTCGGCGGCGGAGATGGAGGCCGTGGAAGCGATCTGCTCCTTGGTCTCGACATCCTTCGCCTGCTCCAGCAGGGCACCGGAGACGGCCTCGACGGCCTTCTCGATACCGCGCTTCAGGGCCATCGGGTTGGCACCGGCGGCCACG
Source organism: Streptomyces sp. NPDC101234 (assembly GCF_044767525.1). Classification (NCBI taxonomy): domain Bacteria; kingdom Bacillati; phylum Actinomycetota; class Actinomycetes; order Kitasatosporales; family Streptomycetaceae; genus Streptomyces; species Streptomyces sp. NPDC101234. Next base: position 165,866 of record NZ_JBIWOA010000013.1, on the reverse strand, counting down.
TTGCGCAGACCCTCGCGGACCAGGGCCTGGGCGAGAACGGTCGCGGTGGTCGTACCGTCACCGGCGACGTCGTCCGTCTTCTTGGCGACTTCCTTGACCAGCTCGGCGCCGATCTTCTCGTACGGGTCCTCGAGCTCGATCTCCTTGGCGATGGACACACCATCGTTGGTGATCGTGGGGGCGCCCCACTTCTTCTCGAGGACGACGTTGCGGCCCTTGGGGCCGAGCGTCACCTTCACGGCGTCCGCGAGCTGGTTCATGCCGCGCTCGAGGCCGCGCCGCGCCTCCTCGTCGAACGCGATGATCTTGGCCATGTGAAGTGGTCCCTCCAGGACTGGGGGTGAGTCAGTCTTCGGACCGCGCCCGCGCCCGCGACGGACGGCTCACCGGCCCGTGGGTTCCTTTGCCCCACCCGGCCTGCGGGCCTCACCGACCCGGTCCTTCTTTGTCACTCTCACCTTCAGAGTGCTAACGCCAATGATTAGCACTCGCCCATGCCGAGTGCAAGCGCCTCCCGGGGATCGGGCCCCTGGAGTCAGGGCCGCCGAGGGGCCGCCGAGCGCCCGCCGGCGGGCTGCCGCCGGGCATGCCGAAGGGCTCGTGCCCCAGGAGGCACGAGCCCTTCGAAGAAATACAGAAGAACGTCGCTGTCAGTCGGCGCGTGCTTCAGCTGGTCGCCAAGCGGACCATGTCCGCCTGCGGCCCCTTCTGGCCCTGCGAGATCTCGAAATCGACTCGCTGACCCTCTTCCAGGGTGCGGTACCCGTCCATCTGGATCGCGCTGTAGTGGACGAAAACATCCGCACCACCGTCGACCGCGATGAAGCCGTACCCCTTCTCCGCGTTGAACCACTTGACGGTGCCCTGAGCCATGCCTAACTCCCCTATTACTGGCCCTTGCACAGATCCACACTTCGCGGATCCGGGTCAGACCTCACCCCCCAATGGTTGGGGGCGTGCGCCGGAACGCGTCGACCGCGGCTGAATGTATCTGTCCAACTGCCGTCTGCAACAGGTCAATCGGACGAGAATTCTGGACGGGAAGGGTCCGGAATGTAGCGAGAATTCGGCCGAATTCAGGGCAAGTCGGGCCCTATAAAAGCCGCAAAAGCCGCATATAACCCGCACACTTTGGCTACTTCTTGGCGGGCTAGCGGTATCGAATAACAGGGCCCGCGACCCGGAGATCGGGACCGTGTTCCCCAACTCTACCGCGCTCAACCACACAGAATTGCCCCCTCCGCTTCTCTCACGGAGGGGGCAATCCGATGAACAATCGGTGATGGCTGTTACCGAAGGTAATGTTCGGTCATTCGGCCATCACGTCAGGCAGGTCAGCGGCTCAGCCGCCGGCGACGGCCGGGATGATGGAGACGCCGGCACCGTCCGGGGTGGCCGTCTCCAGGCCCTGCTCGAATCGCACATCGTCGTCATTCACGTAGACGTTGACGAACCGGCGCAGCTTGCCCTGGTCGTCGAGAACACGCGCGGCGATTCCCGTGTGGTTCTGCTCCAGGTCGGCGATGACCTCACCGAGGTTCGCGCCTTCGGCGGTGACTTCGGCCTGGCCACCGGTGTAGGTGCGCAGGATGGTGGGGATGCGAACGGTGACACTCACGTTTGAACCTCCGGTAGCTGTAGCACCCCTTCAAGGGCGCGGGACTGAGTCGATGTGCGGCTACCGCCGCGCGGGCGCGACCAGCCCCGACCGGCCCGCAGAATGACGACTGCCTACTGGGCCAGCCCGGCCTCACGGAACGACTCGAGAGTGGGCCGAATAGTCGCCGTCAGCCCGGTCTCCGCGACAGCGTCCAGCGTCTTCAGTCCATCACCGGTGTTGAGTACGACAAGCGACTTCGCCGGGTCGATGAGCCCGTTCTCGATGAGCTTCTTGGTGACTCCGACCGTCACACCGCCGGCGGTCTCCGCGAAGATCCCCTCGGTCCGTGCGAGCAGCTTGATCGCGTCGACGACCTGCTCGTCGGTCACGTCCTCCACCGCACCACCCGTACGACGGGCGATGTCGAGGACATAGGGACCGTCGGCCGGATTGCCGATGGCGAGGGACTTCGCGATGGTGTTCGGCTTCTGCGGACGGACCACGTCGTGGCCCCCCTTGAAGGCCACCGACACCGGCGAGCACCCCTCCGCCTGCGCACCGAAGATCTTGTACGGCTTGTCCTCGACGAGCCCGAGCTTGATCAGCTCCTGCAGACCCTTGTCGACCTTGGTGAGCTGCGAGCCGGAGGCGATCGGGATGACCAGCTGGTCCGGGAGCTGCCAGCCGAGCTGCTCGCAGATCTCGTACGCCAGGGTCTTGGAGCCCTCCGCGTAGTACGGCCGCAGGTTGACGTTGACGAAGCCCCAGCCCTCGCCGGCCGGGTCGCCGATCAGCTCGGAGCAGAAGCGGTTCACGTCGTCGTAGTTGCCCTCGATGCCGACGAGCTCGCCGCCGTAGATCGCGGCCATGACGATCTTGCCCTGCTCCAGGTCGTGCGGGATGAACACGCAGGAGCGGAAGCCGGCCCGGGCGGCGGCGGCGCCGACCGCGCCGGCCAGGTTGCCGGTGGAGGAGCAGGAGAGCGTGGTGTAGCCGAAGGCGCGCGCGGCCTCGACGGCCTGGGCGACGACCCGGTCCTTGAAGGAGTGCGTCGGGTTGCCGGAGTCGTCCTTCACGTACAGCCCGCCGGTGACACCGAGTTCCCGCGCCAGGTTGTCGGCCTTGACGAGCTTGGTCCAGCCGGGGTTGATGTTCGGCTTGGTCGCCACGTCCGCGGGGACGGGCAGCAGCGGCGCGTAGCGCCAGATGTTCGCGGGTCCCGCCTCGATCTGCTTCCGCAGCTCCTCGGTGTCGTAGTCCGAGAAGTCGTACGCGATCTCGAGCGGGCCGAAACACTCCTCGCAGGCGAACACCGGGCCGAGGGGCACACGGTGACCGCACTCGCGGCAGCTCAGGGCCGTGGCGGGACCGAGGTCGACGGTCGTGGAGTCGGTGGTGGTGGCAACAGTCTGCGCAGCCATGGAGGCGAGGCCCTTTCTCCTCATCTTCCTCACGACGCATCTCGCCGTGAGACGGATTTGGCACCTTCCCTAGCCGGGAGCCTCGCGGACGATCGACAGTGACCGGAGCGGTCGACGACGGATCTACGAGTACCGACTGGAGGGTTGCCGGGGCTTCATCGGGCCGTATCCCTCTGCCCCTCTGGATGAGCTGTATTCGGTTGTCAACGCACGGTGACCGCACGACATGCGATGGTCATCGGCGTTGTTCAAGACTGTAACCGAAGGCCAGGACAGTTGAGAGAGTCGTCCGTACCGCGAGATGGATCACACTTGGCAGTGTGACCGTGACAGTGAGGAGCCGCTGACTGTGCTGGAAGAAGTCGAGCGCTGGCTGGCCACCCGCTCCTGGTCCGTGAGCGACCGCCCCCTGCACCGGATACTCGCCGCCAAGCAGCGCACCGGGCAGTCGGTCTCCGTCGTGCTGCCCGCGCTCAACGAGGAGGAGACGGTCGGCGACATCGTCGCGATCATCCGCCACGACCTGATGCAGCAGGCGCCGCTCGTCGACGAGATCGTGGTCGTCGACTCCGGCTCCACGGACCGCACGGCGGCCGTGGCCGCGGCGGCCGGCGCCCGGGTCGTCCACCGCGACACGATCCTCCCGCGCATCCCCGCCGTCCCCGGCAAGGGCGAGGTCCTCTGGCGCTCCCTCCTGGTCACCACCGGGGACATCGTCTGCTTCATCGACGCGGATCTGAGGGACTTCTCCTCCGACTTCGTCTCCGGGATCGTCGGCCCGCTGCTGACCGACCCCGGCGTGGACCTGGTCAAGGCGATGTACGACCGCCCGCTGGCCGGTGCGGCCGGGCAGGGCGGCCGGGTCACCGAGCTGATGGCCCGTCCGCTGCTGAACATGCACTGGCCGCAGCTGGCCGGTTTCGTGCAGCCCCTGGGCGGCGAGTACGCGGCCCGCCGCTCCCTGCTGGAACAGCTCCCCTTCCCGGTGGGGTACGGGGTCGAGCTGGGCATGCTGGTCGATGCCCTGCACCTGGTGGGGCTGGACGCGCTGGCGCAGGTGGACGTGGGTGTCCGCAAACACCGCCACCAGGACGGCCAGGCCCTCGGCCGGATGTCCGCCGCGATCTACCGCACGGCGCAGCTGCGGCTGGCCCGCGGCCACCTGATCCGCCCCTCGCTCACCCAGTTCGAACGGGGCGAGGACGGCTTCGAACCGCGCACGTACTCCGTGGACACGGAGGAACGGCCGCCGATGGTGGAGATCGCGGAGTACGCCGAGCGCCGGGTGGCGTGACTTCGACGGGCGTTCCGTATACGGCCGCCGGTCGGGCGTAGCCGTACGTTTGAGCGTTTCCGGGCCGGGCTAGGTTCAGGCGTATGGCTTCCACCGGCGGTGCTGAGGTGCTGGTCGCGTCCAACCGCGGCCCGGTTTCGTACGAGGTGCGCCCCGACGACGCGGGCGGCGCGCTGCATGCCAAGCGGGGCGGCGGCGGGCTGGTCTCCGGTCTGTCGGCGATCGGCCCGGACGCGAACGCGGTGTGGGTGTGCGCGGCGCTGAGCGACGGGGACCGGGAGGCGGTGCGGCGCGCCGAGGGCGGCCGGCTGCCGGCGGTGGACACCGGCGGCCAGCAGGTCCGGATGCTCGACATCGACGCGGACGTGTTCTCCGACGCGTACAACGGCATCGCGAACTCGGTGCTCTGGTTCGTCCACCACATGCTGTACCAGACCCCGCTGGAGCCGGTCTTCGACGCGGAGTTCCGGCGGCAGTGGGCGTCGTACCAGGCCTACAACCGGGCGTTCGCCGAGGCGCTGGCCGAGGAGGCGGCCGAGGGGGCGGCCGTCGTCATCCAGGACTACCACCTGGCGCTGGCACCGCGGATGCTGCGCCGGCTGCGCCCGGATCTGCGTATCGGCCATTTCTCGCACACCCCCTGGGCACCGCCGGACTACTTCCGGCTCCTCCCCGACGACATCGCGGCGGAGCTGCTGAGCGGGATCCTCGGCGCCGATCACGCCGCTTTCCTCACCCGGCGGTGGGCGGACGCGTTCGTCGACTGCTGTCATGCGGTGCTGGGGCCGGGGATTCCGGCCGCGGATCCGTCGTCCGGCGGGACGCGGATCGGGGTGCACGGGCTGGGGGCCGACGCGGACTTCCTGCGGAAGCGGGCGCACGAGCCGGACGTGGGCGAGCGGATGGCGGCTCTTCGGGAGGAGATCGGGGAAGGCCGCAGGACGATCGTCCGGGTCGACCGCACCGAGCTGTCGAAGAACATCGTGCGGGGGCTGCTGGCGTACCGGCAGCTGCTCGACGACCACCCCGAGTGGCGGGAGCGGGTGGTGCATGTCGCGTTCGCGTACCCCTCGCGGCAGGACCTCGCCGTCTACCGCGACTACACGGCCGAGGTGCGGCGGGTGGCCGACGACATCAACTCGGCGTACGGGACGGCGGGTTGGACGCCGGTGGTGCTGCATGTCAAGGACGACTTCGCGCGGTCGCTGGCGGCGTACCGGCTGGCCGACGTGGCGCTGGTGAACCCGATCCGGGACGGCATGAACCTGGTGGCGAAAGAGATTCCGGTGGTGTCGGACGAGGGGTGTGTGCTGGTGCTCTCGCGGGAGGCGGGGGCGTTCGAGGAGTTGGGGGAGGATGCGGTGGTCGTGAACCCGTATGACATCGGGGGGACGGCTGATGCGTTGGCGCGGGCGCTGGCCTTGCCGGAGGGGGAGCGGGGGGAGCGGTGCAAGCGGCTGGCCGCGGCGGCTACCGCGTTGCCCCCTGCGGCCTGGTTCCTTGAGCAGTTGGGGGCGTTGGGCGGGTAGTTCTCGCCCCCGCCGCCCCTACCCGTCCCATCACCAGGGGGCTGCGCCCCCTTCGACCCCCTTCGGCTCCCATCGGTAGGTGCGGGCCGGTGGGGGCTGGTCGCGCAGTTCCTCCCCCAGCCTTCGGCCGGGGGCACCCCCAGCGCCCCTTACGGGGCGCTTCTGTACGGGGCGCTTTCTTACGGGGCGCTGTATGCGGCGAGGCTTCTCAGCAGTCGTACTACTCCCTCCGGGCCGGTCACCACCAGGTCCGACCGGTCCGCGAGCTCTGTGACCTCCTCGCTGCCGCTGCATACCAGCAGGCCCGGGACGCCTTCCGTCCTCAGCTTCTCCACTGCGGCGAAGGCGGAGATGTCGCCCAGGTCGTCGCCTGCGTAGAGCACCGCCCCCGCGCCGATCTCCCTCGCGTACTCGCGCAGGGCGACCCCCTTGTCCATGCCCGGGGGGCGCAGTTCCAGGACCAGGCGGCCCGGTTCGACGATCAGGGTGTGGCGGGTGGCCAGGTCGGTCAGGGGGGTGCGGAGGGAGTCGAAGGTGGCCTGGGGGTCGTCGGCCCGGCGGGTGTGGACGGCCACCGCGAAGCCCTTCTCCTCGATCCAGGTGCCGTGCGCGGCGCCGACGCGGTCGAGGAGGGCGGGGAGTTCGGCGCGGGCGGCGGCGATGCCGGGATGGGGTGGCGGGGAGGTGATCTCGCCGGTCGCCGCGTCCCAGCGTTCGGCGCCGTAGTGGCCGAGGACGACCAGGTGTTCCAGGCCGGGGACGCCGGCGAAACCGCCGTGGTGGACGGCGACCTCGGCCGGGCGGCCGGTGACGACGGCCACGGCGGCCACCTTCGGCGCGAGGGCGGCGAGCGCCGGTACGGCGTCCGGGTGGGCCCGTGCCTGCTCGGGGTCGGCGACGATCGGCGCGAGGGTGCCGTCGAAGTCGAGGCCGACGAGAGCGGTGCGGGGCTGTGCGAGAAGGGCGGCAAGGCCGTCACGACCGGCCGCGGTACGAGGCGTCGGGAGGGGTTCCGTGATGTGGGTTCCCATGCAGCCGACAGTATCCAAACGCCCCGCAAGGGGCGCGGGGAACTGCGCGACCAGCCCCCACCGGCCCGCAGGTCCGCATCTACCGCCGCGGGGGTCGAAGGGGGCGCAGCCCCCTGGTGATGGGACGGGTAGGGGCGGCGGGGGCGAGGAAACCCCCAACCTCACCGCTCGCCGCGCCGGGCCTCCCGCACCCGCCGCAGCCTGTTCACCGTCACCGGGTCATGCGCGAGGGCCCGCTCGTCGTCGAGCAGCGCGTTGAGGAGCTGGTAGTAGCGCACGGGGGCCAGGTCGAGTTCTTCCCGTATCGCCCGCTCCTTCGCGCCGGGGCTCGCAAAGCCCCGGCGTTCGAGGGCGAGGACGGCCTGCTCGCGCGCGTCCAGTTCTTGCCGGTCCATGGCGAGAACGGTAGCGCTCAGCCCGTCGTACGGCTGTCGGCCGCCGACGCCTCGGCCTGGAGCCGGGTGAGGACGGCGGTCGGGCTGCCCGTCGAGGTGACCGCCGTACCTATCTGCTCCTTGATGTCGGCGCTGATGGCGGCCCAGGAGGTCTTGCCCGCCGGGTACAGCGCGGAGGTCGGCAGCTGCTCCAGGAACGGGCGGAGCTGTTCGTCCTGCGTCCGGGTGGAGTAGGTCATCGCCTGGGAGGCCGACGTGGTCACGGGGAGCAGGCCGTACTCGCGGGAGAAGGCGAGCACGTTCTTCTCGCTGTAGACGTAGTCGAGGAAGTCGCCCACCTGCTCCGCGTGGCCGTTCTGCTTGAACGCCGCCATCCAGTCGGCGACGCCCATGGAGGCGGTGGTGGTCGTCTGGCCGGCGCGGGCGGGCATCGCGACCATGCCGAACTTCACGCCCTTCGCCTCGGCCTGCTTCATCAGGGTCGGGTGGCCGTTGACCATGCCGACCTGGCCGTTCGCGAACGCGGTGAACGCCGTCGCGCGGTTGAGCCTGCCCGGCGCCGTCGGGCCGGTCAGCCCCTTGCCCACCAGCTCGTCCCTGAGCCAGGTGAGGGTGTCGATGTTCTGCGTGGAGTTGATCGTGTACGAGCCGGTGTCGTCGGTGTAGCCGCTGCCGCCGCTGAGCAGCCACTGCATGGTCTCCGCCTGCGCTTCCTCGGGGCCGAGGGGCAGGGCGTACGGGTACTTCACCCCGTGCGCCTTGAGCGCCTCCGCGTCGGCGGCCAGGTCCTTCCAGGTGGTGGGCGGGGTGGTGATGCCGGCCTGGGAGAAGAGGGTCTTGTTGTAGAAGAGGACGCGCGTGGATGCGGCGAAAGGCATGCCGTACTGCGCGTGGTTCCACTGGCCCGCCTCGGCGAGCTGGGACGGGAAGTCGGCCTGGACCGGGATGGAGAGCAGGTCGCCGGCCTCGTACAGCTTGCCGGCGGCCGCGTAGTCGGCGTACGCGCCGATCTGGGCCAGGTCGGGTGCCTTGCCGGCGGCGACCATGTCCTTGACCTTGCGGTCGACGTCGTTCCACGAGTAGACGGTGACGTCGACCTTCACGCCGGAGTGCTGGGCCTCGTACGCCTTGGCCAGCTTGTCCCAGTACTTCTGGGAGCTGTTGGCGGCGGAGTCTCCGTAGTCGGCGGCGACGAGTCTGAGGGTCACGTCCGAGGATCCGGTCGTCCCACAGCCACCGAGGACCGCCGTCATGCCCAGGGTGGACACCACCGCGATCATTCCTGCCTTACGCCGCCGCACTTGCACTACCTCGATCTAACTGTCTCGCCGTTCAATATGTGGACCCATAAGGTCTACACCACGTAAGTGGACTAGACCTCTTGCGGGTCGGCGGGCCACACTGTTCCCGTGAGACATGTCATCGCCCTGGACGTGGGCGGCACCGGAATGAAGGCCGCACTGGTCGGGCCGGACGGCGAGCTGCTCCACCAGGACCGCCGGGCGACCGGCCGCGACCGCGGCCCCGACGCCGTCGTCGCCGCCATCCTCGAATTCGCCGCCGAGTTGCTCGTGTACGGCGAGCGGCACCTCGGCGAGCCGGCGTCGGCGGCCGGCGTGGCGGTCCCGGGAATCGTGGACGAGCCGGCCGGTATCGCGGTCTACGCGGCCAACCTCGGCTGGCGCGACGTCCCGTTGCGCGCGCTCCTCTCCGACCGCCTCGGTATCCCGGTCGCCCTCGGCCACGACGTGCGCACCGGCGGCCTGGCGGAGGGCCGGCTCGGCGCGGGCCGGGGAGCGGACCGCTTCTTCTTCGTGGCGCTCGGCACGGGTATCGCGGGCGGCTTCGGCCTGGACGGCCGGGTGGAGTCGGGCGCGCACGGCTTCGCGGGCGAGATCGGCCATGTCGTCGTACGACCGCAGGGTGCCCCCTGTCCGTGCGGGCAGCACGGCTGTCTGGAGCGGTACGCGTCCGCGGCGGCGGTGAGCGAGGCGTGGGCGAAGGCCTGCGGCGACCCGGACGCGGACGCGGCGGACTGCGCGCAGGCCGTCACGTCCGGCGACCCGAACGCCGTACGGATATGGGGAGAGGCGGTGGCCGCCCTGGCGGACGGGCTGGTCACGGCCGTCACCCTGCTGGACCCCCGCGTACTGATCATCGGCGGTGGCCTGGCGGAGGCGGGGACTGTTCTGTTCCAGCCCCTGCGGGAAGCGGTGGAGCGCCGGGTGACATTCCAGAAGCTGCCGACGATCGTCCCGGCCGCACTGGGAGACACGGCCGGTTGTCTGGGGGCGGGCCTGCTCGCCCAGGACCTGTTGACTACGACGACTACTCCGGAGGTATCGCCCTGATGGCTGCCAACGAGCGCGATGACAGCGCCCCTTCAGGGGCGCGGGGAACTGCGCGACCAGCCACAACGCACCCGCACCCCGGGACGCACGGCCTGGTCCTCGACGGCGCCCGGGTAGTCCTCCCGACCGGAGTCGTCGACAAGGGACGACTGGTCGTCGACGGAACGAAAATCGCCGCCGACGCCCCCGCGAACGCCCAGCTCATCGACCTCACCGGCCACTGGCTCCTGCCCGGCTTCGTCGACATCCACAACCACGGCGGCGGCGGCGCCTCCTTCAGCTCCGGCACCGCGGAACAGGTCCTCACCGGCGTCCACACGCACCGCGTGCACGGCACCACCACCCTCGTCGTCTCCACCGTCACCGACGACATGGACGTCCTCGCCCGCCAGGCCGGCCTCCTTTCGGAGCTCGCCGAGCAGGGCGAGATCGCCGGTGTCCACTTCGAGGGCCCGTTCATCTCCCCGTGCCGCAAGGGCGCCCACTCGGAGGCTCTGCTGCGCCACCCGGACCCGGCGGAGGTCCGCAAGCTGCTCGACGCGGCGCGCGGGCAGGCGAGGATGGTCACGCTGGCCACCGAACTCCCCGGCGGCATCGAGTCGGTACGGCTCCTCGCCGAACACGGCGTGATCGCGGCCGTCGGCCACACGGACGCGTCGTACGAGCAGACGGTCGAGGCGATCGACGCGGGCGCCACGGTCGCCACCCACCTCTTCAACGCGATGCCGCAGATCGGACACCGCGCGCCCGGCCCGATCGCCGCACTCCTGGAGGACGAGCGGGTGACGGTCGAGCTGATCAACGACGGCACCCATCTGCACCCCGCCTCGCTTCAGTTGGCGTTCCATCACGCGGGCCCGGACCGGGTCGCGTTCATCACCGACGCGATGGACGCGGCCGGCAGCGGCGACGGCCGCTATCTGCTGGGCCCGTTGGAGGTCGAGGTCACGGACGGGGTCGCCCGGCTGGTCGAGGGCGGTTCCATCGCGGGGTCGACCCTGACCCTGGACCGCGCGCTCCAGCGGGCGGTGACCATCGACCGGCTCCCCGTCGAGCACGCCGTCGCCGCCCTGTCCGCCAACCCGGCCCGGCTGCTGGGCCTCTACGACCGCATCGGCTCCCTGGAGCCCGGCAAGGACGCCGATCTGCTCGTCCTGGACGCGGACTTCACACTGAAGGGCGTGATGAGGAAGGGCGAGTGGGTGGTCGTACCGGAACTTCCCTGATCATGACCATGCTTTGAGAGACGGCGACCTAGGCCGGGTCGCCGTCCCTTTGGCATGATCAAGGCCCCCGTCGGACGGCACGGGCATCTGCGAGGGAGGTCGCCCGGTGATTCTCACCGTCACCCTGAACACCGCTCTCGACATCACCTACCGGGTCGGCGCGCTGCGCCCGCACAGCTCGCACCGCGTCTCCGACGTGGCCGAACGGCCGGGCGGCAAGGGGGTGAACGTGGCCCGGGTGCTCGCCGCGCTCGGGCACGAGACGACGGTCACCGGGTTCGCGGGCGGGGCCACCGGGCGGGCGCTACGGGAGCGGCTCGCGGACACCCCGGGCCTACGGGACGCACTGCTGCCGGTCGCCGGGGCGACCCGCCGCACGATCGCCGTCGTGGACGAACTGACGGGTGACACGACCCAGTTGAACGAGCCCGGCCCGCAGATAGCGCCCGCCGAATGGGGCACCTTCCTGCACCACTACGAGGAACTGCTGGCGGGGGCCTCGGCCGTGGCACTGTGCGGAAGTCTGCCGCCGGGCGTGCCGGTGGGGGCGTACGCCGGACTGATAAAGACGGCCCGTTCCGCGGGCGTCCCGGTCTTGCTGGACACCAGCGGGGAGCCACTACGCCGGGGCGTTGCCGCCCGGCCCGACCTGGTCAAGCCGAACGCCGACGAACTGGCCGAACTCACCGGCTCCCACGAGCCGTCACGGGCCACGCAGGACGCCCGCCGACGCGGGGCGACGGCGGTCGTCGCCTCACTGGGCCCGCAGGGCCTGCTGGCGCTCACCCCGGAGGGCCGCTGGCACGCGGTCCCGCCCACCCGTGAACACGGCAACCCGACCGGCGCAGGCGACTCAGCGGTCGCCGGCCTCCTGTCCAGCCTGGTCGAACAACTCCCTTGGCCGGCCCGCCTGTCCCGCGCGGTGGCCCTGTCGGCAGCAACGGTACGGGCCCCGGCGGCCGGGGAGTTCGACCGGGCGGCGTACGAGAGACTGCTCGGCCAGGTCGCGGTGACCGGTGGGCCTGCGGCCGCCTAGTCCTTGTTCGTGTGCTTGCCCTGCCTCACCCACATCTGGTCCAGCAGGATGTCGCAGCTGTCGCCGCTCTGGCAGGACAGGGAGATGACGTTGGTGCCCTTGGTGAGGGTGGGATACGTGAAGCTGGTCGTCCAGGCCTTGGTCGGGTCGCTCTGGCCCGTGTAGTTGTCCAGGGGGAACTTGCTGCCGAACGTCTTGCCGTTGATGGACAGCGTCATGGCCTGGTCCTGCACGGCGCTGTAGTGCGCGTAGACGGTGTAGAGACCCTCCGACGGGATGCCGTTGACCGTCCAGGTGACGCCGGCGCCGGTCTGGCTGAAGTTGGTGACGTAGATGCCGCCCTGGGCCTTCGCGCCCTTGACGTCCGAGGCCGTGCTCGCGCCGCCGTCCAGGCGGAAGGTCTTCGCGTCGACCGGCGCGATATCGCCGGACGCCGACACCGAGCTACTGCTCGACGGGGACGGGGAGGCGCTCTGGGACGTGGACGGGGAGGTGGAGGCGCCGCCGTTTGCCTTGTTCTCGTCGCCGTTGCCGTTCATCATCGCGACGCTGATGCCGATGACGACCGCGGCCACGACCGCGATGGCGCCGATCAGGAGGCCCTTGGTGTTCGGGCCCCGGCCGCGGCCGGGGTTCTGCGGGGCCACGCGGGACGTCGGCGCGCCGCCCGGGAAGGTCTCCGGGGCCTGGTAGGCCGCGTTCGGAGGCTGGCCGTAGCCGCCGGGCTGCTGCTGCGGGATGGTCTGGCCGCCGCCGTACTGCGGCTGCGGTGCCTGCTGCTGTCCGCCGTACGTACGCTCGCCGACCGGGCGCACCCTGCTGACCGCGTTCGGGTAGCCGTAGCCGCCGGAGCCGGACGGCGGCTGGGCCCCTCTGGCCTGACCGTCGGCGTACAGATAGCCGAACGGGTCGTCGTCCTCGGGCGTGCTCGCGCCGTTGTCGCCGGGCGTCATCCCTGGTACTCCTCAGCAGGTGCGGGCGGATGCGATACAAGTATTGAGAGTCGAGCCTACCCGGTCCTGCTGAGCCAAACAGGTGACTCGCACCGCATCAGTGCCCGCATCCCCGCGGTGACCTGCGGCTCATCCGGCACGGCGATGCGCTTTGGGACGAGATCGTTTCTCTACGTACATCCGCTCGTCAGCGGATTTCAGGACTTCGTCGGCGGTCATGCCGCAGTGTGCCCAGCCGATGCCGAAGCTGGCGCCCACCCGGACGGCCCGGCCCTCGGCGCGGATCGGCTGGATGATCTCGTTTCTCAGGCGTACGGCGAGGTCCTGGGCGTCGGCCTTGCCGAGGCCGTCGGCGAGGATCACGAACTCGTCGCCGCCGAGACGGGCCACGGTGTCGCCGTCGCGCACGGCCCGGCCCAGGCGCCGGGCGACCTCGATGAGGACGGCGTCGCCCGCGTTGTGCCCGAACCGGTCGTTGATGGACTTGAAGCCGTCGAGGTCGCAGAAGAGCACCGCGAGCCCCTTGGCGCCGTCGTCGCGGCCCTCCTCGGGGGCGACGGTGTGCACGTGGTGGTCGTAGCCGTCGTACGACGAGCTGCCCGTCGAGCTACCCGCTGCGCTCGCGAAGTCGAAGCCGTGACCGTTCACGTCGTAGGCGGGGTGGCCGTAGGCCGCGTCCAGGGACTCCAGGCCGCCGGCGCGCGTGCAGAGCCGGGAGGAGAGGCGGGAGCGGAGCTCGGCGGAGTTCGGGAGGCCGGTGAGGGAGTCGTGGGAGGCGCGGTGGGCGAGCTGGAGCTCTCGGCGCTTGCGTTCCTCTATGTCCTCGACGTGGGTGAGGAGGAAGCGGGGGCCGTCGGCGGCGTCGGCGACGACGGAGTTGCGGAGCGAGACCCAGACGTAGGTGCCGTCGCGGCGGCCGAGGCGGAGTTCGGCGCGGCCGCCCTCCGCGGAGGTGCGGAGCAGGGTGCCGATGTCCTCGGGGTGGACCAGGTCGGAGAAGGAGTAGCGGCGCATCGCGGAGGCGGGGCGGCCCAGGAGGCGGCACAGGGCGTCGTTGGTGCGCAGTATTCGGCCGTGCTGGTCGCCGCCCATCTCGGCTATCGCCATGCCGGAGGGGGCGTACTCGAAGGCCTGCCGGAAGGATTCCTCGCTGGCGCGCAGGGCCTGCTGCTCGCGCTCCAGCCTGACCAGTGCCCGCTGCATATTCGCGCGTAGACGTGCGTTGCTGATGGCGATCGCGGCCTGGAAGGCGTACATCTGCAGGGCCTCGCGGCCCCAGGCCCCGGGGTGGCGGCCGTTGCGCGGGCGGTCCACGGAGATCACGCCGAGCAGTTCGCCGCAGGAGCTGCCCGATATGCCGGGCGTGTACATCGGGGCGAAGAGCCGGTCGGAGGGGTGCCACTCGTCCTCGAAGCGAGGGGCGGGGCCGTCGGTGTACCACTGCGGGACGTCGTCGTCGTCGAGGACCCAGCCCTCGGTGTGCGGTATGAAGACGAGGTCGCCCCACTGCTCGCCCATGGCCAGCCGCCGGTCCCAGGACTCACGGGAGCCGACCCGGCCGGTGATCAGGGCCTCGGCGGCGGAGTTCCCGGAGAAGGCGGCGACGACCAGGTGGCCGTCGGTGGGGCGGACGAGGTTGACGCACGCCATCTCGTAGCCGAGGGCGGTGATCACGCCGTCGGCGACCGTCTGCAGGGTGTCCGCCAGGCTCCGGGCCGTGTTCATGTCGGCCATGACCTGGTGCAGCTGTCGAAGGGATGCAAGACGGACGTAGGGCTCCGACTCGGCCTCCATGCTCGCCCTCCCCCCGAGACCTCGCAGTGAATCAAGGGTCTGCTTCGGCGCTACTTTTCCCCGCCACTGAATCACAGCGCGCTGCCCACTCGGTACACAGGGTCAACAATTAATGCCCCTTGTGACTCAAGTCACAGGAGAACGTGAACAATTGAGTGGAGTTTCTGCGTTTTCCCTGTGCGTTTACTGAACACAGCCTTTGCGGCCGTGTGCACATGATGCACGTTACGGCCCTTCCCCGCCCTTGGTCCTAGGACCCGGCTCGGGCCGATGGCCGATGCGGTCGCACAAGGACCGACATTAGCGTTTCCGGCGTGCTGAAGACTCCCTCCCCCGCCGCCGCAGAAGCCACCGGGCATGCTGTGGGGGTGAGCAACGAAGCGTTCAAGGCCGCCATGTCCCGGCTGGCCGCCGGTGTGGTCCTGGTGACCGCCCAGGAGCCGCCGCTCGACCCGGACGACCCGCTGGCACCGGCCGGCGAGGACGTCGGGATGACCGCGACGGCGTTCCTGTCGGTGTCGCTCGACCCGCCGTTGGTGCTGGTCAGCCTGCGTACCGGCGCGCGCATGGACGACCTGCTCGACGAACAGCCGCTCTGGGCGGTCTCGGTGCTCACCGAGAGCCAGCGGCACATCGCCGGCCGCTTCGCGATGAAGGGTCGCATCAGCGACCGTCTGCTCTTCGAGGACATCCCCTACGCCCGCGGCGAGGCCACCGGCGCCCCGCTCGTCGGCGGCGCCCTCGCGACCCTGGAGTGCCGCACCGAGCAGCGGGTGACGGCCGGCGACCACACCCTCGTCATCGGCCGGGTCCTCACCGCTCATCTGCCGAGCACGGAGGGCGGACCGCTGATGTATTTCCGGGGCCGGTACCGGCAGTTGGGATGAGACCGCGCGGTCCGTACGGAAATCCCGTGGGCGCCTGCTGAACGCCCCTTCTAAAGTGCACGGATGACAACACCCCGGCCCCGGCCCCGCCTCGAAGAAGTCACCGTCCGGAATTTGGAAGCGGCCCTCGCCATTCGCGTCCGCCCCGGTCAGGAACAGAACGTCGAGCCGGTCGCGCATTCCCTCGCCGAGGCGTACGTCCGTCCCCCCGGAGTCGCCTGGCCGCGCCTGATCGTCGACGGCGAAGAGAACCGGCCGGTCGGCTTTCTGATGGCTTTCCTGGACATCGACTGGCGCGCCGACGGCACCCTGTTCCGCTCCGGCCTGTGGCGCCTCAACATCGACGCCGGGGAACAGGGAAAGGGCTACGGCCGGTTCGCGGTCGAGGCCGTGGCCGAGGAGATCCGCCGCCGCGGCGGCAAGCACCTGTACGTCACCTGGCACGCCGGCCCGGACGGCCCCGAGGAGTTCTACCTCCGCCTGGGCTTCCGCAAGACCGGGGAGGTCAGCGGGGACCAGCCGGTGGGGGTGCTGGACCTCTAGGACCAGTCGCGGCCGGTGCGGCCGCGTTTGGTGTCCGAGCGCTGTTTCTTCTCCCGCAGCCGGCGTTCGTTGATCCCGCGCGGGATGCGGGTCGGTTTGCGGGGCTTGGGCGGGGGTGCGGTGGCCTCGGCGAGGAGCGCGGCGAGGCGTACGGCGGCGGTCTCGCGGTTGCGCCACTGGGAGCGGTGCTCGGAGGAGCGCACGGTGACGACCCCGTCGACGAGCCGGGCGGCCAGCCGCTCCAGCGCCCGCGCCTTCCACACCTCGGGCAGTGCCTCGGTGTTCGCCAGGTCGAAGCGCAGCTCCACCTGGGAGTCGCTGGTGTTGACGTGCTGCCCGCCGGGCCCGGACGACCGCGAGAAACGCCAGTTGAGCTCGGCCTCGGGGAGTGAGACGGAGCCGCGGATGACGTAAGGACCGGACATGTCCCCATGGTCGCGCGACTGACCGGCACACGTCACGCGAATATCGTCCTCCGGCGGTGTTCATCCACAGTTCGGTAAAGAAGGTAAAGCAAGATGGAACCTTCGGTACCCCTCGTGGCGTTCATACGGGTAGCTGTAGCTTCGAGCCCGTACGCCGCACGGCCGTACGCAGAACAAGGGAAAGGACTCCCGACCATGGCTGTAAGCCTGTCCAAGGGTGGCAACGTCTCGCTCACCAAGGAGGCTCCGGGCCTGACCGCCGTCACCGTGGGTCTCGGCTGGGACGTCCGCACCACCACCGGCACGGACTTCGACCTGGACGCCTCGGCCATCGCGGTCAACGGGCAGGGCAAGGTCTACTCGGACGCCCACTTCGTCTTCTTCAACAACAAGAACACCCCGGACAACTCGATCGTCCACACCGGCGACAACCGCACGGGCGAGGGCGCCGGCGACGACGAGGCGATCAACGTCAACCTGGCGGCCCTGCCCGCCGACATCGACAAGATCGTCTTCCCGGTCTCGATCTACGACGCCGAGAACCGCGGCCAGAACTTCGGCCAGGTCCGCAACGCCTACATCCGCATCGTCAACCAGGCCGGCGGCGCCGAGATCGCCCGCTACGACCTCTCCGAGGACGCGGCCACCGAGACCGCGATGGTCTTCGGCGAGCTGTACCGCAATGGCGCGGAGTGGAAGTTCCGCGCGGTGGGCCAGGGCTACGCGTCCGGCCTGGTCGGCATCGCCCAGGACTTCGGCGTCAACGTCTGACGGACGCGGCACGCTGCGCTGTGCGGGAGCCCCTGGTGTGACGCCGGGGGCTCCGGCGTGCGCTCAGTCCGCAGACGCGTAAGGGACGAAGGCCGCCCAGACGGCGGGGGCGAGAGCGAGTTGGGGGCCGGGGGTGGCGGGCGTGAACTTTGAGTCGCGGATGTGGATGGTGGTGGGGGTGGGGGCTATTTCGAGGCAGGAGTCGCCGTTGGGGCCGTCGCTGTAGCTGCTTTTGAACCACGCCAGGGCGACTTCTACGCAGCTGTCGCCGTCGGGCCCACTGCTGTAGCTGCTCTTGAACCACGCCAGCTCGGAAGAGATTCCGGCAGAGGTCTTGCGGATCATGTTTCTCCAAGCATGTGCTCGATAAGGGCCAGTGACTCCTGGGGCGGCAGAGCTTGCGCCCGGATGGTGCCATATCGCAGCTCAAGGATGTGGAGCTGTTTCGGATCAGAAGTGGCTCTGCCGTTGAACGCACCATCCGAACGCCCGACTGCCGTCCCGTCGGGGAACTTCAAGATTTCGACCCTGCCGCCCAGACCGGGATGAGCCCCGCCGTTCGTCGGCATCACCTGAAGGGTGACGTTCCGCAACCGACCCACCTCCAGCAGATGTTCGAGCTGCTGTCGCCACACCATTGTGCCGCCGACACGTCGTCGAAGCGCTGCCTCCTCAAGGACGAAGCCGAGCGCCGGGGCCGGTGATCGCTCGAAGATGGATCGCCTGGCCATACGCGCTGCCAGGACGCGTTCCAAGTCATCCTCCGAATAGGCAGGCTGCCAAGCCTCGAACAGCGCTCGCGCATGCTCGGGCGTCTGCAACAGGCCGTTGATACTGACGACCTCATACACCCCGATCTCAACAGCCTGCCCCTCCAACTTGGCAAGCTCCCGCACCTTCTTCGGATACCGGACCCGCTTCACGTCCTCCCAAGTCGCCGAGATCAGCCCACCCGCGCCGAGAACCTCGTCCGCCCTGTTCAGGTAATCCTGCCGGGGGATCCGCTTGCCGCCCTCCACCTTGTAGACCATGTCCTCCCCGTAACCGACCGCCTCCCCGAACTCGGCGGCCCGCATCCCCACCGCTTCTCGCCGCAGCTTCAGTTGGCGGCCGACCGTCGCAACGACCGCCACACCCCAGTCGTCGTCCGGGTCGACCTCCCAGCCCGGCTCGGCCACCTCGCCGTCCACGCTCATCCCGCACACCTCTTTCCCGACAGCCAAGACAGCACTGGACAAGCACCGGACAGTCACCGTACGTAAGGCCTCCGTCACTGTTCACGGTACGCACGCGCGGCCACGCTGAGTGATGTGAACGACGAAATCTCCGCCCCCGTCCGCAACATGAGCCTGCGTCTCTCGTCCACACCGCGGGGCGCGCGGCTGGCTCGGCTGCTGGCCGCCGAGCAACTGCGCTCCTGGGGGCTGCCGTTGGATCCGGCGCGGCAGATCGTGGCCGAGCTGGCGGCGAACGCGGCGACGCACGGGCGGGTGTCGGGGCGTGACTTCGGCCTTCTCCTCTACGTCGTGGGGGACACGCTGCGGATCGAGGTCACGGACACCCGCGGTGACCGCCTGCCGCACGCGCGGCCGCTCGCACCGGACGCCGAGTCGGGCCGGGGCCTGGTCCTCGTGGAGGCGCTCGCCGACAAGTGGGGCGTGGCCCCGGGGCTGGCGCCGCGCAAGACGGTGTGGGCCGAGATCGGGGTGTCGCCGTAGCCCGGGAAACCGGGCTTCGGTCGCAAGGGACGTCAAAAACCAAGGGATGAGACGGGAGAAAGAACCCCACCAAACCCCACCCCACCCGCCCGTCGCGCAGCGTCACTCCCGCGAGTGAATATGCCCAAGTGGGCTGGATTTGAGGTGGGTTGCGTGCCCTACGCTCAGCGCAACAACCGCAGAAAGACTTCGGCCCCCGCCGGGACGGCAATCCCAGTGCGAGGGCCTGACCACCCAGGAAGTAGTGCCTTCCCGATGGATACGGAAAACCCTAGCGCGCCCTCGTGCGCCCAGCCCCGTGTTGCCGCCGAGAAACACCCGAACCGGGGGTCCGGCGGCGGGCTCATCCACGAGCACACCCGCCATACCTCGCACTTCACGGTGGTCGGCAACGACCTCGCCCAGCACCCCGACCTGTCGGGGCTCGCGGTCGGGGTCGGCGTGCACATCCAGTCGCTGCCGACCGGCGCCCGGGTCGACATCAAGACGCTGGCGGAGCGCCTGAAGGAAGGCAGGACCCGTATCTCGGCCGCACTGCGGGAGCTTGAGGCGGTCGGCCGCCTTCCTGGCCCACCGCCTGGCCGCACAGCTTCCACCGCCGCCCCCGTTCCGGCCTCCAGCCGCACCGGCCCCGCAGCCCAGACACCCGTTCCAGAACTGCGACGGCTGCGACCGCCCCTTCCGGGCCGCCGCTCCAGGCCGCTGCCGCGACTGCCGAACCGATCTCCCGGAGGCCGCCTAGCATGAGAGCGACGATCCTTGCCCCTGGGCACAGACGAGGAGCGAGCGCCATGACCATCGCGCCGGACAACGCACGGCAGGACGCCTCCCCCTTGTACCGGGCCATGCGCGACTTCGTGGACTCCGCGGACGGCACCCTCCCCGGCAAGTTCGAGATCACCAGGGAAGGGATCGTCCTCGACATGATGTCGCCTGTCCGGCAGCACGAGCTCACCGCACTGCGTCTCCGGAAACGCCTGGAGAAGGTCATGCCTGAGGAGATCGTGGCCCACACGGGCGAGCCCGATGTGGAAGTGGCGCCAGAAAGGATCATGCGCCGTCCAGACATCATGGTGATCGCAGAGGTGGACATGGAGGGGGACGGGTCCTTCGACCCACTTACGCTGATCGCCGCTGTCGAAATCGTCTCCTGTTCCAACCCGGACAACGACTGGGTCGGCAAAGTGCGCGACTACCCCCTGATGGGCGTCCCCGTCTACGCGATCTTCGACCCCCGCACCGCCACCGGCGCCGTCCTCACCGACATCCACTCCACCCCCGACGGCCCGCGCTACGCGACCCGCAAGGACTTCGTCTACGGCGAGGACGTCACCATCGGGGAGTGGACCATCTCGACCGATGACCTGCCGCGCTACACGGACGGGACCGGCGAGCAGCACTGAGCGGGCGTGACGGTGACCGGCGACTGCCCAGCTGCATGGCCCGCACGCGCCGGCGGGCCGCGCCCGATCCGGGTCATGCCTCTCCGTGCTCACCGCCCCGTACGCCTCCGGCCGTGAGTTCCAGGCGCTCGGCCTTCCGAGGCTTCCAGGTGGTGGCGAACACGAGGCCGGTGCCCGTGGCCGCGTACAGCGTCAGCGCCAGGCCCTGACGGTAGAGGGCGCGGCGCTTGCCCACCTGGGCGGACTTCAGCTGGTCGTACGTGCTCGTACCGGTCGAGCCCCGGGGCAGGTCGTCGTACAGGGTGCACGTGTCGCTGCGCCTCATGGGAGCAGGGTGATCCTCGCCGTCCCGGCCCGTGATGATGCCGTGGCAGTCCGGGATGCCGTAGGCCGAGCCGGCTCGCAGCAGCGAGATCACCCCCCACACGAGGGGCATCAGGAACAGTGCGATGAACACTCCTCGTAACTTCACCGGAACACTCTAGGGAGTGCCCGGCTTCCCGTTCCCGTACAGCCAGTTCTTCCAGATCCCGCTGAAGTCCTTGCCCGGCGCCGTCTTCTCCACGTACGCGGTGAACTCGGCGGTGTCCGCGGTGCCGTGCCGGTGGGCGGCGGTCCAGCCCTGGATGATGTCGTAGAACCGGTCGTCGCCGACCGTCTGGCGGATCTTCTGCAGGACCATCGCGCCCCGGTGGTAGACGGGCGGATCCGAGATGTACATGGCGCCCGGCGGGTTCGCCGGCGGGAACCCCCAGAGCGTCGAGTCGTCCTTGGGGGTGGCGTAGTACTTGTCGAAGGTCTGCTGGGCGGTCCGCCCGCCGTGGTCCTCGTCCCACAGCCACTCGGCGTAGGTCGCGAAGCCCTCGTTGAGCCACATGTCCCGCCAGGTCTTCGGGGTGACGGAGTCGCCGTACCACTGGTGGGCGAGTTCGTGGACGAGGATGTCGGTGTCCGGGACGCCGGGGAAGACGGGCCGGTTCTGGGTCTCCAGGGCGTACCCGGCGTCGCCCGGCCGGTTGACGACCGCGCCCGTGGAGGAGAAGGGGTAGGGGCCGAAGTTGTACTGCTCCCACTCGATGATCTCGGGGATCTTCGCGAGCACCTTCTTGCTCGCGGCGACCTGCGTCTGGTCCACGGCGACGTACACCGGCAGGCCGTCGGAGGTGGTGGACCGGGTGATCGTGTAGTGGCCTATGGCGACCGTGGCGAGGTAGCTCGCCATCGGCTCCGCGCTGTGCCAGACGAAGGCGGTCCGGTCGCCGTCGGTCGTCTCGCTCTTCAACTCGCCGTTGGAGACGACCTGGAGGCCCTTGGGGACGGTGACCGTGATGTCGTACGACGCCTTGTCGGAGGGGTGGTCGTCGCCGGGGAACCAGGCCATGGAGCCGACGGGTTCACCGAGGGCCAGCGCACCGTCGGCGGTGCGCAGCCAGCCCTCCTTGGAGCCGTCGGGGTCGGTGATCGTCTCCGGGGTGCCCGAATAGCGCACGGTCGTGCTGAAGGTCTCGCCCTTCTTCAGGTCGTCGTGCGGGCGGATCGCCAGCTCCTGGCCGGCGCGGTTCCAGCGGGCGACCTTGCCCTCCACGGTGACCGCGCCGACGTCCAGCCCCTTCAGGTCGAGGTCGAAGGCGGTCAGGTCCTGGGTGGCGCGGGCGGTGATGACGGCGGTGCCGGTGAGATGGCGGGTGCCCGGGTCGTAGGCGAGGGTGAGGCCGTAGTGGCTCACGTCGTAGCCGCCGTTGCCCGCCTTCGGGAAGTACGGGTCGTGGCGGCCCGCGCCGCCCGGGGTGCCGTGGACCCCGCCGTCGCACGCGGTGAGCGCGAGGGCGAGGGAGAGTGCGAGCGCGCCTGCGGCGACCGGGAAAACGCGTACAGGTCTGGACACGCGATCGATCCTAGTGAGGCAGGGGCCCATCCCCGAGGTCGATGGGGCAGGCGGTTCCTGCCATGACACCATCGGCTACGTGCTCGACATCGGCTACGCCCTCTCCAACCGTTTCCCGGACCCGCCCCAGACCGACTACCGGCGGGTGGACGTCCACGCGCTGCGCCACGACCTGTTCTGCGGGGACGTCTACCTCGCGGACACCAAGGCGGACCGGGAACTGTCCACAGCCTGGGGATGGGTGCCGGTGCTCGACTTCGCGTGGGCGCTGTGCGACATCGCGGAACGCCTGGACCGCGACCCAGCGGGCTCCAGGGCCTCCCGTCCCCAGCACGCGGAGCTCGACTTCACCGAGTCCACGGACCGGATGCTCTTCGAGCGCCGCTTCGGCTGGGTGGACATCGAGGCGGACTGGATGCCGGCCGAGGAACCGCCCCTCACCTTCTCCCACTCCGAGCTGCGCCGGGAGGCCCGCGACTTCCTGCACGACCTGATCGCCGACCTGATCGACATGCACGAGGAGCTGGCGGACAACCCGGCGATCTGGACGCTGCAGGCCCGCTTCCCGAGGGTCTCCTGACCGCCCCCGATACCGCTGAACGACCTTTCGGTGTACGGGAGTTGACTCCTCACTGAGACGGGAGTGACAAGTGAGGCGGGAGTGGACGGAAGGCGGTCCGCCCGGCCCGGCGGTGCATACGTTGACTGCGTGCGGACGCAGCGACAGGCAGGCGACAGCGGAAAAGACGCCTCTTTGGAGACCTCCCGGGCACGGGTCACCGCAAGGCCCGCCGGGCCTGCGGAGAACGTTGTCCTCGCCCTCCAGGGGAGCGCGGGGAACGAGGCCACCACACTGGCGCTGCAGAACCGGAAGGGGAAGGCCGTCTTCCGGCCGCCGGCCGGACGGAACCGGCCCGCACCGCCGCCCCCCATCGAGGAGGAACGCACCGCCCCCGGGCTGGTACTGCCGCCGTACCTCATGGCCTTCCAGGCCGCCGGGCTGTCCACGGCGTACGGGCTGACCGGGCACGAGTTCGTGCGCAACGCCGTGGCCGCCGTGGTCGGACACGGCGACGGCCAGGTCGCCGCCCTCGCCGCCGACCTGGCCGGCCGGCCCGAGGCGTACTACGGGCAGGGCCGCGCCTTCGCGGTCAAGGGCAGGGACGGCAAGGAGTGGTTCGACGTCACCGTCACCGTCTCCCGCGCCCCCGACGACCGGCCGCCCGTCTTCCACCCCGGGAACCTGCTCGCCAAGACCGTGCCGGACCCGGACGGAGCACCGCTCGCCGCGGTCGACGAGGCCGAGGGCAAGGACACCAAGGTCGACGTCCAGCACAACACCGCCGCCACCGTCGCGACCACCGCGAGCGGCTCGTCGAGCAAGGGCCTGGGCGGCATGGCCTTCGGGCTCGCGCCCGTCGTACCCGGACTGTGGCTGGGCGGCGCCGGGATGGCGAACGCGCAGCCCTGGCAGTCCTCGCGGGAGTCCCGCAGCCAGCGCAACGTGGCCGAACCGCGGGTGCTGCGCAGCGACAAGGGCTCGGTCGAGGCACCGCGCAAGGTGCGCTACGGCGTACGGATCAAGAAGCACGGCGCCCCGCGGGAGCAGACCTTCCACGGCTCGGGCACCCTCACCCAGCGGGTGCCCACCGAACACCTCGTCCCGGCCGGCACCCTGCCGCCCACAGCGCCGCCGGCCGTCGGGGCGGACACCGCCCGGCGCGTCACGCTCGCCGACTCCATGGCCCCGGTCGCGGTGACCGACACCGCCGCCCCGCACCAGGGCGGCGGCGGGCTCTTCGACACGGTCGCCGCCGTCCTGCACCCCTCGCTCACCGCCCCCGGCGCACCCGGCCGGGCCCGGCTCTACGAGGCGACCGCCACGGCGAGCGTGCTGGAGGACCTGCCCCGGCTGCTGCGCGACGGTGTCACGGGCGAGGACCTGTCGTCCAAGGACGGCAGCAGCATGGGCAGCTACCGTATGCACGCCGAGATCACCGGCATGTCCCCCGCCTGGGGCACCGGCGGCACCCAGCTGCGCACCCATCAGCAGACCCAGCACACGGTCACCGAGAGCGCGGGCAAGGGGCGGGCCGTCACCGGCGGCCTGGGCCCGGCCATCGGCGTCGGAGCATCCGGGACCGCCGCCGTCGTACGGGCCACGGCCATGCCGGTCGCCGCGGCCCGCAAGGCGCGGTTCACCGTGGCCGAGCAGACCGTGTCCAGCCGCCAGGGCGCGGAGGTCTGCGGCGACAAGGTGCTCTACCTCGCGACCGTACGGTTCACCGCGGAGGGCACCGGGCCGCGCTCGGCCGAGATGGTCCTGCGACCCGGCACCCGGGTCGCCCGGCACTCGATGCGGGTGTGGATGACCCTGCGCGCGGACGAGGCGCAGTCGTTCGGGCTGCCGCTGCCGCCGGGCGTCGAGGCCGGGGAGTTCATCGAGAAGCCCAAGCGGACCGACGAGCACGGGAACGAGGTCGACGTCGAACGTCACCTCCCCTTCGGCGCCATGGGCTCCAGCGTCACCCTCAGCCAGCTCGACACCGGCCCCATGGTGCGGGCCGTGCAGGAGCTGTTCGCGACCGACCCCCGGCTGGCCGGCTATCTGCCCGCCTTCGGTACGGATGCGGTGGCCTCGGCCCCGGGCAGGGAGGAGGCCGCCCTCCAGCGGCGCAACCACCGCGAGCTGATGGCCGCCCTGTCCGAGACCAATCTGCGCGTCAACAAGGACCAGCTGACCTCGACCGGCATCCGGGTCCGGCTGCGCCGCAAGACCACCCTGCACGCGCACGATGTGCAGCTCCGGGTCCGGGGGCAGCTCCGCGAGACCGGCTACCTCGGCGACACCGACAACTGGCTGGTGCGCAGCCACTCCGGTGTCACCGGCAACACCCAGAGCGGGCGCAGCAGTTCGCGGTCGATCGGCGGCCTGGTGCTCGGTCAGGCCAGGCTCGTCCCCGGCGTCCTGACCGGCTCGGCCCGCTACGAGAGGCACCGCTCCGGCACCCGCCGCAACCAGGCCGGCCCCACCACCCGCACCGACGTCCTCACCAACGGCTCCGAGAAGGCCGCCACCTTCGGAGCCGCCCTGCGCCTGGACGTCGACGTCACCATGACCTCCCGGCAACGCAAGCTGGGCCGCGCCCTCACCCCCGGCTCCCCGGGCCGGGACGCGCCGGAGGCCACCCCGCTGGCGGGCCTGCACCTGGAGGAGCAGGACGTACGGCTGGTCACCCCGACGGAGTTCACCCTCGACGAGGAGGGCAGGCAGCGGCAGGGCGCGGTGCGCGACCGTCGGCGGGCACAGGCCCCGCGGCCCGAGCACGCCGTCACCGCCGAGGGCATCGGCGACCTGGCCACGCTGGTGCCCCGGCCGTCCGTCGGGCAGCCGCTGCGGGACTGGCAACTGGTGGAGACGGTCGGCGACGGCCAGGCCGTACGGGACCTCGCCTTCCAGCTGCTGTCCCGGGCCGCCGCCCGCGACAAGGGCGTGCGCGAGGATCCCGCGCTGCAGACGGAGGGGCTCGCGCCGCGGCTGGCGATCGAGGAGCGGTTCGGGCCGCAGGCCATCACGGCCTCGCTGCGGCAGGCCGCGTCCTCCGGGTGGGTGGTGAAGAACCTTCGCCATCCGCGGCGGCTCGCCGCGCTCAACGGGGCCGTGGGCACCCGGCTCACGCTGGCCAACCCCAAGTTCCTGCACAAGGGCGCCGGTCCCGGCACCGAGACCTTCGTGCTCGGCGGGCACCAGGCCGCGGGGCAGGAGGGGCAGGGCACCACCAGCACCTGGCAGTTCGGCGCCACCGGCTCGGAGAACGGCGCCGAATGGCGCCTGGGCCAGGGCCTCTCCGGGAACCGCACCACGAGCGAGGCCGACACCCGGTCCGCGGCCCTGTCCGGCACGGTCGAGCGCAACGCCCACACCCCGAAGAAGGCGCCGCTCTACCTCGTCCAGTGCGATCTGCTCG
This sequence comes from Streptomyces sp. NPDC101234, assembly GCF_044767525.1. NCBI lineage: Bacteria > Bacillati > Actinomycetota > Actinomycetes > Kitasatosporales > Streptomycetaceae > Streptomyces > Streptomyces sp. NPDC101234. The sequence continues at coordinate 139,636 of NZ_JBIWOA010000013.1, read as the reverse complement.
TCACCATGGTCGCCGAGGTCAAGGTCACCGGCGGCGGCCCCTACGTGACGACGGCCGCCCGCACCCTGCCGGCCGAGGCGGCGGTGTGGCTGACCGAGGCGCAACTGCCGGCGGCGATCCGCAGACAGCTGAAGCTCGACCCCGAACCGGGGCTGATGACGCCGTCGTCCCGGCCGGGACGACGACCGGCCGAAAGCTCCCGCACGGGTGCCGAACGCGAGGCCGGGGAGCGGGCGCGCGGCACGGACACCGCCGGTTCCTCCACCTCCGCGCCGCCGCGCACCGGCCCGTCCTTCGCCCGCGCGCTGCCGCTCGGCTTCGGCATGATCGAGAACCTGCCGAACTTCGTGCCGCTGCTGGCCCGGCTGCGGACCCGTCTCACGGAGAGCGGACAACAGAGCCTGGCCGACGACCTGCTGCCCCGGCAGCAACTCGCGGACCGCAACGACAACGTGCAGCGGCTGCTGCGTGTCCTGGACCGCGACGGCAGCACCGGACTGCTGTCCGGCGCCATGGACGGCGGGGTCACCGTCGAACTGTTCGACGGCCGCAGGACCCCGTACTGGGCGGTGTTCAAGGTCAACCGCCTGGGCGACGGCGGCTACGACGCCGCGGCGGACGACGGCCGGGACATGGAGTACATCACCGCGGCCGTGGCCCAGCAGGCCGCCTCCCACGACAAGGGCGTGACCACCGGCGTGGAGGGGATCTTCGCCGGCTCCGGCAAACCGGACGGCGGGACCGGGCAGCTCAAGAGCATGGGCGGTGCGGCGGGGCTCGGGGTGGGTTCGGGCGGCTCGCAGCGCACCGGCACGGCCGGCCGCGGCCAGCTCGGTATGAAGACGGTCGCCGAGGCGAAGACCGCGAAGTCGTCCAGGATGCGGGTGCCGATCGAGGCGACCCTCGAACTGCACCGGGGCGGCCGCCGGCTGGCGCTGGTCTCGCTGGGCCGCCAGGCACTGACCCACCGCGTCCTGGACAAGGACCTCGCCGCCCTCGGCCGGCTGGCCGCACCGCGCCCCGCCCCGGTCGCGGCGGCTCCCGGCCCGCAGGACGACCGCCCGGCCGCGCTCGGCACCTGGCGCTCCGGTGGTGTGCGGCTGCCGATGGAGGCGCAGGTGAACGGCTTCCAAGGGGCCCCGCGGGTACGGGAGCTGGTCGACTCCGCGGTCCGGGAGGCCGGCGGCGGCGACCGCTTCCGGACCAAGGGGCAGGCCGCCGCGTACACCCTGCAGGAGGCCGTCTCCACCGAGTGGCTGATCGCGGCGCTGCCGCTGCTGACCACCGCCGGGGCGGAACTGCCCCCGGTGCACGCCACCGGAGCGGCGGGCCAGGACCTGCGGGCGTCCCTGCACGCGCGGCTGCGGGACGGGCGAGTGCTGGGCGTCGGCGACAAGATGACCTTCGAGACGGTGGGACAGAGCCACCTGGACGCGCCCCGGCCCACCCAGACGGACGGCCTGAGCTCCGCCGACCACGGCAGATCGGCGCGCGGTCTGGCGGGCGCCGGGCTGCTCAACGCCGACGAGTTCCGCCTCAACCAGCTGACGGGCAACGTGGGTGGCACCGGCGGCGCGGCCGACATGGCGGCGAACGCCTCCGGCTCGATGCCGCTGCACAAGCCCAAGTCCGCGTCGGTCCTGGTGCAGTTCACGCTGGACGTGCGGGTGGTGGCGAGGGTGGCCGACCGGGTGCGCCCCGGCCGTACCCGCACCGCCGTACGGGAACTGACCCTGCCCCGGCCGGTGGTGATCCGGATGCCGGAGCCGGTGGTCCGCCGCATGCTGACCGCCCAGCCGACGCTGCTCCAGGATCCGGACGACCAGCTGGGCCTGAGGAAGACGGCGACGCCGCCGCCCCTGCCTCCGGCCTGAGCGCCGGGGTCTGCGTGCTTCGGCCGGTTGGCGGCTGCGGGCCGGTGGGGGCCGGTCGCGCCCACGCGGCGGTAGCCGCATATCAACACAGCCCCGCGCCCCTACGGGGCGCTATCCCTCCACGCGGATCCCCAGCTGCACCGCCAGCACCGGTGCCAGATCCAGCAGTTGGGACATGCTGATCACCGCCCCGGCCAGCCGCTCCACCCCTCTCGCGATGTCCAGTTCCGCAGCGCCGCGCAGATCGACGTCCTTCATCGTCACCCCGTTGAAGTCCGCGCCTTTCAGGGTGCAGTCGGTGAACTCCACCCGCTCCAGCACGGCGTCGCCGAAGTCCGGTTCGACCAGGACACAGCTCTCGAAGACCACGTCCCTGAGTTTCGCCGTGCGCAGGTTGAGGTAGTCGATCTTGCCGCCGCGGATCACCACACGCTCCAGGACGGCGCCGTGCAACTGCGTGCCGCCGAGGCGGGCGTCGACGAGCTCGACGTCGCGCAGGGTGGCCTCCGCCAGATCCGTGCCGACGCCCCTTATACCGGTGAGGACCGAGTCCAGCACGCGCGCGTGCCGCAGCCCCGTCTCGTCGAAGGCACAGCCCGTCAGCGCGCAGTCCATGAAGCGGGCGCCCGCCCCGTCCTGCCCGGCGAAGTCCGCCTCCCGGAACGCCAGCCCGTCGTAGTCCCCGTCCGGCTCCAGCGCGCCGTCGTCCCAGGGCTCCAGTGCAGGCAGCCGCACCTCCGGCCGCCGCGCGCCCTTCACCTTGCCTCCGCCGGCCCCACCGGCCGCTGTCCTCGCCATGACCCCATCTTGCAGGCCGCCACTGACAACGCCCCCGACCTGCGCCGACAGCCGACACGACCACGCCGATGTCACATTCCGCCCGACCGGATCCGTCGTATGAGTGAGGACGAGGAAGGCACGTCCTGGAGAACCGGGCGGCAACCGGAAAGGTGGTTCTCGAACCATGACCAGGAACAGCACACCACAGGATGCGACACGCCCCGATCCATGGTCTTCTGACCAGATGAGCCGCGCCCGATCGGGTGACTCCCCCGGTGTGTCCACCGGTGTGTCCCACGGCGCCGACGGAGCCGACCCGCACCGCTGGTGGAGTCTGGTGGTCATCGCGCTCGCCCAGCTGATGGTCGTCCTGGACGCGACGATCGTGAACATCGCCCTGCCCTCCGCCCAGCGCGACCTGGGCATGTCCGACGGCAACCGGCAGTGGGTGGTCACCGCCTACACGCTCGCCTTCGGCGGACTGCTCCTGCTCGGCGGCCGGATCGCCGACCTGGTCGGCCGCAAACGCACGTTCGTCATCGGGCTCGTCGGCTTCGCCGCCGCCTCCGCGTTCGGCGGCGCCGCCCACAGCCCGGGCATGCTCTTCGGCGCCCGCGCCCTCCAGGGCGTCTTCGCCGCCGTCCTCGCGCCCTCCGCGCTCTCCCTGCTGACCACGACCTTCACCGACCCGCGCGAGCGCGGCAAGGCCTTCGGCATCTACGGCGCCCTCGCGGGCAGCGGCTCCGCGATCGGGTTCATCGTGGGCGGTCTGCTCACCGAGTACCTGAACTGGCGCTGGTGCCTCTACGTCAACGTGCCCATCGCGTTCATCGCCGTCGCCGGCGCCTCCGCGCTGCTGCACGACCGCCCCGGCCACACCGGCGCCCGGCTCGACGTACCCGGCGCACTGCTCGGCTGCGGCGGACTCGTCGCGATCGTCTACGGCTTCAGCGAGGCCCAGCCGCGCGGCTGGAGCGACCCGCTCGTCCTCGGGCTGTTCGCGGCCGGTGCCGTCCTGCTCACCGCGTTCGTCGTGTGGCAGAACCGCGCCCCCAGCCCCCTGCTGCCCCTGCACATCGTCAAGGACCGCAACCGCGCGGGCAGCTTCCTGACGATGGCCCTCGCGACCGTCGCCATGTTCGGGCTGTTCCTCTTCCTGACCTACTACCTCCAGGTCATCCTCGGCTACTCCCCCGTCAGGGCCGGTCTCGGGTTCCTGCCCCTGACCGTGGCGATCATCATCGGCTCCACCCAGATATCCGCGCGGCTGCTGCACCGCGTGCCCCCGCGCCCGCTCATGGTCCCGGGCACGCTCCTCGCCGCCTGCGGGCTGCTGCTCCTGACCCGGATCACGGTCCACTCCTCCTACCCCACCGAGATCCTGCCCGCCCTGCTGCTGATGGGCCTCGGCATGGGCCTGACCTTCATGCCGGTGTTCGCCACCGCCACCGCCGGCGTCGCCCCGCAGGACGCCGGTGTCACCTCGGCCACCGTCAACACCTCCCAGCAGGTGGGCGGTTCCGTCGGTACGGCCCTGCTCAACACCATCGCCACCACCAGCAGCGCCGCCTACCTCACCGCCCACCTCCACAACCCCGCCCAGAAGGCCGCCGCCGTCCCGCAGGCCGTGGTGCACGGCTACACGGCCGCCATCTGGTGGGCGGTCGGCGTGATGCTGCTGGCCACCCTGGTAGCGGGCCTGATGGTGACAGCGAAGCCACCGAAACACGACGCCCCCGCCAAGACCCCGGTACCGGAGCCGGTCACCTGAGGCCGAGCCGCAGCCGACGGGCGGGCCGGCCGGCCGGCCGAGCGGCATGCCCGCCACCCCGCCCGATCACACAAGCCGCCCGATCGCACAAGCCGGATGATCAGCTCATCCGGAATGTCAATCACACATGTGACGTTACTGCCGTGCATGAATCGCCTCATGGGATTTCTCCGGGGCCTCGGCAGCAGAGTGCGGTGGTACGTCCACAGCGCCCCCGGCACCTACATCTGGCTGGCGATTCTCTTCATGACCACCGTCGCGCTGCACTACATGTCACCCGAGTTCGAGCAGCAGTTCCTGCGGCAGCGGTCCACCAACCTCCACGAACTGTCGGACAACCCCGTACGCGTGCTGATCGCGAGCGCGATGTGGATCGACGGCGGGCACTGGATGCCGTACGCCTTCCTCTACACCGTCTTCCACGCACCCGCCGAACGCTGGCTGGGCACGGTCCGCTGGCTGACGGTGTGCGTGGCCGCGCACGTACTGGCGACACTGATCAGCGAGGGCGCGCTGCTGAAGGGGATCCATGACGGCATCGCCCCGCAGTCGGCGGCCGACACCCTGGACTTCGGAGTGAGTTACGCACTGGCCGGAGTGATCGGAGTACTCGCGTACCGGATCGCGACACCCTGGCGGTACACCTACATCGCGGTCGTCCTACTGGTCTACGGCCTGCCGCTGACCGAGTCGCCCACCTTCACCGACCTCGGACATTTCGTCTCCGTCTGGATCGGCCTCGCCTGCTTTCCGCTGGTCAGAGGGCGCGGAAAAGCATGGAATCCGAAGGAGACACTGGCCGCCCTCAAGGGTTAACGTCCGGACATGAGCAGCTCGGCAAGCAGTGTCGTCAACGGCGGCATCTCCTTCTGGTACGCGAACGACGGCCTCCCCGCGGTACGGGAGCCGCTCGCCGGTGACACCACTGCGGACGTGGTGGTCGTCGGCGGCGGCTACACCGGCCTGTGGACCGCGTACTACCTGAAGAAGGCCGCCCCCTTCCTCCGCGTCACCGTCCTGGAGCAGAAGTTCTGCGGCTACGGCGCCTCCGGCCGTAACGGCGGCTGGCTCTACAACGGCATCGCCGGCCGCGACCGGTACGCCGCACTGCACGGCCACGAAGCCGCCGTACGCCTCCAGAAAGCCATGAACGAGACGGTCGACGAGGTCATCTCGGTCACGAGGACCGAGAAGATCGACGCCGACCTGCACAAGGGCGGAGTGCTGGAGATCGCCACCACCCCGGCACAGCTGACCCGCCTGAAGGCCTTCCACGAGCACGAACTGTCGTACGGCGAGCAGGACCGCGAACTGTACGGCGCCGGGGAGACCCGCGACCGGATCCGCGTCGCCGACGCCGTCGGCTCCACCTGGACCCCGCACGGCGCCCGCCTGCACCCCGTGAAACTGGTCAAGGGCCTGGCCGCGGCCGCGGAGGCACTGGGGGTGCAGATCCACGAGTCCACACCCGTGACCGAGATCCGGCCCAAGCACGCCGTCACGCCCTACGGCACGGTCCGCGCCCCCTACATCCTGCGCTGCACCGAGGGTTTCACCGCCAGCCTCAAGGGCCAGAAGCGCACCTGGCTGCCGATGAACTCCTCGATGATCGCCACCGAACCGCTCACCGAGGCACAGTGGGAATCAGTGGGTTGGAACGGCCTGGAAACCCTCGGGGACATGGCACACGCCTACATGTACGCCCAGCGCACGGCCGACGGCCGGATCGCCCTCGGCGGACGCGGCGTGCCGTACCGCTTCGGATCCCGGACCGACAACGACGGCCGCACCCAGCAGGCGACCATCGAGGCCCTGCGCGAGATCCTCGTACGCTTCTTCCCCTCCCTGGCCGGTGTCGCCGTCGAACACGCCTGGTCAGGAGTGCTCGGGGTACCGCGCGACTGGTGCGCGACCGTCACCCTCGACCGCTCCACAGGCCTCGGCTGGGCGGGCGGCTACGTCGGCTCCGGCGTCGCCACCACCAACCTCGCCGCCCGCACCCTCAGGGACCTCGTCCAGCTCGACTCCGGCCAGGCCGGCCGCACCGACCTGACCGAGCTTCCCTGGGTCAACCACAAGGTCCGCAAGTGGGAACCCGAACCCTTCCGCTGGCTCGGCGTCCAGGGCATGTACGCCACCTACCGCGCCGCCGACCAACGCGAACGCCTCCACCCCGGCACCGAGTCCTCCCGCCTGGCCAGAATCGCGGACCGGGTGGCCGGACGACACTGACGTCAGACCGCCCCCCTGCTCCGCTCCGCGGACCCGGCCCTGCGGATGCGCCCACCCCGACGACGTCACCGACGCACCCCTCCACAACTGCCAGGGAGTTCCCGGAGAGGTTCGAGCGGGCAGGAGCGGACTGCCGCCGGACCCTCCGAACCTCCCAAGGAGCACACCTTGTTAAGACACATGTGCATCTCCCTCGCCTCCGTCGTCCTCGCCGCCGCACCCGCGCCGACCGGCCTGACGTCCCCGAGCAGCGCGAGCGCGGCCACCGCCGGCCCGGCCGAGGCACTCAACGCAACCAGCAGCCTGCACAGCGCCGCCGCCCTCGCCACGGTGGTCATGGTCCAGTCGGTGCCGGGCACGCCAACCCGACCCAGGTCGCCATGGTCAACGGAGCGGGCCGGAACAAGGACACCGTCAGCGCGCTGAGCAGCGACGGCACCGACTTCAGCGCCACCTGGGTCAGGGCCGACTAGCACCGCACCAGGCGGCCTCCACCCTGCTGCGACGTGCACGTCGATCATGGCGCGCAGACCTGAGACGGCCTTCGCCGTCATGTCGTCCCATCGCGGACAGAGGTCGCAGGCCGCACGGCCGCACCCGTACGAACCAGGGGCGGTGCAGGTAGGCGACCGCCCCTCATCGAGGCGCACCGCCGTCGCGACGCGGCCGCGGGACCGCGACCGTACCCGAAAACCACGAACTCACAGGCCCTGCGGGCGGGTTGCCCATCTTGTTGGAGCCCCCTGTCGGATTCGAACCGACGACCTACGCTTTACAAGAGCGTTGCTCTGGCCAGCTGAGCTAAGGAGGCACCGCGCACTACAACGCCGAACGCGAAGGCGGGACCACTGTACACAGACCCCGTTTCCCCAAGCCACGCAGTTCCACACTCCACCGATCCAAAACTCCACGTAACCACCCGCGCACCCGTTCGTCAGTCGGCCTGACGTGCTGTTCCGAAGATCGGATCATCCGGGGAGGGGTTAGATCGCGCGTCTGTACGCACAGATCAATGACGTACGCAGGGACCTGTTGGACAAGCTGACCACCCGCCTCGTGCGCGAGAACCAAGCGCTCGTGGACCGGTTCTTTCCGTCTATTGCGGTGCGCTGCACGACCGGGATGTGAATGCCGCCGTGAACCTTCGGGACGAGGGGTTGCGGTTGCTGGGCGCCGCATAGGCGGCTGATGCCGTACGGACCGACAGGCCGTCGGCCGGAATGCCTGTGGAGTCCGTGTGAGACCGGTCAGGCGCAGTTCCCAGAGTTGTGCTCGATCGGCAGTGGGCGATGAAGCAGGAAGCCAGAGGCATGGTCAAAAGAGAGGCGCTCTGCCCCCGCTGGAAAATTCCCGCGAAGTTCACAGCCCTCCAGGTACTGACATACGGGGTGAACGCCAGGTACCGTCCAGAGCCAGTTCACTCTCGTGGACTACACCACCACCTTCCTACAACGGATCGTCCGGCACGTTCCTGCCGGTAGAAGGGGGCCTCTGAGCCATGGCCACTGTCACTTTCGACAAGGCGACCCGGATCTACCCGGGTTCCACCAAGCCCGCCGTCGACGGCCTCGACATCGCGATCGAGGACGGCGAGTTCCTCGTCCTGGTCGGCCCGTCGGGTTGCGGCAAGTCCACCTCGCTCCGGATGCTCGCGGGGCTCGAGGACGTCAACGGCGGCGCCATCCGCATCGGTGACCGCGACGTCACGCACCTGCCGCCCAAGGACCGGGACATCGCCATGGTGTTCCAGAACTACGCCCTCTACCCGCACATGACCGTCGCCGACAACATGGGCTTCGCGCTCAAGATCGCCGGCATCAACAAGGCGGAGATCCGGCAGAAGGTCGAGGAGGCCGCGAAGATCCTCGACCTGACCGAGTACCTGGACCGCAAGCCGAAGGCGCTGTCCGGTGGTCAGCGTCAGCGTGTCGCGATGGGCCGTGCCATCGTGCGTGAGCCGCAGGTCTTCCTCATGGACGAGCCGCTGTCCAACCTGGACGCCAAGCTCCGGGTCTCGACCCGTACGCAGATCGCGTCGCTGCAGCGCCGCCTCGGCATCACCACCGTCTACGTCACCCACGACCAGGTCGAGGCCATGACGATGGGCGACCGCGTGGCCGTGCTCAAGGACGGTCTGCTGCAGCAGGTCGACTCGCCGCGCAACATGTACGACCGGCCCGCCAACCTCTTCGTCGCCGGCTTCATCGGCTCCCCGGCCATGAACCTGGTCGAGGTCCCGATCACCGACGGCGGTGTGAAGTTCGGCAACAGCGTGGTGCCGGTGAGCCGTGAGGCGCTGCAGGCCGCCGCCGACAAGGGTGACCGTACGGTGACCGTCGGTGTCCGTCCCGAGCACTTCGACGTCGTCGAGCACAACGGCGAGGCCGCGTCCGCCCTGTCCAAGGACTCCGAGGACGCCCCGGCCGGTCTCGCGGTCTCCGTGAACGTCGTGGAGGAGCTCGGCGCCGACGGCTACGTCTACGGCAGCGCCAAGGTCGGCGACGACCTCAAGGACCTGGTCGTCCGCGTCAGCGGCCGCGCGGTCCCGGAGAAGGGTGCCACGCTGCACGTCGTGCCGCGGCCGGGCGAGATCCACGTGTTCTCGACGTCCACGGGTGAGCGTCTCTCCGACTGAGAGATCTCCGGCCGAGAGACCGACGGCTTCGGTGCCGTCACAGTGACAAACCTCTGACCAGGGTGAATCTGCCCAGGTTGACGACGAAGGCCCCGCAGCCTGCTGCGGGGCCTTTCCGTTGCCCCGTTTTACCCCGGCAAGCGGGTGGTTTTCGAGCAGTGTGCGTCAACCCCGTACCCGAAACACGGCACTTCTCCATCCCCCGAACCGGTGACTAAATGTCGCCAAATCATTACCGCACGCTACCCTCACACGCGTGAAGCACTCCACCACCCCTCAGACGCGACGCGGCCACCGGGGCGGCCCTGCCCGCCGGATCGGCCGCACTCTCGCCCTCGTCCTGCCCGTCGTCCTGGTGCTCTCCGGGACCCTCGCCGTCACCCGCGTCAACTGGACGGGAAGCCCGCGGAGCTCGGTGCTCACCGCGACCGACGTGACCGACGCGCACGTCTCCTCCAAGGCCCTCGCCCAGGCCCCGCAGGACGTACTGCGTGACCAGCTGATGACCGAGCTCCAGGACCGGAACCCGGGCCAGGTCCTCACCCACCTCCAGCAGGCGGTCAACGGCCACCCGTCGCTCGCCCGGCACTGCACGTCCATCGCCCGGGCGCTGGGCCAGGCCGCGGTGCGCATCTACGGCGCCTCCCGCGCCCAGTCGTTCGCCCGCCCGGTCTGTGACACGTCCTTCGCGTCCGGCGTGCTCGCGGCACACAGCTGAACGGCGGTTGGGAAGTAGGTAACGGGACCTTAAGGGGACCCGTCCGGCGGGAAGCCGGCCCCGGGGCGCGTCGTACAGTTCGGGCATGACCCATCCGAACGCCGCGTTGCGCCCCACTCAAGCCGTGGTCCTGGCCGGTGGCCAGGGCTCACGGCTTCGTCCGTACACCGACGACCGGCCCAAGCCGATGGTCGAGATCCCCGGTACGGGCACGCCGATCATCGGCCACCAGTTGACCTGGCTCGCCGAGGAGGGCGTCACGGACGTGGTGGTCTCCTGCGGCCACCTCGCCGAGGTCCTGCAGAAGTGGCTGGCGACGGCCGACCTGCCCCTCTCCGTCACCACGGTGGTGGAGTCCGAGCCGCTGGGCCGGGGCGGCGGTCTGAAGTACGCGGCCGCGCATCTGCCCCGTCCCGAGCGGCCCTGGTACGCCACGAACGGCGACATCTGGACGCGGTTCTCGCTGCGCGACATGGCCGACTTCCACACGGAGCGGGACGCGGTGGCGACGCTGGCGCTGGCGCGGCCGCGGATTCCCTGGGGCGCGGTGAAGACGGACGGCTTCGGCCACATCACGGACTTCATCGAGGCGCCGCCGTCGACGTTCGAGATCAACGCGGGTGTGTACGTCTTCTCCCCCGAGTTCGCCGGGATGCTGCCGGAGCGGGGGGATCACGAGCGGACGACGTTTCCGCACCTGGCGCGAAGCCGGCAGCTGGCCGGGTTCCCGATCCCTCAGGGGGCGTACTGGCGGGCGATCGACACGGCGAAGGATCTGACGGAGGCGGCGAAGGAGCTGGCGGCGCTGGGGAGGTAGGCCGCGCGCTGAAAGTCGGCCCACCGTCGTCGGCTGCGGGTGCGTTGTGGCCGGTCGCGCAGTTCCTCCCCCAGCTCCCCTTTGGGGCGCGTTGAGGCCCCGCACCTTTTCAGGTGCGGGGCCTCAAGTCGTACGGCCGGATCGCGCTAGCCCAGCAAACCGCCCACCAGGCCCGGCTGGCCGGAGGACGACGTGCCGCCGCTGGTGCCTGTGCCGGTGCTTGTGCCGCCGCTCGTCGAGGAGGCGCCGCCGGTGGCGGTGCCGCCGGAGGTCGGGCCGGCTGTGGTGGGCGCCGGGGCGGTGTGCTGGGGCGGGGCCTGGCCTGTCGTGCCCTGGGTCTCGCTGGGGGTGGTGGTCGTGTTGCCCGCCGTGTGGCCGGCGCTCGGGGTCGTGGCCGCTCCGGAGGGGCTCGCGCCGGCCGTGGCGCCCCCGGAGGGGGAGGTGGGGGCCGACGGAGTCGTGGCGTGGCGCTTGACCGGCTTGCCGGGGAGCGGGGAGCCGGGGAGGTTGTTGCGGGGCGCCTCGCCGGGGCCGGGGACGACCACTCGGCTGGAGTCGCGGACCGCGCCGCCCAGGAGGGAGCCGACGAGGAGGGTGAGGCCGATGGTGACGGCCGTGACCAGGGCGCCTCGGCGGAGCACGAAGGCGCGCAGCTCCCAGATGTCGGCGCGGGGGCCGAGCCGTCGCCAGGCGCTGCCCGCCAGCCGGCCGTCGACGGAGTAGACGGGGGCGCCGGCGATGATCAGCGGCGACCAGGCGGCGAGATAGATGATGTCGGGGGCGTCGTAGGCGGGGACGGTCTTCCAGCTGACGGTGACGATGAGCGCGGCGGACAGCAGCGCGCCGACGACCGCGGCGACCCGCTGCCAGCAGCCGAGGACGGTCAGGACGCCGACGATCACCTGGAAGAAGGCGATCACCAGGCCGGAGCCGACCGGGTGCTGGAGGGCGAACTGGCGCAGCGGCTCGGCGACCTCCCAGGGGTGCAGCGTGTTGAGCCAGGTGACCATGGAGCCGCGCTTGCCGCCGTCGAAGTAGACGGGGTCGCACAGCTTGCCCATGCCGGCGTAGACGGAGATGAAACCGAGGAAGATCCGGAGCGGGAGCAGGACCACGCCGAGGTTCATCCGGCGGCCGGGGTAGTAGGCGTGCCGGGCCGGGTCGCCGTCGCCGGTCCGCCTGGTGGGAAGCTCCTCGTCGACGTGGTCGTAGTCGTCGAACCGGTCGTCGGAGTAGGCCGGTTCGCCGTAGGCCGGTTCGTCGTAGGCGCTGCCGACCGTCCGCATGTTCGGGAGGAGGCGGTTCTCGCCCGAGGCCGGGGAGCGTGGGTGGCCGACCATCGGTGTCTCGACGGTCTGGTCCAGCACGTCGTAGCCGTCGCCGACGCGGGGGATGACCCGGGTCGCGCCGGCCGGCTCGGCCGGTTCCTCGGCGTACCGGACGCTGCCGCCGCGGACGGCCTGGAGCAGCCGGTGGGCGCCGGTGTCGTCGGGCGCGGACCTGCCGCTCCACACGACCGGGCGGCGGCGGCCGGCGGCCGCTCCCGCTCTGCCCGCCGGGCCGGCGACCGGGATCCGCGTGGTGTCCTCGGTGGCGCTCATGTGCCGTACGACCCGGGGGGATTGGGTACGCCGTGTCGATACGCCCAGCTGCACGCGGAAGCTCGCGTGGTTGACGATGACCTGCGCCGGATCGCTCGGCACCTTCACCATGCTCAGCGCGGGAGCGTCGTCGGGACCGGAGGCGAATCCGGAGCGGAATCCCGACGAGCGGTCCCCCGTGGGTGTGCGGGGTGTTCTGGTGTCCACACTCATCTAACCGAGTGACGTGGAGTTAGGACACTGCTTTGACCGGCCGGATGTGTCCGGACCCCGTCAAGGATGCCCTGGACGCCGGAATTACCCCGCACGGGTGAGGTTACGGACGTTTGTTCAGCCCCGGCGGCGCGCCGCCTCGCACGGCCGTCAGCCCCGGCGGCGCGCCGCCTCGTACAGCACGATCCCCGCCGCCACACCGGCGTTGAGCGACTCGGCGCCGCCCGGCATCGGGATGCGGACCCGGAAGTCGCAGGTCTCGCCGACCAGTCGGGACAGGCCCTTGCCCTCGCTGCCGACGACGATGACGACCGGGCCGCCGAGGGCCTCCAGGTCGCCGATCTCGTGCTCGCCGTCCGCCGCGAGGCCGACGATCACGATGCCGGCCTTCTTGTACGACTCCAGGGCCCGGGTCAGGTTGGTGGCGCGGGCGACGGGCGTGCGGGCCGCCGTACCGGCCGACGTCTTCCAGGCGCCGGCGGTCATACCGGCCGCGCGGCGCTCGGGGACGACGACTCCGTGGCCGCCGAAGGCGGAGACCGAGCGGACGACCGCGCCGAGGTTGCGCGGGTCGGTGACCCCGTCCAGGGCGACGATGAGGGGGTCCTCGCCGTCGTCGGCGGCCGCGTCGGCCAGGTCCTCGGGGTGCGCGTACTCGTACGGCGGGACCTGGAGGACCAGGCCCTGGTGGTTGAGGCCGTTCGTCATACGGTCCAGCTCGGGGCGCGGGGCCTCCATGAGGTTGATGCCACCGCGCTCGGCGGCGAGCTGCAGCGCCTCGCGGACCCGCTCGTCGTTGTCGATGAACTGCTGGACGTAGAGGGTGGAGGCCGGGACGCCCTCGCGGAGGGCTTCCACCACCGGGTTGCGGCCGACGACCATCTCGGACGTGCCCTTGCCGCCGCGGCCGCGTGCCACCGGGCGGCGCTGGGTCTGCTTGGCCTTGGCGGTGGCGATGCGGTTCTTCTTGTGGCCCTTGCGCATCTCGGCGGGCGGGGTCGGGCCCTTGCCCTCCAGGCCCCGGCGCCGCTGGCCGCCACTGCCGACCTGCGCGCCCTTCTTGCCGGACATGCGGCGGTTGTTGGCTGCCATGAGTTACCCGTCTCCGTGAGCTTCGTTTCGTACGTGCGTCTTATGCAGTGTGCCGCCCGGGGGGCCGGGCGGCACAGTTGATCTTCAGATCCGGGGCGACTAGGACTTGAGGGTCCAGCGCGGTCCGGAGGGGCTGTCCTCGATCGCGAGGCCGGACTGGTTCAGCTGGTCGCGGATGGCGTCGGCGGTCGCCCAGTCCTTGCGGCCGCGGGCGGACTCGCGCTGGTCGAGGACGAGCCGTACCAGGCTGTCCACGACCCCGTGCAGGTTGTCGCCCTTCTCGACGCCACCGGCCCAGTGCGCATCGAGCGGGTCGAGACCGAGGACGCCGAGCATGGCGCGGACCTCGGCGAGGCGGGCGACGGCCGCCTCCTTGTCGTCGGCGGCCAGCGCGCTGTTGCCCTGCCGGACCGTGGTGTGCACGACGGCGAGGGCCTGCGGGACGCCCAGGTCGTCGTCCATCGCCTCGGCGAACGCCGGCGGGACCTCCGGCGAGGGCTCGACGGCTCCCCCGGCCAGCTCGACCACGCGCTGCACGAAGCCCTCGATGCGCGCGAACGCCGACTCGGCCTCGCGCAGCGACTCCTCGCTGTACTCGATCATCGAGCGGTAGTGCGGGGTGCCCAGGTAGTAGCGCAGCACGATCGGGCGCCAGTGCCTGACCATCTCGGAGACGAGGACCGAGTTCCCGAGGGACTTCGACATCTTCTCGCCGCTCATGGTGACCCAGGCGTTGTGCACCCAGTACCGGGCGAAGTCGTCGCCGAACGCCTTGGCCTGGGCGATCTCGTTCTCGTGGTGCGGGAAGATCAGGTCCAGGCCGCCGCCGTGGATGTCGAACGACTCGCCGAGGTACTTGTGGGCCATCGCCGAGCACTCCAGGTGCCAGCCGGGGCGGCCGCGGCCCCACGGCGTCTCCCAGCTGGGCTCGCCCGGTTTCACGGCCTTCCACAGCGCGAAGTCCCGCTGGTCCCGCTTGCCGGTCTCGCCCTCGCCCTCCGGCTGGCGGAGGTTGTCCAGCTCCTGGTTGGAGAGCTGGAGGTAGTCCGGGTAGGAGCGCACGTCGAAGTAGACGTTGCCGTCGGACTCGTAGGCGTGCCCGCGCTCGATGAGCCCGCGCATCATCTCGATCATCTCCGGTACGTGCCCGGTCGCGCGGGGCTCGTACGTCGGCGGGAGGCAGCCGAGCGCGAAGTAGCCGTCGTTGAACGCGCGCTCGTTCTGGTAGCCGATCGCCCACCAGGGGCGGCCCTGCTCGGCGGACTTGGCGATGATCTTGTCGTCGATGTCCGTGACGTTGCGGATGAACGTCACGGCATAGCCGCGGTATTCGAACCAGCGGCGCATGATGTCGAAGTTCAGGCCGGACCGGATGTGCCCGATGTGGGGCGCCGCCTGCACGGTGGCACCACAGAGGTAGATCGAGACACAGCCCGCGGTGAGCGGGGTGAAGTCACGGATCTGCCGGGCGTTGGTGTCGTACAGGCGAATAGTCACGGGACCTAGGGTAGTGGGCGGAGGGTGGTGCGTGGCACCGGCGTGCGAAGCGCCGTTGCCGGGTGCGCGTGCGCTGTGGCCCGTCGCGCCCACGCGGCGGAGCCGCACATCGATTCAGCCCCGCGCCCCTGAAGGAATCCGGTCACGCTGCCTTCACGACCAACGCCGTTGCCACCGCCATCAGACCTTCGCCCCTGCCCGGGAAACCCAGGCCGTCCGTGGTGGCCCCGGAGACCGACACGGGAGCCCCGGCGGCGTCCGAAAGGATCTTCTCCGCCTCGTCCCGGCGCTTTCCGATCTTCGGGCGCGGTCCTACGACCTGTACGGCGATGTTCCCGATGGTGAAACCGGCGTCGCGGACGATCCGGGCCGCCTCCGTCAGGAGGGTCACGCCCGACGCGCCCGACCACTGGGGCCGTCCCGTGCCGAAGTGCTGCCCCAGGTCACCGAGTCCCGCCGCCGAGAAGAGCGCGTTGCAGGCCGCGTGGGCGACGACGTCCGCGTCGGAGTGGCCGGCCAGGCCGGGGCCCTCGCCCTCCCACTTGAGGCCGGCGCACCACAGCTCGCGGCCCTCTTCGAAGGCGTGGATGTCGGTGCCGATACCGACCCGCGGCAGTACGACCTCAGAAGCCATCGTTGAGCCTCCTGCGGGCCAGGACCGCCTCCGCGAGGACCAGGTCCAGGGGGCGGGTGACCTTGAAGGCCTCCTCGTGGCCGGGGACGACCACGACCTGCTCACCCAGCTGTTCGACCATGCTGGCGTCGTCGGTGACGTTGTCGGTGACCGTCTCGTGGGCGCGGACCAGCGTCGTGCGGTCGAAGCCCTGGGGGGTCTGCACGGCGCGCAGCCGGGCGCGCTCCGGGGTCGCGACCACCGGTTCCGGGTCTCCGGGGGTGGCCGTCGGCTCGACCTCCTTGACCGTGTCGGCGAGGGGGAGGGCGGGGACGACCGCGGGGGCGCCCTCGCGGACCGCCTGGATCACGGCGTCGACGGTGTCGACGGGGACGAGGGGGCGGGCCGCGTCATGGACGAGAACGATGTCGTAGTCCGGGGGCAGCGCGTCCAGGCCGAGCTTGACCGACTCCTGGCGGGACTCGCCGCCGGGGACGACGAGGAAGTCGGTGCGGTCGGGCAGCGCGTGCGCGTCGAGGAGGGACTTGACCTCGGGCGCGCCGTCGGGCGGAGCCACGACGACGACCAGGGAGACCGCGCGGGAGGCGGCCAGGGCGCGTACGGCGTGGATGAGCATGGGCGTGCCGTTCAGCGCGCGTAGCGCCTTGGGGGCGCCCGGACCGAGGCGTACGCCCCGGCCGGCGGCGGGAATCACGGCTGCCGTGCGCAGTGCGGTACGCGATTCCGTACGCGAAGGACGCGAATCGTCAGACATCGGTTCCTGTCAGGTTTGTGTGCGGGCCTGGCGTGGGTATGGCCTGGGAAGTGCCGGGCGCGACGCCTTGACCGGACCCTTCCGTGACACCGGTCGAGCCAGCAGCCCGGGCCCGGCACGCCTAGTATCGGGGGTTTCCGCCGGGGTGGGTTCAGGGCGGGGTTCCGAGTGACCGAGCACAGCGGGCCGGGCCCGATATGCGCGTCGGGCTCAATACGCGCGTTCCGGGATTCCGGGTACGAACATGCCGCAGCGCCCGGCGACAGTTGCTGTGTCATCGGGCACCGCGGCATATCGGTGTGCGGAGTTTCAGTGTGCCGAGCTGGACCGCGTCAGGACGCGAGGACCTCGTCGAGCAGGGCCTCGGCCTTGTCCTCGTTCGTGTTCTCCGCGAGGGCGAGCTCGCTCACCAGGATCTGGCGGGCCTTGGCGAGCATGCGCTTCTCTCCGGCGGAGAGTCCGCGCTCGCGCTCACGACGCCACAGGTCACGCACGACTTCCGCGACCTTGATGACATCGCCGGAGGCGAGCTTCTCCAGGTTTGCCTTGTAACGACGGGACCAGTTCGTGGGCTCCTCGGCGTACGGTGCGCGCAGCACCTCGAAGACCCGGTCCAGCCCGTCCTGACCGACCACATCACGCACGCCGACGAACTCCGCATTGTCCGCTGGCACACGTACCGTCAGGTCACCCTGGGCGACCTTCAGCACCAAGTAGGTCTTGTCCACGCCTTTGATCTGGCGAGTTTCGATGGCCTCGATCAGCGCGGCCCCGTGATGGGGATAGACCACGGTGTCGCCAACCTTGAACGTCATGTGACAGGTACCCCTTCCGTGGCTATCCAGGGTAACACGGAAACCGGCGGTTCTGAATGGCGTTTTCGCAGGTCAGGGCATATCTCGGGGCTTGACAACAGCAACAGGAACGTGCTGCACGGGCCGTCCGGAACCAGGTATTCGCAGGTCGGAGCGGCTCTCCGGGCGAGGTGAAACGAGCACGTTACACACATCCGGACGCCCGCCCAAGTGGATGAACGTCCCTATATGTCCGGTTCCAAGCGTACGACTTCCGCTACTCCGTTCGGTTGCCCGGACCGGATCCGGGGCGTTTCCGGAATTGATCACAGGCGTCCGACCGAACGGTACGTGATCAATTTCCCTGGTGGCCGCGCATTCCTTCACGGAAATTTTGCGCGCGGTGTTGCGAACGAGTTATCTGAATGCCGGACGGGCGTCGCTTCAAAGTGACCGGAGAGTCACTTGCGGCCCCCTGCGGACACCCACCGCTTGAGAGAAGCGAGGGGCTTGGGGAGGGTCGGGTGCGGCCGTGCGGGAACGGCTCGGTAACCTAAGGCCGCTGACAGACACTTAGGGCGGCTTTATAAGGTAGTCGTCCGTGCGTTCAAGGAGTAGCCGCCGCCGTGAGCAGCAGCCTTCGACGCGGCGCCCTCGCCGCCTCCGCCATCGCCTTCTCCGTCGCCTCGCTCTCCGCGTGCGCCGCCGGCAACGACTCCCAGACGCTGGAGATCAAGCCCGACAGCGCGGCGACGAGTGTCGGCGACATCAAGGTCCAGAACGCGACCGTGATCACGCAGCCCGACCTCACGTCGGACGGGCCCGCCGTGGTCACCGCGACCATCTTCAACACCGGCACCGAGCCGGAGACGCTCCAGTCGATCGTCGTCGCCGGTACCAACAAGACCGCCGAGCTGCACGCCACCAAGTCGCAGCCGCTGACCATCCAGGCCGGCGGCCGGCTGATCCTCGGCGGCAAGGACAACGCCTCCGCGGTGCTGGCCAGCAGCCGTGAGGCGGTCCAGGACGGCAACGCCCAGAAGATCACGTTCACCTTCAGCAAGACCGGTGACGTGAGCCTGCGCGCGTTCGTCGTGCCGGCCGAGAGCTACTTCACGGGCTGGGGCCCGAGCTCGGTGCCGTCGCCTTCGGCCTCCGCGTCGGTCTCCGTCTCCCCGGCCGCCGGCGCCACGGCGAGCGAGAGCGCCAAGACCGGTAAGACCGGCAAGAAGGGCAAGACGTCCGCGAGCGCCTCGGCCACCCCGACCGACTCGGCGTCGCAGTCGGCGAACGCGGGCTGAGCAGCACCTGAAACAGCTAGGGCGGGAACCTTGGTCATCGGTTCCCGCCCTTGGCGTTGCCGAGCGTTTACGGCTCGAACTTTTGGCGCACCCTCAAGGGGATTCCTGCTTCACGGCATCGCGCCCGGATCGCTCCGGGTCTTACCGACACTCCACAGGCGTTTAGCCTCTCCGTCCACCCGACGGCGAGGGTTGCTCATCGTAGCCGGTCAGCGACTTACGGTTCAAACTTGTAGCCGAGACCACGCACCGTCACCAGGTAGCGCGGGGCGCCCGGGTCCGGTTCGATCTTTGCGCGCAGGCGCTTGACGTGGACGTCGAGGGTCTTGGTGTCGCCGACGTAGTCGGCGCCCCAGACCCGGTCGATGAGCTGCATACGGGTCAGGACGCGACCCGCGTTGCGCAGCAGCATCTCCAGGAGGTCGAACTCCTTGAGGGGGAGGTCGACCTTGGAGCCGGAGACGGTGACCACGTGGCGGTCGACGTCCATGCGGACCGGGCCCGCTTCGAGGGCGGCCGGGGTGACCTCCTCGGGCTCGCCGCGGCGGCGCAGCACCGCGCGGATGCGGGCCACCAGTTCGCGGGACGAGAAGGGCTTGGTGACGTAGTCGTCAGCTCCTATTTCGAGCCCGACGACCTTGTCGATCTCGCTGTCCTTGGCCGTCACCATGATGACGGGGACGTTGGAGCGGCCGCGCAGCTGGCGGCAGACCTCGGTACCGGGCAGCCCCGGCAGCATCAGGTCGAGGAGGACGAGGTCGGCGCCGTTGCGCTCGAACTCGTCGAGTCCGTCGGGGCCCGTGGCCGCCACGGCGACCTCGAAGCCCTCCTTGCGGAGCATGTACGACAGGGCGTCGGAGAAGGACTCCTCGTCCTCGACGACGAGCACACGGGTCACGGAAGGACCTCCGGGGCGGGAAGCGGTTCGTACGGGGATGACTCGGTGGTGCCGGCCTCGTCGTCGAGGTCGGGGTCGGGGTGCTGCGACGCGCGGTCGCGTACCGCGCCCGCCTCCGGCAGCCGGAGGGTGAACGTGGAGCCCTGGTTCTCGGCGCTCCACACCGTGACCTCCCCGCCGTGCGAGGCGGCCACGTGCTTGACGATGGCGAGGCCGAGGCCGGTGCCACCGGTGGCCCGGGAACGGGCCGGGTCGACGCGGTAGAAGCGCTCGAAGATGCGCTCCTTGTCCTTGTCGGTGATGCCGATGCCCTGGTCGGTCACGGCGAGCTCGATCATGTCGCCCCCGGGCGCGCTGACCCGGCGGGCGGCTATCCCGACCCGGGTGCGGGCCGGGGAGTAGTTGACGGCGTTCTCGACCAGGTTGCCGAGGGCGGCGGCGAGCTGGCCGCGGTTGCCCCAGACGTGCAGGTCGGCGGTGCCGCCGGCGGCCATGGTGATCTGCTTGGTGCCGGCCTGGTGGCGGCACCGGTCGATCGCCTCGGCGACCAGTTCGTCGACCCGGACGGGCTCGGCGTCCTCCAGCGGGTCGTCGTTCTGCACTCTCGACAGGTCGATGAGCTCCTGGACCAGGTTGGTCAGGCGCGTGGCCTCTATCTGCATGCGACCGGCGAAGCGCTGCACGGCCTCCGGATCGTCCGAGGCGTCCATGACGGCCTCGGAGAGAAGGGAGAGTGCGCCGACCGGGGTCTTGAGCTCATGGCTCACGTTCGCCACGAAATCACGTCGTACCGCCTCGATGCGGCGGGCCTCGGTGAGGTCCTCGACGAGGAGGAGCACGAGCCGGGAGCCGAGGGGCGCCACCCGGGCGGAGACGGCGAGGGCCTCTCCGCGTCCGGTGCCGCGCCGCGGCAGGTCCAGCTCGACCTGACGTATCTCGCCGTCGCGCCGGGTGTCCCGGGCCATCCCGAGCATCGGCTCGATGGCGAGTTTGCCGCCGCGCACGAGTCCGAGGGCGTACGCCGCCGAGCTCGCCTTGACGACGGCGTCGGCCTCGTCGAGGACGACCGCGGAGGAGCGCAGCACGCTCAGTACGGTGTCCACGCCCGGGGGCAGTACGGGGTCGGTGTGCAGAGAAGTCCTGGTCGGTCGCTTCTGGTCGCGTTCACTCCAGCGGAACGCCAGCATGGCGATGACACCGGTAAGCACCCCGGCGATCGCTGCCGCTGCGGCGACCGCCGCGTTCACGTCCATGCAAACAGGTTAAGCAGGGCGTACGACATCCCCACAGCCATGGGAGTGCGAGCTCGAACACTCGTCGCCCAGAGTTCACCTTGGAGCCAGTATTGGTTCATTTGGGGTGGCAGAAACGGTCGCGTTGGGACCGGAACGTGGGAGCGTGGGGTTCGCAGCTGGTTTCGGCCACGGCCCCCGGCCCCCGAAACCCCTGGACACACGCACGAGAGGGAACCCTGATGCGGGACGCGTACCACGAGGAACTCGACTCGATCGGCGACAGCCTGGTCGACATGGCCCGGCTGGTCGGCTCGGCCATCGGGCGCGCCACGACGGCGATCCTCGACAGCGACCTGAAGCTTGCCGAGAGCGTCATCGAGAACGACCAGAAGGTCGACGAACTCCACCACGACCTGGAGGCGCGCGCGATAGCCCTGCTCGCCCGCCAGCAGCCGGTGGCGACGGACCTGCGGATCGTCGTCACCTCGCTCCGGATGTCCGCCGACCTGGAGCGCTCCGGCGACCTCGCCCAGCACGTCGCGAAGCTCGCCCGGCTCCGCTTCCCGTCGCGCGCGGTCCCGCGGGACCTGGAGGCCACCATCCTGGAGATGGGCCAGCTCGCGCAGCGCCTGATGGCCAAGGCCGCCGAGGTCATCGTCACCAAGGACGTCGACCTGGCGCTGCAGCTGGAGCAGGACGACGACGAGATGGACCTGCTGCACCGCACGCTCTTCTCGCACCTGCTGGACGACCGCTGGAAGCACGGCATCGAGACCGCCGTCGACGTGACGCTGCTCGGCCGCTACTACGAGCGGTACGCCGACCACGCGGTCGCCGTCGCCAAGCGCGTCGTCTTCCTGGTCACCGGTGAGCACGCGGACGAGCTGCAGTCCGACATCCAGCCGTGACGGGCGCCGAGGGGGCGTAGCACCTCCGGCGGTCGAGGGGGCTCGCGAGGTGCAGGGCAGGCTCGCAGCGCATCTGTGCGCTGTCGTGCGCTGTTGATGCGCCCAGCGAAACGGGCATGGAATGGGCAAAGGCACCACGCCCTGCCTCTAGGGAATCCAGGGGCCGGGAATCTAGGGACCTCTAGGAGGGATCCATGGCCGAATCCCCCAGCACCACACCCGACCCCACCCAGGAACGAGAGACCGAGCAGCCCACCGAGATCAAGAACCTCCTGGTCATCGGCGCCTGCGGGTGCGGCTCGGGCTGTGGCTGCGGCTGCCAGTCGGGCAGCCCCTGCCAGTGCGGCTGAGCGGACACCTCAGCTACGGCAGAGGGCCCCGGACTGCGGTCCGGGGCCCTTCGTATGCCGTGCCGCGGCGGCGGGCGCAGCATGGAGGGGAGACGGACAAGGCGAAGGAGGTGGCAGCCATGCCGCAGTTCATGGACGTCCACCACGGGATGAAGGGCATCACCGCCGACCAGCTCCAGGAGGCCCACGAGGCCGATCTCGCCGTCGAGAAGGACGAGGGCGTGCACTTCGAACGGGCCTGGGCGGACCCGGACTCCGGCAACGTCTACTGCCTCTCCGAGGCGCCGTCGGCCGAGGCGGTCAGGCGCGTCCACGAACGCACCGGCCATCCGGCCGATGAGATCCACGAGGTGCCCCTGTCGATCTGGTGACGGTCCCGGAGGCCGGACGGGCGCTTCCGCTCAGGATTCCGCTCAGGAGCCGGGCAGGCCGGCGAGCCAGTCGACGAGCAGCCGGTTGACCTCGTCCGGGCGCTCCTGCTGGATCCAGTGTCCGCAGCCGTCGAGGAGGTGGGAGGAGACCAGGCCCGGCAGGGTGACCGGGTACGCCTCGATGGCGTCGGCCAGCCAGGTGGTCGAGGCGTCGAGGCTGCCGCCGGCGAACAGGGACGGCTGGGTGATCGGGGCGCCGTCGTAGGCGGCGAGGTCCTCCCAGTCGCGGTCCATGTTCCGGTACCGGTTGAGCGCGCCCGTCAGCCCGGTGCGTTCGAACTCCCCCGCGAAGACGTCGAGGTCCCGTTCGCCGAGCCACGCGGGTGCCCGCCCGGCGGGGAACCGCTCCCGGAGGGTCCCGCCCGCGCGCACGAAGTGCGGGTCGGGAGCGCCCGGCCCGGGCATGGTGTCGCCGGACAGCGCGGCGTAGAAGCCCGCGAGCCAGCCTCGTACATCGGGTTCGATCTCGGCCTCGGCGCGCCCCGGCTCCTGGAAGTACGGGACGTAGAACTCCTCGTCCCCGCCACCGGCACGCATCCGCGCGAAGACGTCACCGGGCCTGGGCCCGCCGCGCGGGGCGTACGGCACGCTCAGCAGCCCCACGGCCCGGAACACCTCCGGCCTGAGCAGCGCGGAGTTCGCGGCGATGGTCGCGCCCCAGTCGTGCCCGACGACGACCGCGGACTCCTCGCCGAGTGCACGCACGACGGACACGTTGTCCTCGACGAGTTCGGTCATCCGGTAGGCGTCCGTCGCGGCCGGCCTGGAGGAACGGCCGTACCCGCGCACATCGACGGCCACCGCCCGGTACCCCGCCGCCGCGAGCGCGGGCAGCTGGTACCGCCAGGAGTACCAGCACTCGGGGAATCCGTGGACGAGCAGCACGAGCGGCCCGGCGCCCTGCTCGACGAGATGGATCCGCCCCGCAGGGGAGGAAACCACCCGGTGACCGATCTCGGCATGCTGTGCCATACGCCCTCCTCAAGGCCGCGGATCCGTCGGACGCGGCTTCGAGCGCAGGTGCCGCCGCCGCACCACCGATCATGCGAAACCCCGTCCCGGTCGGACGACCCCGTTTGCCGATCCGGCAAACACCGACCGCGGCGTGACCACCTCACCGGGCATGACGGCGGTCCCGGAAAAGCGAACGGCCCCCTACCCACCACGAAGCGGCAGGTAGGGGCTGCACGGTGCGCCCCCCTGGTATGGCGACTGGTGCTACCGCTGGTGGTCCCACTGGTGGTCCGACTGGTGGTCCCACTGGTGCTGCTGCTGGTGCTGCGACTGCTGGTGCTCCGACTGCTGCTGCTGCGGCTTCTGCTGGTGCTGCGACTGCTGCTGCGGCTTCTGCTGATGCTGCGACTGCTGCTGCGGCTTCTGCTGGTGCTGCGACTGCTGCTGCGGCTTCTGCTGATGCTGCGACTGCTGCTGCGGCTTCTGCTGGTGCTCCGACTGCTGGTGCTCCGATTGCTGCTGCTGGTGCTGGTGCTGCGACTGCTGATGCTGGTGCTGCGACTGCTGATGCTGCATCGGCGGGGCGATCTCCTTCAGATACCCGCCCGGCGCGGCCAGTGCGGAGACCCTGGTTCTGGTCACGAACTGCTCGCCGAGGCCTTCCTGGCCGAACCAGGGCCTGATGGGCCCGGCCTGGACCGTGAGCGGCTTGACGACGCGGTACAGGTGGTAGTTGAAGGGAGGGTTCTTCGGGTCGTACTCGTCCAGGTTGGTCGGCGGCAGAGCGCGCTTCGTGTACGGCGTGCCCTCCGGTGCGAGGAAGAAGCCGTTGCCGCTGCCGAAGAGGTCGACACGCTGCCCCACCCGGAGGGTCTTCGGTGCCTCGACCGGACGGCCGTCGCGCAGGACGAAGCCGTTGTTGTCCGGGTACCACCAGCCGGACTGGTTCTGCTGGTCGGTCTGCCAGTAGCAGCCGAGGAACCAGAACTGCGAGGTGCTGTCCTGCGGGCGGTAGCCCCGGAGCATCCGTCCGATGACCCCGGTCGTCCCGAGGTAGCTGGGGCCGAGCCGCCAGTCACCGTGGTAGTAGTCCTGCAGTCCCGTCGGCGGTGCCTTGGTCGTGCTGGCCGTCCGGTGTTCGATCGGGCAGTTGTGTTTGCTGCCGTTCTGCGGGTGGGGCTCGTCGGCCTGGGCGGGGGCTGGTGCTGCTCCGATCAGAACGAGCGACGACGCAAGTGCGCTCCAGAGGAGACGTCGCAGTGCGCGCATCCGATTCCCTTCTCTTCCGGCGCCGGAACGGCACCGGATACGCGGGCATGTGTGGTCGCCGCGAAAGGGACTGCATCGCGTGAATCTCCGTAGCGCGGCACGGGGCAGTCAATGCGCGCGATACGAACGGAGGAGCGAGGTGGCACGGACAGGTCGCCTGTGCGGCGCAACGGAACACCTCGGACAGCCGAGCGGCCGGGCAGACGGTCGTACGAACTGGCGCGAGATTGGCGTGTCCGCTGCGCGGAGCGCGCCGTCGCCTCCAGGCGTACTCAGCGGTCCGCCCCGGCCTCCCACTTGCGCCGGCGCAGCACATGGTCGCTGAAGAGGTGTCGGCTCCGGTCGAGCAGTTCCCCCGCCTCCGCTTCATGGCCGCGCACATCCGCCGACGGATGCCAGCGCTGCACGGACAGGCCGGCCCAGGTGCGCAGCTTTGTGTCCGGGTCCGCCAGCAGACCGACCGCCGCCCGCAGCGCCACGATGCCGCCGCGCGCGTCGAGCAGCCGGAACGCGCCGACGCGGACGTGCCGCGGCCACTCGGAGCCGGTGCGCTCCAGCAGCCAGTCGGCGGGCAGTTGCGTTGCCGAGGGCAGCAGGGCGACCACCGTCTCGCGGACGACACCGGCGGCGGGGTCGTCGAGCAGCGGCCGCAGCAGCGTCGTATCCACGCGGTCCAGTACCCGCAGCCCTGCCACCGCCCGCGCCCGCACTCCGGCCGCCGGGTGCGCGAGCAGCGGCCTCAGCAGCCCGGCGTCCGCGCGGTTCCCGCACTCGGCCAGCCCGATGACCGCGCCGGGCGGCAGCTCCGGGGCGTCCGGTGCCGAGCACCGGTCCCGGTACCAGGCGGCCGGATCGCCTTCCTGCTGCTGCCGTACGACATACCGGGCGCATGCGCGCACCAGCGCGGACCGGTCGCTGAGGAACGGCTCCGCCTGCGCCGGTCGCCCCGCCCGCCGCAGCCCGGTGACACCGGCCGAGCGGGTACGCGGGCTGCGCGCGGACAGCAGCAGAGGCAGCACGTCCTCGTACGCCTCCTCGTACGCCCCTTCGTCTCCCAGAGCCGTGAGCGCCGCCGTGGCGCACAGGTCCTGGACCACGCTGTCCTCGTCCCTGGCGGCCGCGCGGGCCAGCTCGGCCGGACCGAGCAGCCGGCCCTCGACGGCCAGCCGGTACGCGAACCGCCGGACGACGCGGTCGGGGTCGGTGAAGAGCGCAGCAAGCCGCTCGTGGGACGCCCGGCGCAGCACCCGGCCGAGCAGATCGACGCCGAAAGCGCCTCTGTCCCGGCGGCCGACGCGGAGGACGATCGGTGCGAGGCCGGGGGCGGAGTCCATGTCCAGGGCCTCGCGCAGCAGTTGCCGGGCGCTCTCGCGCACCGGGACGGCCCAGTCGGCGCAGCGGATCACGACCAACGGCAGCAGGCCGGGGTGTTCGGCGGACCGGCGCACCGCTTCCTGACGTATCCGCCCGTCGCGGTGGCAGAGGGCGAGTGCGAGCCGGGACTCGCCGAGCCGGGTCAGGTCGGCGGGCAGCGGGGCGGAAGGCTCCCACTCCGGCATGAGCCACGGCCGGTACCGGGACCGGTCCCGGTACCAGGCCACCTCGCGCACTCCTGCGTCCAGCAGAAGCCAGTCACCGGGGTCGGTGACATCCAGCGTGCTCCGAAGCGGCGCACCTTCCGCGAGCCGCGTCGCCGCTGTCGTCCCGTCCTCCATGCCGTCGAGCATTCCCGCCCCTCCCCGCCCCCTCCGGCAGCCGTACCGGGTGATCGTAGGTCGCGGGGTTCGCGCAGGTCGCGCGAAATACGGGGCGGGTGGCCAGGACACGTGCCGGCGTGACGAGTCGACCGTGAGGGGTCGGCCCTGGGAGGGGTCGGCCGTGAGGGGTCCACCGGCATGCGTCCGGCGCGCCCCCTGCCAGGCTGTCCCGGCCTACGCGCCGGGAGGGCGGAAGTCGACCTGCCGGCGGGCGGCTTCGTCGATCTCGTCGGGGGTGAGGAGGGGGGTGGCCCGGGTGCGGAGCGCGCCGCTGGCCTTGACGCTGAGGCTGACAGCGGCCATGGAGACCGGGTCGGGGAAGTCGAGAATGCACACGAAATCGTCCTCTCCGAAGGAGAAGTACATGGCCTCGACCGTCCCGCCGAGGCCGGCGACCACATGGTCGACGGCGGCGCGGCGGCCGCTCGCACCTTCCTTGAGCAGACCCTTCGTCCCCTCGGGTGTGTAGGCGGCTTGGATGAGGAACTTCGGCATAGGGGCGCTCTCCCTGCCCGTGGCGTGTCCGGTTTGCAGAATGGCCTTCCCGCTGTCGCGTCGGCCGCCGGTCGACGAGCGTCCGATTCACCCGTAAGGCACATCGGCATGCGCAGGAAACGGCGTGCGGGGGAAGGTCGATATGGCCGTGGATCCTGTCCCGGGCCTGGTCAACGGCACAGGGGTGGTGACATCCCCCTGGAACGACATGGGGGCAGCCCCCATGGGCATACGGTGACTGGCAGGCTGCCCCGGCCGGACGGCAGTCCGCAGACTCGGCGGCATGACCTTCTCCACCGACGCGTCCATCGCGGCCAGGGCATCCGCCGCCGCCCGTCCGCACCGGTCCGGTTCCAGTACCGGCAGTGATTTCGCCAAGCTCTCCCGACGCATCGCCGAAGCGGGCCTGTTGGAGCGGCGCCCCGGTTACTACACGCTGCGTCTCGGCCTCGTGACCGCCCTGCTGGCGGCGGGCTGGGTGGCCTTCTTCGCCCTCGGTGACACCTGGTGGCAACTGGCGGTCGCCGCCTGTCTCGCCGTGGTCTTCGGCCAGACGGCCCTGGTGGCACATGATCTGGCGCACCGTCAGGTGTTCCGGCGCGGCCGGCCGAGTGAGATCGGGGGCAGGCTGTACGGCAACCTCGGCATCGGCATGAGCTACGGCTGGTGGATGAACAAGCACACCCGCCACCACGCCAACCCCAACCACGAGGAACTGGACCCGGATGTCGCCCCGGACATCCTGCTGTGGTCCACCGAACAGGCCCGCTCCAGCCGCGGCCTGGCCCGCTTCATCGGCGGCCACCAGGCGTTCCTGTTCGTCCCCCTGCTGACACTGGAGGGCCTCAACCTGCACGTCGCCGGGGTACGGGCGCTGCGCTCGCCGGCCATGAAGAACCGGCTCATCGAGGGCGCCCTGCTCTTCCTGCACATCGCGGGCTACCTGTCCGCCCTCTTCCTGGTGCTCTCTCCGGGCAGGGCGGTGGCGTTCCTCGCCGTGAACCAGTGTCTCTTCGGCGTCTACCTCGGCTGCACGTTCGCCCCGAACCACAAGGGCATGCCGACGTTCACCGGCGACGAGCGGCCCGACTTCCTGCGGCGCCAGGTGCTGACCTCCCGCAACGTGCGCGGCGGCGGGTTCGTCGACGTGCTGCTCGGTGGGCTCAACTACCAGATAGAGCACCACCTGTTCCCGAGCATGCCCACGCCCCATCTGCGGCGGGCCCAGGTCATCGTGCGCGAGTACTGCGCCGAGATCGGGGTGCCGTACCACGAGACCGGCCTGATCCAGTCCTACCGCGAGGCCCTGACCCACCTGCACCGGGTGGGAGAACCGATCAGGCAACAACGCAGGGCGTTGTGACGGCGACGACGGCATACCCCAGCAGGAAGAGACAGGGCAGAGGTCAGGGGACGCGTAGCCGCCCCCGCACCCGCAGCAATGTCACCCGAATGGCCCAACATGGCGTGCCACCCACATGGGTGAAGATCAAGCTGTCTAGTGCCCCAATGGAGGCAATCCGTGAAAGGGGAACCAGATGCGCATTCGACGAATCCTCGCCGCCGTCATCGCCACGGCAGCCCTCGCCGGACTCGGACTCACCAGCGCCGCCACCGCCACCGCACAGGGTGCCACGTCCTACGTCACCCCCAAGCAGTGCAGGGACGGCGGCGGAATGCCCGCGATCAATGAGCCCGGCAACCTCTGCAAGGGCGGTACGCACGACGGGCAGCCGGTCGACTGACCCCCCAGGGCGCCCCGCAGCCACACGCCGCGGGGCGCTCCCGCGCAAGCGCAGCCGGACAGGCTCCCCGACCGTGAAAATACCCCTGGTCCGCGCCGGAAGCGCAGCTCAGAGGCATGATCAGGAAAGCTGCTTCTTCTTGCCCCGGGTCTGGCGGGCCCGTTTTCAGTAACCGAAGGTCACCGGCCAGTGCGGTCGGAGTCCACGCCCCCATGGCGGGTTGCGGTCGCGGTGCCGAGGCATCGCGGTGATCCTGTCAGGGGAGCGTGGTTGGCGTCGCATGGGCGTTGTGCGTCGGTGAGCGCGCTACACAGGAAGGTAACGGCCATGGCAGCGATGTCGAACGAGGCCCGGAGAGGGCACGGGGGGCCGGACAGCAGCGAAAGACTCAGCGGCGCGTCCCTGTTCGCCGGGGCCGTGCTGATGCTCAGCGGGCCGCTCAGCATTCTCATGGGGGCAGCCGGCATCGCAGGGGACAGCTTGTTCGCCGCGTCGTCCCAGTACGCCTATCGGTTCGACCTCACCGCTTGGGGCTGGATCCACATTGTGGTCGGACTGGCGCTCGTCATTGCCGGCATGGGGGTCGTGACAAACAAGAGCTGGGGTCGCGGGGCTGGTGCAGCGGCGGCAGCGATCAGCCTGATCACCCAGTTCATGTTCGTTCCGTACTACCCGCTGTGGGCCATCCCCATGATGACACTTGACCTTCTGATCATCTTTGCGCTGGCGAGGTTCCACGTCGGAACCAACGGCGGTTGGTGACACACCTCGGCCCACTACTCCCCCAGCTCCCATCCCGTCCGCCGTCGACCCACACCTGGAGCAGCACCCAGGGGGCGGCGCGGAGCCAGGTGGCAGGGGGCAGCGTGGAACAGAGCACAACTGGAGGACTCATGGTCCCACGCGTCGGCGTGGGCCAACGCCCCGGCCAAGATCGCCGTCCCGACGGCCCTCCTGATCGCCTTCGACATCCGCGTCCGCCGCTGGCGCCGGCGCACCTGACGGCCCGCGGACGGCCCCGGGATGGCGACAAGCCCCTCACCCGCAGCGAAACCGCAGGTGAGGGGCTTGATCGTGCAGAATTACTTCTTCTTGCCCTGGTTCTTGACCGCCTCGATCGCTGCCGCGGCCGCGTCGGGGTCGAGGTAGCGGCCGCCCGGGGTGACCGGCTTGAAGTCGGCGTCCAGCTCGTAGTAGAGGGGGATGCCCGTCGGGATGTTCAGGCCCGCGATGTCGGCGTCCGAGATGCCGTCCAGGTGCTTGACCAGGGCACGGAGGCTGTTGCCGTGGGCGGCGACCAGGACCGTGCGGCCGGCCAGGAGGTCGGGGACGATGCCGTCGTACCAGTACGGGAGCATGCGGACGACGACGTCCTTGAGGCACTCCGTGCGGGGGCGCAGCTCCGGCGGGATCGTCGCGTAGCGGGCGTCCGCGGCCTGGGAGAACTCGGAGTCGTCCGGCAGCGGCGGGGGCGGGGTGTCGTACGAGCGGCGCCAGAGCATGAACTGCTCCTCGCCGAACTCGGCCAGCGTCGCCGCCTTGTCCTTGCCCTGGAGCGCGCCGTAGTGGCGCTCGTTCAGGCGCCAGCTGCGGTGGACCGGGATCCAGTGGCGGTCCGCGGCCTCCAGGGCCAGCTGGGCGGTGCGGATCGCCCGCTTCTGGAGGGACGTGTGGACCACGTCGGGGAGAAGGTCGGCGTCCGTCAGGAGCTCACCGCCGCGGACCGCCTCCTTCTCGCCCTTCTCGTTGAGGTTGACGTCCACCCAGCCGGTGAACAGGTTCTTCGCGTTCCATTCGCTCTCGCCATGGCGGAGGAGGATCAGCTTGTACGGTGCGTCGGCCATGGGACAGAGCGTAATCCACGTATTCGGGGCAGAGGGCGGGCGCCCGGGGGCCGTCCCAGGGGGCGGACAGTTGACTGCATTTGTTAATTGAGTGGCTCAGGCGAGCGGCGTGTAAGTAAGGTCCGGTCAAGCCACGCAGCACTTACACCTTGCCTTGGGGGAGCCATGCCGTCCGTCGCCCTGCGACGCGCCGCCCGGGAGACCGTCTCCGGTCTGCCCCGCGAGTTCTGGTGGCTGTGGACCAGCACCCTCGTCAACCGCCTGGGCGCCTTCGTCGCCACGTACATGGCCCTGTATCTGACGCTGGACCGCGGCTACAGCGCGTCCTACGCCGGGCTCGTCGCCTCCCTGCACGGGCTGGGCGGGGTCGTGTCGTCGTTGGCGGGCGGGGTGATGGCGGACCGGCTGGGGAGGCGGCCGACTCTGCTCGTCGCCCAGTCCTCGACCGCCGGGGCCGTCGCGCTGCTCGGGTTCGTGAGCGATCCCGTCGCCATCGCCGGCGTCGCCTTCCTCGTCGGCATGGCCTCCAACGCCTCCCGGCCGGCCGTACAGGCGATGATGGCCGACATCGTGCGGCCCGAGGACCGGGTCCGGGCGTTCTCGCTGAACTACTGGGCCATCAACCTCGGGTTCGCCGTGTCGTCCATGGGGGCCGGGTTCGTCGCCGAGGTCAGCTACCGCGCCGGGTTCCTCATCGAGGCCGGGATGACCGCCGTCTGTGCGGTCCTGGTCTTCCTCAAGCTGCCCGAGTCCCGGCCGGAACGCGCCGCCAAGGAGGTCGCGAAGGAGGACGACGTCAGTCTCGCGAGCGTGCTCCGCGACGGGCGGTACATGGCCGTCGTCGGGCTGTCCTTCCTCGTCGCCCTGATCTTCCAGCAGGGATCGGTCGCGCTGCCGGTGGCGATGGGACAGGCCGGGTTCACGCCCGCCGACTACGGCATGGCCATCGCCGTGAACGGGGTGCTCATCGTGGTGCTCCAGATCCCGGTCACCCGGGTCATCGAGCACCGGGATCCGCGGTCGTTGCTCGTCGTCTCGTCCCTGCTGGCCGGGTACGGCTTCGGGCTCACCGCCTTCGCCGGGTCGGTCGGGGTCTTCGCGCTCACCGTGTGCGTGTGGACGCTCGCCGAGATCGTCAACGCCCCGACACAGACCGGACTGGTGGTCCGGCTCTCGCCGGTGCACGGGCGGGGGCGGTACCAGGGGATGTACACGCTGTCGTGGTCCGCCGCCGCGCTCGTCGCGCCGCTGATGTCCGGAGTCGTCATCGACCGGTTCGGGGCGGAGTGGCTGTGGGGGGTGTGCGCGGTCGTGGGGACCGGGGCGGGTCTCGGGTACGGCGTCCTCATGCGGCGGCTGCCGGTGCAGCGGCCGGCGGCCGTTCCCGCGAAGGGCGCCGAGGTGCGTGCCGCCTGACCGGCCTGCGTGCCGTCCGACCAGCCCGGTCGTCGGGTCCGGCCCCCTGCCCTCGGTCTTCCGAGAGCAGGGGGCCGGACCGTCCGTAGGGCCTCGGTCCGTCGGTCTCAGTCCGTGCAGCCGGGCACCAGGCCCGGGCTCGGGGTGCAGTTGGTCGGGATGTTGTGGACGACCTTCGAGTCCGTCACCAGGACCGCGTTACTGGTGAAGACGCCGCCGGGCGCCGCCGTGGAGGCGTTGTTGCTGACGGTGCTGTGGTCGAGGGTGACGGATCCGCCGTCGTTGTAGATGCCGCCGCCCACGGAGGTGCCGGGTCCGTTCGCGCTGTTGCGGAAGACCTCGCTGCCCTTGAGGGTGAGCACACCCGAGGAGGTGTTGAAGATGCCGCCGCCCAGGCCGTTCGCGCCTCCGACGACGTTGCCGCTGACCTGGGACCTCACCAGCCGCAGGTTCCCGTTGTTGTAGATCCCGCCGCCCCTGTTGCCCGTGTCGGTGTTGTTCGCGATCTTGGTCTCGCAGATCTCCACTGTGCCGCCGGCGATGTAGATGCCGCCGCCGCGGGTGGTCCCGGCCGACGTGTTGCGCCGGATCACGCTCCCGCCGATGAAGGTGGTGCCGCCGGCCTGGTAGATCCCGCCGCCGGAGGTCCGGGCGTGGTTGCGGGCGAACTCGGAGTTCTCGATGGTCACAGCCCCCGCGGTGTAGAGCCCACCGCCGTTGTTCGCGTTGTTGAACGCCACATAACTGTTTTTGATGGCCGCCGAGGCGTTCGCCTCCACCGCGATGCCGCCGCCGTTCGCCCCGGTGGTGTTGTCGAGTACATCGACCTTCACCAGCGAGAGTGCGCCACCACCGTTGACCCGGATCCCGGCGCCGTCCGCGGTGGTGGAATTGAGATACCCGCCCCGGACGGTGAGGTTCTCCAGGCGCAGGTTGCCGCCCGAGTTGACGTCGAAGATCCGGAACGGGGCGGTGCTCGACCCGTCGCGGACGATCGTCGCGCCGTTGCCCCGGATCGTGAGGTTCTTGCCGATGGCGGGCAGACCGTCGCTGTCCGTGTACGGCGCCGTCAGGTGGTACGTGCAGTCGCGGCGGAGTTCGAGGGTCTCGCCGTTCTGCGCGGTGTTGATGGCGATGGCCAGCGCCGTCCCGCTGCAGGCGATGCGGTCCGGCTCCGCGGCGCTCGCCGGTCCGCTCGTCAGGCCCGTGACGAGCGCCGCCGCAGCTGCGGCCGCACTGAAGAATCTGATGTATCGCATGAGTTTGAAATACGACATTCAGCCTGAACCGCATCGATTGCGATTATCAGATCACCCGGTCACCCGACGGGATTCCTCCTGTCGGCGGACAGCGCAGGTCACGGATGCATCCGGGCCCCCTTCAGTACCTTGTCCACCCCGTTCCGCGGCCCGTACACCGCGAGCCCCACCAGGTCCAGCTGGGCCGTGGGTACGGCGCGCACCGCCGCGCGGTTGTCGCGGTCGTTGCCTGTCGAGAACAGGTCCGCCGTGAAGACGGCCCGGGGCAGGGCGCGGCTCAGGGCCCGGGCGTGGGCCGCCTGCACCACTTCCTTCGTGCCTTCGAAGACCAGCACCGGCTGCCGGAACATCGGCAGGTACGCCACCCCGTCGGCATCCTCGTACGGCTCCCCGACCACCTCGGGGAGGGTCGCTCCCAGTCCGCTGACCAGGAACGCTGTCACGTTGAGACGCTGCCACGGCTCCAGGTCCTCGCGGAGCAGTACGGCGATCTTCGTATCGAAGCGGAGGGGTTCAGTGCTCATGCCATGAGACTGCCGACCGCGGTACGACCCCGTCTTGTACGTTCTTTGCATGGCCCCCCGGCAGCACGTCCCGCAGCACGTCACGCAGGGCGCCGGGCCGCACGCCGCGCCGGCCGCCACGCAGCATGTCACCGCCTGGCGGCCGCGTGTCCCGGGCGTCGCAGAGGTCTTCCACGCGCACTTCACCGAGTACGCCTACCCGATGCACGTCCATGACGCCTGGACGCTGCTCATCGTGGACGACGGCGCCGTACGGTACGACCTCGACCGGCACGAGCACGGCACCCCTGGCGACACCGTGTCCCTGCTGCCGCCGCACGTACCGCACAACGGCTCCCCGGCCACCGCGGACGGCTTCCGCAAGCGGGTGGTCTATCTGGACGGCGCCCTGCTCGGCGACGAGCTCATCGGTGCCGCCGTCGACGGGCCCGACCTGCGCGACCCGCTGCTGCGGCGGCGCGTCGGCCAGTTGCATTCCTCCCTCGCCCGCCCCGGAGACGAGCTGGAGGCGGAGAGCCGGCTCACCCTCATCGGCGAGCGGCTGCGGGGCCTGCTCCGCCCCCGTCTCGTGGCCGAGAGGCCGGCCGGCCCGGCCCTCGCCACCGCCCTCCGCGAGCTCCTCGACGAGCGCGTCGCCGACGGGCTCGCCCTGGAGGAGGCCGCCGGGCTGCTGCACGCGCACCCCGCCCACCTGGTACGGGCGTTCAGCGGCGCGTACGGCATCGCCCCGCACCAGTACCTGATGTCCCGCCGCGTGGGCCGCGCCCGCCGGCTGCTGCTCGACGGTGTACCGCCCGGCGAGACGGCCACCGCCACCGGCTTCTACGACCAGGCCCACCTCACCCGGCACTTCAAGAGGCTGGTCGGGGTGACCCCCGGGCGCTACCGGAGCGGCAGCTCGCGCTGAGCCTCGTACAGGTTCCGCGGCCGGACCGCGTCCCATGTCCCGTACAGCTCCAGGCGGGAGTGCAGGTCGCCGGTGAAGTCCGGTACGTCGATCTGGTCGAAGTCCGTGACCGTGTCGAGGCCGACGGTGGCGGAGTACGGGGCGAGGCCGTCGAGGCGCATCAGGCCCGCGCGGCCGTTGGTCACCCGGACGTTCCAGTGCGTGAACCGCGCCCCGAACAACGGCCCCGCGTTCGCGTCGCCGCCGTGGCGGCCGTTGTTGTTCACGGTGATGTCGGTACGGACGTTCGCGAAGGGCAGGCCGCGGTGGGAGTCGAAGGTGCCCATCTGCATCTCGCCGTGCGACCAGACGTTGTAGGAGGACAGTCCCTCGACGTTGATGCCGTGCAGCTGGGTGTCGGACGGGGCCGGGACCGTGCGCTGTTCGATCGTGAAGTCCTCGATCAGGTTGTCGTGCGAGCCCTCGCGGCAGAAGTACGGGTGGTGTTCACCCCGGCCGCCGACCCGGGTGCCGCGCAGGGTGCAGGCGGAGGCGGCGACCAGGCCGAAGCCGTTGTCGACGTTGCGGACCGTGACGTCGTCCACCCAGCAGTCGTACGCGCACTGCAGGACGACCCCGTTGTAGCCCTTGTCGAGGAGGTGCGGGGACTGCGGGGTCTCCATCACGTCGAGGGTGAGGCCCTCCACCCCGGATCCGGTCAACGCCCTTACGTGCGTGGTGAACTGCGGGTTCCACTCGGGGCGCAGGTCGACCGGGAGCGGGCGCTCCAGGGTCACCCGGCGGCCGTGGACGGCCGTGACGCGGACGGGCCATTCGTAGGGCACGTACGACAGCAGCTTGGTCTTGTCCTCCCAGTAGTACGACGCCGGGCCCGGGCCGCCGCCGGACATGTGCTGGAGGAGGGTGTGGGCGCTGTCGTCGTCCACGCGGAGGAGGACCAGGCAACCGGGGCGCAGCCGGGAGGGGTCGGCGACCGTGACCGTCCGGTCGCCCTGGCGGGCGGGGGCGACGGGCGTCAACTGCTCCCACTCGTCCCGTTTGTTGCCGGTCCAGCCCTCGAACGGCCAGGCCTGCGCCCTGATGGCGGCCGTCAGGGAGTCCCAACGGGCCTTCGGCGCCAGCCAGATGAGCCCGCCCGCCCAGGACCACGCCGACTTCGTGCCGCCGTACCGGGAGCCGTACGGGCCGATCAGTTCGGTGAGGTTCTTCGTCGCGTAGAGCGTGGTACGGCCGCTGCCGGCGCCGCGCAGCACCACGTTGTCGTGGCCGAGCTGGATCAGGCCGTCGATGCGGAAGGTGCCGGGCGGGATGGTGACCGTGCCACCGCCGGCCCTGGCGGCAGCGGCGATGGCACGGTTGATCGCGGGGGCGCAGTCGGTGACTCCGTCGGCCACGGCGCCGTACGCGCGGACGTCGGCGACCACGGGGAGGCGGCGGACGCGTGCCGCGCCGGCCCTGCCGATGTACGGGATCTGCGGGTGGGTGAAGGGGGTGCGGGTGAACTCCCGCCAGAGGGAGGGGACCTGGCCGTCGGATGCGTGGACCCCGTCCGATGCGTGGGCCGTGCCGCCCGTCACGGTGGCGGCGGCCACCGCTGTGGCGCCGGCGAGCAGGGTCCGTCTGGTCATGCCGTTGGCCGTGCCGTTGGTCATGCCTTGGTGCGCGGTGCTCATTCCGTGCGTCCTTCCATGCGACTCTTCATGGATGTGAACGACGTTCAGATCTGCGTCTGGCGTGAGCATGGCACGGCACCCCGCCGCCTCGAAAGGGTCGTGCAGAGGTCAATCGGGCTCAGGTACGGACCTGGGTCAGTCGGCCGAGCGCTCGATCAGATGCGTGAACGCATCCAGGTTGCGGGTCGACTCCCCGCGGGACACCCGCCACGCGTACTCCTTGCGGATCGCGGAGGCGAAGCCCAGCTCCAGGAGGGTGTTGAAGGCACCGTCGGCCGCCTCCAGGACCTGGCCGAGGATGCGGTCGATCTCGTCGGGGGTGACGGAGGCGAGCGGAAGCCTGGCGGTGACGTACACGTCGCCGAGGCGGTCGACGGCGTAACCCACGCCGTACAGCTTGAGGTTGCGCTCCAGGAGCCAGCGGTGGACGGCCGGTTCGTTCTCGTCGGGGTGGCGGACGACGAAGGCGTTGAGCGAGAGGGAGTGGCGGCCGACGAGGAGGGAGACGGTCGTCTTCAGCTTGCGGGTGCCGGGGAGCTGTACGACGTAGTTGCCGGGTTCGGGACTCTCCCACTCCAGCTCGGCGTCCTTCAGGACACCCTCGATGACCTGCGCGGCCTGCCGTTCCTGTGGAGCATCACCCATGGGGGGAGCGTACGCGACGGCGGTGGGACTGGTTCGCGGCCATGTAGACGTCGGCGGTGGCGGCGGCCGCGGTGTCCCAGCCGAAGGACTGGGCGTGCCGGGCGGCGGCGCTGCCGAAACGGTCCGCCAGAGTGGCGTCGTCGGCGAAACAGCGCAGCACGCGCGCGTAGTCGGCAGGGTCGTGACCGTGCACCAGGAAGCCGGTCTCACCGTCCCGGACGGCCACCGGGAGGCCGCCGACGGCGGCCGCGAGCACCGGCGTCCCGGCCGCCTGGGCCTCTATCGCCACCAGTCCGAAGGACTCGCTGTAGGAGGGCATGACCAGGACGGAGGCCGCCCGGAACCAGTCCGCGAGCTGCTCCTGCCCGACCGGCGGGCGGAAACGGACCACGTCCGCGACGCCGAGCCGCGCGGCCAGCTTCTGCAGCCCCTCCGGCTTGGCGAGGCCGCTGCCGCTGGGGCCGCCGACGATCGGCACGACGATCCGGGAGCGGAGTTCGGGGCGCTCGTCGAGGAGGACGGCCACGGCGCGGAGCAGCACGTCGGGGGCCTTCAGGGGCTGGATGCGGCCCGCGAAGAGCGGGATCAGGGCATCCTGCGGGAGGCCGAGGCGGGCGCGGGCGGCCGCGCGGCCGTCGGCGGGGCGGAACCGGTCGAGGTTCACTCCGGGGTGGACGACGGCGACCTTGGCGGGATCGGCCGCGTAGTGCCGTACCAGCTCGTCGGCCTCCTCGGAGGTGTTCGCGATGAGACGGTCGGCCGCGGTCACTATCTGGGTCTCGCCGATGACCCGGGCGGCGGGTTCGGGGGTGTCGCCGTCGGCGAGGCTGGCGTTCTTGACCTTGGCCATGGTGTGCATGGCGTGCACGAGGGGGACGCCCCAGCGCTGGGCGGCGAGCCAGCCGACGTGGCCGGAGAGCCAGTAGTGCGAGTGGACGAGGTCGTAGTAGCCGGGGCGGTGGCCGGCCCAGGCCTGCATCACGCCGTGCGTGAAGGCGCACAGCTGGGCCGGGAGGTCCTCCTTGGCGAGGCCCTCGTAGGGGCCGGCGTCGACGTGCCGGACGAGGACGCCGGGGGCGAGTTCGACGGTGTGCGGGAGGCCGCCGGAGGTGGCCCGGGTGAATATCTCGACCTCGATGTTGATCGCGGCGAGGCGCTGCGCGAGCTCCACGATGTAGACGTTCATGCCGCCGGCGTCGCCGGTGCCGGGCTGGTGGAGCGGTGAGGTGTGCACGGAGAGCATGGCGACCCGGCGGGGGCGGCGGGGGCGGAGGAGCCGGGTGGCGGCCGACGGGGAGCGGCGCCCGAGCCTGCTGGCGTACTGGCTCACGTGGCGGTCCTCCTTGGTGCGGGCATGCCGTCGGGAGGGCGTCGAGCGTCCTCCAGGAGTGGAACAGCGGAGGGGCCGGTTCCCATTCCGGAGGGTGTCGATTTTACTGACACATTACTGAATTTCGCTCAACCGTTCGATGGTGGGATGCGTGGGGTGGTGCGCTTGTGTTTTGTGCGCGGGCGAGTGGGGGATGGTCGCGCCCACGCGGCGGTAGCCGCATATCGACCCGGCCCCGCACCCCTGAAGGGGCGCTCCCACTTACCCTCGTATCCATGACTGCCCGCGCCTCCCGCCCCGTGGGAACGGTGACGCGCGGGACCACCAACCCCAACCGGCTGCGCCGTATGGACCGCTGGATCGCCGCGACCCACGGTGCCCAACTGCGGCGCGCCGGCGATCCCGTCGCCGTCGACCTCGGTTACGGGGCCGCGCCCTGGACCGCCGTCGAACTGCTCGGCAGGCTGCGTACCGTCGCTCCACGCGCGCGTGTCGTCGGGGTCGAGATCGAGCCCGCCCGGGTCGTCGCGGCCAGGCCCTACGAGCGTGACGGGCTCACCTTCCGGCACGGCGGGTTCGAGATCCCCGTGCCCGCACGGCCGTTGCTGATCCGTGCGGCCAACGTGCTGCGGCAGTACGACGAGCGCGAGGTGGCCGGCGTGTGGGAGGGGCTGTGCGCGCGGCTCGCGCCCGACGGGCTGCTGGTCGAGGGGACCTGTGACGAGATCGGGCGGCGTCATGTGTGGGTGGCGCTCGGGGCGGAGGGGCCGCGGACGGTGACCTTCGCCACCCGGCTGGGGTCGCTGGAGCGGCCCTCGGACCTCGCGGAGCGGCTGCCGAAGGCGCTGATCCACCGCAATGTGCCGGGCGAGCCGGTGCACGCGTTCCTGCGGGACTTCGACCGCGC
Source organism: Streptomyces sp. NPDC101234 (assembly GCF_044767525.1). NCBI lineage: Bacteria > Bacillati > Actinomycetota > Actinomycetes > Kitasatosporales > Streptomycetaceae > Streptomyces > Streptomyces sp. NPDC101234. The sequence continues at coordinate 100,376 of NZ_JBIWOA010000013.1, read as the reverse complement.
CTGGGCGGCCGCCGCGCCCTACGCGTCGTACGGCGCCCGGCAGCGGTGGATCCGGGCGGTGCGGGACCTGACGGCCGACTGGCCCGTGACGGACTCGGCGGTGCGCTGGCGGCAGGGAGAAGTGACGGTGGCGTGGGGGGCATTGGCGCCGCTTGCCTGATGGCAGGCGGATGGAACGATCTCGGTGAGTCGTACGTCACAAAGGCGGGGAGATCGTCATGCTCGGGGGGAAACAGGGGAGGAACCCACCTGTTGCTACCTCTGTCGCTTTGCGGCGCGACGTGGCACGATCCTCCACGTGCCATAAGTTACTGACGGTTAATCAGTTTTTTGGGGGGTCGGGTCATGGGACCGGACAAGCACACCGCCCACCCGGGCGGGCGCCGGATCCTGATGGTGGCGGTGACCGTGGTCTGCGCGGTGACCGTACTGGCGGCACCCGGCACGGCGTTCGCGGCACCGAGCCCCACACCGTCCTCCAGCACCTCGGCCGCTCCCGGCGCCTCGGCCTCCCCCAGCCCCTCCGTGACTCTCCCGGCCGACAAGGACCTTGAGGCCGTACGGGAGAAACTGGACGATCTCTACCATGACGCGGCCGTCGCCACCGACGCGTACAACGCCGCCCAGGAGGCCTCCCAGCAGCAGTCCGCCCAGATCGTCGAGCTGGCCAAGAAGATCGTCGAGGGCCAGCAGAAGCTCGACGGGCTGAAGGCGCGCGCGGGCCGGGCGGCCGCCGCCCAGTACCGCACCGGCGGGCTGCCGGACACCGCCCAGCTGCTGCTGAGCGACAACCCCTCGCAGTTCCTGGACGGGGCCGGGCTGGCGCTCCAGGGCGGCCGGGCCTACAAGGACCTGATCGGGCAACTGACCCAGACCCAGCAGGATTTGAAGCAGTACGCGGCGGACGCGGCCGACCAGTGGAACAAGCTGGAGGCGGGACGCAAGGCGAAGGCCGCCGCGAAGAAGAAGATCACGGAGCGGATCGCCGCCGCCGAGAAGCTCGAATCGCGGCTGGAGAAGAAGCAGAAGGAACGCCTCGCCGAACTGGAGCGGGAGGCCGCCTACAACGCACAGACCGCCTGGCTGGACACCGGGATACTCGACGAGATCCACAGCAAGGCGTCCGCGGCGGGCCAGAAGGCGGTCGCGTTCGCCACGGCCCAGCTCGGCAAGCCGTATGTGTGGGGCGCGGAGGGCCCGGACTCCTACGACTGCTCGGGGCTGACCTCGCAGGCCTGGGCGAGCGCCGGCCGGCCGATTCCGCGCACCTCGGAAGAGCAGTGGAAGCAGCTCCAGCACATCGACGTCAAGGACATGCGCCCCGGCGACCTGATCATCTACTTCGACGACGCCAGCCATGTCGCGATGTACATCGGGGACGGCGCGATCATCCAAGCCCCGCGCCCGGGGCGGACGGTGTCGATCGGCGGCGCCGGTTCGATGCCGATCCTCGGAGTGGTACGCCCGGACGCCTGACCTTTCTTTTTGGGTGTGATGTCCCTTTCGTGAGCTGGGTCATGTGACCCAGTGCACGCCAACGCCCGTTCAAACTCCGGCGGCACGTGACCTTCGTCATCCCCCTCCGACGCATTTCTTACCCAACTGCGGTACGGCATGCGGCATATGCCACCGGCCTGAGACAGGGCGACGTGGCTCACACCATTCCGTTGAAGTGGCCAGTACCGCTATGGTCCCCGTCGGGTGGGTCGAGGTCCCTCGCCCCGCCATGCCCTCGGGGGGAGGGAAGGAACCCAACACGATGCCCGTACCCGTACCGCGGCAGAGAGCGATCCCGGTCGTGGAGAGTGGTCAGGCGCCGGCCGCCATGCCCGCACAGGGCGGCGGCCCCCTCAAGGAAGAGGCCAACCGCACGGAAGCCGTCGCACAGAACACCGGCGGCACCACTCTCACCCTGCTGTTGATCGAGGACGATCCGGCCGGCTCGCCGGTCCTGCCCGAGTTGCAGGACGCGTCCGGCACCTCGATCCGCGTCCGCACCGCCCGCAACCTCACCGAGGCCGAGCGGCTGCTGACCGACGACGTCCACTGCATCCTGCTGGACCTGGCGCTGCCGGCGCCGGGCCGCACGAGCGCAGCCACCGGCGACGGTGCCGGCACCGACGAGCTCGCCGTGCTCCGGCACGTGCTCCAGCTCGCGCCCCGCCATGCCGTGCTCGCGCTCACCGCCTCCGGTGACGCCGAGCGCGGCACCGAGGCCGTGCGCGTCGGCGCGCAGGACTACCTCTTCCGCGACGAACTGGACGGCCGGCTGCTGAGCCGCGCCATCCGGTACGCCGTCGAGCGCAAACGTTCCCTCACGACCGAGCGCAAGCTCGCGGAGGGGCGGATGCGGGCGCAGGAGAACCGCCGCCTGGAGCGCGGCCTGCTGCCCACGCCCCTGCTGGACGGCTCGGCACTGCGCTTCGCCGCGCGCTACCGCCCCGGCCGCTCCCGGGCACTGCTCGGCGGCGACTTCTACGACACCGTGCGCACGCCCGACGGGACCGTGCACGCGATGATCGGCGACGTCTGCGGGCACGGGCCGGACGAGGCCGCGCTCGGGGTGGAGCTGCGGATCGCCTGGCGTGCGCTGACCCTGGCGGGGCTGTGCGGGGACGCGCTGCTGGGCACGCTGCAGGAGGTGCTGGAGCACGAGCGCTCCGACGACGAGATCTTCGCGACGCTCTGCACGGTCGACATAGCGCCGGACGGGCGCTCGGCCGGGCTGTGCCTGGCCGGGCATCCGGCGCCGCTGGTCGCCGGGCCGGACCGGCCGGCCGAGCTGCTGCCTTACGACAACAACGGACCGGCGCTCGGGCTGCTGAAGGGTGCCCGGTGGCCGCGGATGCAGGTCGAGCTGGGCGCCGAGTGGAGCCTGATGCTCTACACCGACGGGCTGATCGAGGGCCGGGTGGGCTCGGGCGGAGAGCGGCTCGGTCAGGAGGGGATGGTCGAGATGGTGCGGCGCCAGCGTGCCTCCGGGCTGACCGGGGAGGCGTTGCTGCGGGCGGCGGTGAACGAGGTGCGGCAGCTCAATGGGGGCGAACTGACGGACGACGTGGCTGTTGTGCTGCTGGATCGGGGGGTTTGAGCGGCTGCTCGCCGTGAGCGGGCTGCCGTCGGCCGACTGCGGGTGGGTCGTGGCTGGTCGCGCCCACGCGGCGGAGCCGCAAATCAATACCGCCCCGCGCCCCTTTGGGGGCGCGGGGCAGCGGGCGCGTCCTGAAAGGTCAGCGGCCTGGAAGGTCAGCGGCCGCCGTTGTACGGGCCGTACGGGCCGTCGCTGCTGCTTCCCCGGCCGCGGCGGCGGCCGAAGCCGCCTCCCGAGACCTGCCTGAGGGCGGGGCGGACGTCGACGAAGAAGACGATCGTGGCGACCAGGCCCGCGAGCTGCAGGAAGAGCATCGGGACCAGGAGGTTCACCGCGACGGTGATGCCGAGGATGATCAGCCAGAAGCCCTTGTTCTGCTTGCTGGCGGCCCGGTAGGCGTCGTCGCGGAAGAGCGCGGCCATGACCAGAGCCACCACGGCCAGCACCAGCATGGCGAGGTAGAGCAGCCCCAGGAAACTCGTGAAGCCCTGCATCAGCACAACGTCCACCACCCGACTCGGCTTGTCCCTATGCGGTCACCGTACCCGCTCGGGCGTTCCCGCTACACCGACAACGGGCCGGGCACCCCAGGAGTGCCCGGCCCGTAGCCGTCGTCGCCCCGCCGGTTACTTGGCCGGCGGGGTGGTCTTCTTGACCGTGGCGGCCTTGCGCGGCGCCGGGGTCTTCTTGGCGGCCGGGGCCTTCTTCACGGCGACCGGCCTGGTCTCGGCGGCCTTCGGCTCCTCCGCCTTCTTCTCCTCGTCCTTGACCACGACCGGCTCGGGCTTGCCCTCGACGGCGATGGCCAGGTCCTCGATCTCGTCGGCGGCATCACCGCGCCAGGTCTTCACGGCCTGCTCGCCGTGCTCGGCCACCTTCTCGTAGGTCTCACGGGCCTTGACCGCGTACTCGGCGGCCACTCCGACCCCGCGCAGGGCGAAGTCCTGGGCGGACTCGCCGAGCTTCTTGAGGTCGCCGTCGAGGGAGACGATGAAGTCGTTGACCTTGGACTGGAGGTTGGCCTGTGCCTCCTTGGCCTTGACACCGGCCTCCTTGGCGCGGGCGGTGGCCTTCTCCTGCACGGCCTTCGGGTCGGTGTTGCGCACGGCCTCGATGCGGGCGGGGGCCTCGGTACGCAGCTGCTCGACCAGGCCGGGGACCTTCTTGGCCTGCTGGAGGGCCAGGTCGGCGGTGCCGGCGGCGAAGTAGAGCGGAGTCGGGTCGCTGAAGGTCTTGCGCAGGTCGTCGGTGATGGCCATGGTGATGGTCCTCCCGGATTCGCTTTCGGCTGAGGGTTTTGTGGTCCGCGGCGCGGCGGTCGGCGCGCTTGGCCGGCTCATCCGGCCGTCCGCCGCGGATCGGTCTCGCTGTCGGCACCGCTGTCGGCAGCACCGTCGTCGTCGGCGGCGTCGTCCTTGGCGCCGGCGGTGTCCGTGTCGCCCGCGTTCTCCTCGCCGGAGCCTGACCCGAAGCCGTTCTCTTTCCGGAACGACTCGTAGATCTGCAGCAGCACCTGCTTCTGCCGCTCGTCGAGAGTGGGGTCGGCGAGGATGACCGCGCGGGTCTCGACCTCGTTCAGATCCCGCTCGGCGTCGAGGATGCCGGCGCGGACGTACAGCGTCTCGGCGGAGATCCGCAGGGCCTTGGCGACCTGCTGGAGCACCTCCGCGCTCGGCTTGCGCAGCCCGCGCTCGATCTGGCTCAGGTACGGGTTGGACACCCCGGCGGCGTCGGCGAGCTGCCTGAGCGACAGCTGCGCGTTGCGCCGCTGTTCGCGCAGATACTCACCGAGATTGCCGACGTTGAGCGATGCCATGCCTCCACCTTGCAGCACCCTCGCTAACAATTGCAAGCACCTGCTTGCAAAAGTGTGCCGCGCCATACCCGGACGGCCCAGAGACGGGTGTCTGCACGCAGAATCGTCGGATGGATGACCACCAGAATCCGTTGTCGTTGCGGGCGCCGCGCTTGCGGCCCGGGGATCGGGTGCGGATCGTCGCTCCCGCCTGTCCGCCGAGTCGGGAAGAAGTCGCCCGGGGCGTTGACCTGCTCACCTCCTGGGGCCTTCAGGTCGAGTTAGGCGAACACGTCTTCGACCAGTGGGGCTACATGGCCGGCCGCGACGAGGACCGCGTCTCCGACCTGAACGAGGCGTTCCGCGATCCGGGGGTCCGCGCCGTGATCGCCGCCATGGGCGGCAAAGGCACCTACCGCATCGTCGACGACCTCGACACCGACACCCTCACACGCGACCCGAAGCCGGTCGTCGGCTTCAGCGACATCACCCACCTCCACCTCGCCCTGTGGTCACGATGCCGCCTGGCCACACTCCACGGCCCCTTCGCCAAACGCGACGACACCTACACCGGGCCCGCCTCCGCCGAGTCCCTGCGCCGCGCGCTGATGACCACCGACCCCGTCACCCTCCACCGCGACCCGTCCGAGGCCACCGCGGACGTCACCGTGGACGGCACGGCGACGGGCATCCTGATGGGCGGCAACCTCAGCGCGATCCGCACGGAGACCGGAGCCGGCCTGCCCAGCCTCCGGGGGGCCGTCCTCTTCCTCGAACACCAGAGAGGAACCGGACTGGGCGAGGTCGACCGCGCACTGACCCAGCTCATCCGCTCCCGGGCACTCGACGGCCTGCGCGGCGTCGCCCTCGGCCAGTTCCTCGGCTTCGACCGCGACGCCGGCGATCCGACACTGGGTGGCTGGGGCATCCGCGACATCCTGCGCGACCGACTCGCCGGGCTCGGTGTCCCGGTCCTGGGCGGGCTCCCCGCCGGGCACGGCAGCAACCCCCCGACGATCCCCCTCGGCACCCAGGCGACGATCGACACGACCACAGGAACGCTGACCGTCCTGCCGGCGGTCGTCTAGCCCCCTCCGACCGCCCTCGACGCCACAACTGCGGAACCCCATCCATCACAACAAGGGCGGCCACACCCCGTTGACGATGCGAGCGCAACCCCTGCCCGGAGGTCAACGCGGCACGATGCCCGGACTTGTCCAAGACAGGACAGACGGGATACCGACCGCCGAGGACCGCGCGGAGTGACGGTCCGCCAGGCCGAGAGAGGGCCGGTGGGGTGTCGGTCGGTTGTCGGAGGGGTGCCGGTCGGGTGCCGGGGGTGACCCTGCTCGGCGACGCCGCCCACCTCCAGGCCCCCAACGGCGAGGGCGCCGACCTGGCCATGCTCGACGGCGCCGAACTCGGCAAGGCGCTCGCCGCACACGCCGACGACACCGAGGCCGCGCTCGCCGAGTACGAGCGGGCCATGTTCCCGCGCAGCGCCGAGGTCGCCACGTACGAGGGCGCCGAGGTGCACCGGATCGACTCCGCCGACAACACGGCCCAGGGCCTGGTCGACCTGTTCGCCGAGAAGGGCGAACAAGACCGTACGGACGGGGCGGGGGGGGGCCCCCCCCCCCGGGGGGGGGCGCCCCCCCCCCCCCCCGGCCCCCCCCCCCCCCCCCCCCCCCGTCCGGTGCATGCCGCGCCCGGACTCACAGGCTGTGGGCGCTGATGTTGCCGTAGGCGGTGGTCGCCCGGATGTCGAGGGCGGGGGTGCCGTCGTTCTTGAGGGTGTTGTTGATACGGCCGTAGGTGGTGCCCGCGTCCAGGGAGGCGGAGACCCCGCGGGCGGCGCCGACCGAGATCTCACCGTGCTGGGTGCGCAGCACGACCGCGCCGCGCACGGCCTCGGTGATGTCGAGGTCGCCCTTCTGGGTGCTGATCTCGGCAGGACCGCCCAGCCGGCCGACGGAGATGTCGCCGGCCTGGAGGGTGAGCCGGGCGCCGTCGGTCTCGTCGAGCTTGACCGTGGCCTGCGCACCCTCGAAGACGACGTCACCGAGCCGTCCCACGCCCCGGAGTTCGGCGAGCGCCGCCTTCGCCTCGACGCGCGAGCCGGCCGGCAGCTGGACGGTCACCTCCACCGACCCGGAGTCGCCGAGGATCCGGTTCTTCGCCGCCGCGGCCCCGATCCGCAGCACACCGTCGTCGTAGCCGACCTCGATCCGCTCGGCCGCCTTCACGTCACGGCTCCGGGCGGCGTCCGAGGGCAGCACCTCGACGGTGGTGTCGGCCCGGTCGGCGGCGATGAACCGGATGAGTCCCGCGGGGATGTCCAGGACGACAAAGACCGGGGCGGGGGTGTCGAACTTCTGCATCGCGCACTCCTTCATCTACAGGGCGGTCCCCTTTCGGGCCGCCGTTTCCGACGAGAGAAACGCTACGTTGCATTCATGGATTCAGCAACGGATTCATTGCACCGCAGCTATGTATATGCAGGTCAGCGTCGATAATCGTTGCAATGGTTTTGAATCTAACGCAACAGAACCTGCTCCCGCGCGTTGCAATGAATGAAGAGTGAACGCTATACTCGAACGCACCGCACACCCCGAAGGAGACCGAGGAGACCGCGATGCCGGGAGGCAGGCTCACTCAGCAGGAGCGTCAGCAGATCGCGCTGGGGCTGGCCGACGACCTCGCCTACGCCGAGATCGCCCGCCGCCTCGACCGCCCGACCTCGACCGTCACCCGCGAGGTGATGCGCAACGGCGGCCCCACCGCCTACCGCGCCGACCTCGCCCACCGCGCCACCGAACACCGCACCCACCGCCGCAGGCAGGCCGCGCCCCGGGACCCGGGCACTCCCCCGCAGGCCCACGGACGCGACGCCGAGGCCGTGCACGCGTACGAGGAGGTCTTCACCACCATCTTCATGGCGTCGGGCCTGTCCAAGATGACGGCCCGGGTGCTGGTCTGCCTCTACACCACCGACGCGGGCAGCCTCACCGCCGCCGAACTCGTCCGGCGCCTCCAGGTCAGCCCGGCCTCCGTCTCCAAGGCGGTGGCGTTCCTCGAGAGCCAGGGGCTCATCCGCAGGGAACGCGACGAACGCCGTCGTGAGCGCTACCTCGTCGACGACGACGTCATGTACCAGTCGACGATGGCCAGCGCCCGCGCCACCGCCCACCTCGCCGACACCGCACGCCAGGGTGTGGCCGTCCTCGGTCCGGGCACCCCGGCCGCCGGCCGCCTCGAGAACATCGCCCGGTTCACCGACTTCATCTCCGAGAGCATCGCGCGCGCCGCGGACCAGGCCCGGGAGGTCCTGCACGGGAAGCCCGGGACGCCCTCGGACACCCCCGCCGAGCCGAGTTGAGGGCTCGTCGCCGACGGGCCCGGCGATCGGCCGTCAGCCCTCCGTGAGCAGGGCGTGGCAGGTCGACCAGGCCGGCCGGCTCAGCAGGGGGCGGAAGCGGGTGAACAGGGTGAGGAGTCCGGGTCCCCACCGTTCCCGGAAGGACGGGTCGATACGGACGAGGTCGAGTTCGTTGGCGGCGGTCAGTTCGGCGAGGTCCCGGCGGAGTCGGGGCTCGGGGATGCGGGGGCGGCCGGTGAAGCGGTCGTGGACGGGGGCGTCGGGCTCCGCGAGCACCGGATAGGTGGCCTTCCGGTCGCACGCCCCGTAGAGGTATACGACGGCTTCGGCCTCGGCGCCGATCACCGCCGTGAGTTCGGCGCGGCGGTCCGGGGCCAGCAGTGCGGTGGGGAAGCCGTCGGTGCCGTAGCAGGCATGGCACAGACCCGCGAGCCGGAGGGCCGGACGGGCGTCCCAGGCCGCCAACTGGTCGTGGACTCGCAGGAGATGGGCGAGGAGTGTGCCTCCGGGATGGGCGATCCCGGCGGCGCCGAGTTCATGGAGGAGCGCTACCGCCTCGGCGGCAGGGGGTACGGACACGGGCCGGTCCTTCCGTCGCTCGGATCGCCGCCGATCATCCCGGTGCCCCAACTCCCCGTCAATCCCGGGGATTTGCCGCCGACACCGTCACCGCGGCCCTCGGTTCGCCCGCAGCCACTCCTGCAGCGCCGTGAAGTCCGCGTCCGTCAGGCCGAACTCGTGGTCGACACGGTGGAGAAGGGCGGGGTGCTGATGGTGGATGGCCACCCAGGCGGAGTCCGCCTCGGTGATCTCGTCGTCGATCCAGACGAACGGCCGCTCCCCCGCCCATGCCACCAGCGCCCGGGTCTTCCAGTGCAGCAGCGAGGGCGGCCCGTCCTCGTCCGGCCACTCCACGACGGGCAACGGGGGCAGGCCCAGCCAGGGGGAGACGACGGCGTTCGCGTCGTCCATCCAGGTGGTGGCCCAGACGAGGTCGCAGCGGAGGGCTTCCAGCCGGGGGCCGAGGGCGGGGTCGATGCGGGTGAGGAGGGGGGCCGAGGGGGTGGGGTCGGTCCCGTAGACCGGGTAGGGGTGGCCGGCCGGGGCGCCGAAGGGGATGAGGGTTCCGTCGATGTCTAGGAAGAGGAGCATCGGGGACAGGATCGCAAGAGAGTGCCAGGAGAGGTAGTAGCGCGGCTGCGGGTGAGTTGTGGCTGGTCGCGCCCACGCGGCGGTAGCCGCACATCGAATACAGCCCCGCACCCCTTGGGGGGCGCGTTGGTGCCGCCGTCCCTCAGAAGGGCAACGGCCTCGCATGCACCACATCCAGCCTGGACACCGCTCTCGTCAGAACCACGTACAGCCTGTGCAGGCCGCGCTCCTCCGCCTCCGCCACCGCCGCCGGTTCCACGGCCACCACGTGGTCGTACTCCAGGCCCTTGACCATGCTCGCCGGGACCACCGCCACCCGGGCGCCCAGTCGGTCCGGGTCCGCCGGGTCGATGCCGGCGGCCTCGAGGGCGGCGCGCACCCCGGTCACCTCAGGGTCCGCCGCCACGACCCCCACCGAACCCTCGTGTGCGAGGGCCCGCCGTACGGCGGCGACCGTCGTGGCGTGGACGTCCCGCGTCGGGCTGATCGTCAGCTCGCCGTCGGCCCGGTAGGACTTGGCCGGGGGCACGTCCGTGCCCAGGTGCCGCAGCAGCCGGTTGGTCAGGTCCACGACCGCGGCCGGGACGCGGAAGCCGGTGGTGAGCGGGACGACGGCGGCGTCCGGCTTGCCGAGGTGCCGCAGTACCGTGCCCCAGCTCCGCGCCGACCAGGGCGTGGTGGCCTGGGCCAGGTCGCCGAGGACGGTGAGCGAGCCGAAGACGGCCCGGCGGGCGATCGCCCGGCACTCCATGGGAGAGAGGTCCTGGGCCTCGTCGACGACGATATGGCCGTAGCCCTCGGGGTGTTCGACGAGCCCCGCGACCTCGTCGAGGAGGACCAGGTCGGCGGGTGACCAGCGGGCGGACTTGTACGAGCGGGGCGGGCGGGGCCAGCGCAGCTCCCGCTGTTCGTCGGGGGTCAGGAGGCCTTCGGCGGCCCGCGCCAGCACCCCGGCGTCCGTGAGGAGTTCGGCGACCACCTCCTCCGGGGGCACCTTGGGCCAGACGGTGTCGAGGTAGGCGCTCATGGCACGGGAACGTTCCAGGCGCCGGGTCCAGGCGGCCGGTTGCGGGCCGGCCCGGCGTTCGGCCTGCAGCTGCACGGCCCGCATCGCCCGCCCCCGCACCCGCTCGCGCCCGACGGCGTACGGCGGTTCCTCGTCCCGCACCCCTTCCACGATCCGGGCCAGTACGGCCGCGGGCACCCGCCAGGTGTAGGTGCCGTCCGAGAGCGAGAGGGCGTCGATGCCGTCGGTGGAGACACGGGAGTACAGCGCCCGGCGCAGGACCTCGGCCATCCGGGGGTCGTGCTTGAGCGCGGCGGTGCGGTCGGAGTCGGTGCCGGTGGCCGGGTGGCGGCCGATCTCCTCCGGCAGGGTGGTCTGCCGTACGCCGGTCTCGCCCAGGGCCGGGAGAACCTCGGAGATGTAGGAGAGGAAGGTGCGGTTGGGGCCGAGGATGAGGAGGCCGGAGCGGCGGATGCGCTGGGGGTGGGTGTAGAGGAGGTACGCGGCGCGGTGCAGGCCGACGGCGGTCTTGCCGGTGCCGGGGGCGCCCTGGACGCAGACGGAGTCGGCGAGGCCGGCCCGGACCAGGTCGTCCTGGTCGGGCTGGATGGTGGCGGCGATGTCCCGCATGGGGCCGACGCGGGGTCGTTCGATCTCGTGGGTGAGCAGTGCTCCGGTCCCGGCCTCGCCCTTGCTCAGATGCTCGTCCTCCAGGCCGGTGAGGTCGGCGGAGTCGCCGCGGCTGCCGGGCGCCCAGCCGAACCGGCGCCGTACCGCGACTCCCTGGGGGTCGTCGGGGCCGGCCTGGTAGAAGGCGCGGGAGACGGGGGCCCGCCAGTCGACGACGAGGGGCGGGGCGGTCGGCTCCTCGCTGATCCGCAGCCGGCCGATGCGGTAGCTCTGCCCGGCGTGCTCTCCCGCCTCGAAGTCCAGCTTGCCGAAGAACAGCGGGCCCTCCGGCAGCTCGCGCATCTCCTTGGCGTGGCTGCGCAGCTGGTACCCGAGCACCTCGGCGTCGGCGCCGGAGGCGGAGACGTCCTCGCCGGTGACGACGTGTTCGGCGGCGCCTTCGACCATGCGGTCGAGGGCGGCCCGGCAGGTGTCGTGGTAGGCGCGTTCGAGGTCGAGTTCCTGCTGCATGGAGACAGCGTAAACGAAAAAACGTGACCCGGTTAAATTTTTTACCGGAGCTCAGCGGACTCCGTTCGAAGCCCGGCCGCAGCTCAGCCGTCTTCGGCCAGGGACCGCTCCAGCCGCCCGAACGCCCGCTCCGCCGCCCGTACGGCGTCCTCCCGTACGTCCTCGACCCGCTCCCCGGCCGCGATCCGCCGCCAGTTGTCCTGCGCGAGGATCCGCTGTACGGCGATGATCTGGCCGGCGGCCAGCCTGGCCTCAAGGGTGGAGCCGAGCGCCTCGGCCAGCGCGGCCTCCGACCGCTCCAGATAGGCGTACTGCCGGGCGACCAGGGTCGGGGTGCTGTTGAGCAGGGTGTGGAAGGCGAGGACCGCGGGATGGTCGTTGAGCCCTGTGATCGGGTCGCTGCGCCGGAGTCCGTCGAGGAAGCGCGCCCGCAGCACACCGACCGGCGACTCGGCGCCCGAGGCCCCCGCGACCAGTCGCGCGGCCTCCGTCTCGTGGTCGGCGATCCGGTACAGGACCAGGTCCTCCTTGGCCGGGAAGTACCGGAACAGCGTCGGCTTGGAGATCCCGGCCGCGGCGGCCACCTCGGCGACCGGGACCGCGTCGAACCCCTTCGCCAGGAACAGCCGTACGGCGATGTCCGACACGTCCTCGTACATCCGCCGCTTCTTGCGCTCACGCAGGCCCATCTCACCCATGGGACGAGCCTACGCAGCGGCATTCAGGCCGACACGCCCTGCCGCCACTGGGGGAGTTTCGCGAGGTGCCACAGATCGTCGAAGTGTTTGGTCCACGTCGCCACGGCCGCCTCGGCCGCACCGTCCCGGGACCACACGTTCAGGTCGGTCCGGTACCCCTTGGGGTCGTAGTACTCGTCGCCCATGTGGTGCAGCCGCGTCCGCGCGGACAGGTCGTACAGCCCGTGCAGCACCTGTCGCCGGTTGAAGATGCAGATCTTGTCGCGCGGGATACCGGGGTAGAAGCGGTACTCGCACTCGACGCTCACCCGGCCCCCGGCCGTGAGCCGTTCCGCGAGTTCGGAGAGTATGCCGTCGTATTCACGGCACCGCTGCTCCATACGCTTACGGAAGTCGACGTCGTCCACGGGCATGTCCAGGTCCCCCACCTTGGCGGGGACTGTCATCGGCTGCCCGAAATCCGGGACCAGCATGCGGATCGACACTCTGCGGGTGGGCCCGGGGCGGTCGGACAGGTCTTCCAGACGGTGGAACAAGGCGTGGTAGAGCGTCTCGCCCGTATAGCCCAGAAAGCTGATCTCAACACTTCGGGCCTCGAAGGCCTCGCTGACGAAGCTGTCCAGCTGACTGGAGTTCACCAGCGCCCGGGCCGGGGCGCGGACCGACGACGTCAGCTCCTTCACCTGGTCGTACAGGACATAGCCGACCAGGCTCAGCAACGCGCCGCCGAGATAGGCCTTGCCTTCCAGGGCGTCACCGACCGGCTTCACGAACTGGGCCATCAGACCGGTGACGAAGATGCCGAGCAGGAGAGCACGAGTCACCACCGGCTCGACCCGCTCCTGAAAGCGCCGCCGCCAGGACGGCCCGGTACCGCCCGCCGAACCGCCGTTCCCCCCGGACATGCACGCCCCCTCCGCGCCGTGCTGCCCGGTCGCCGCTACCGGCCCATGGGCAAACGGATATTCGGTCCAGCCATGGTCCTCCTAGGCCAGAGCACGAGCAAGATGGGGGTTCGTGGTCGTACGGGTGGAGAGGCCCAGCGAACCCTTGGCCGCCGTCAGCGTCATGGCGTACGAGTCCACGGCCCGGCGGACGTTGGGCGCGTCCAGGCTCGCTCCGGTGATCAGGCGGTCCAGGTCGACATAGGCCGAGCGGACGATCTCGATCCAGCGGTACACCCGCCAGTCCTGCTGCCAGTCGTGGGTGAACCTGGGCGCCAGCCGGCGCTCCCAGCGCCGGAACATCCGGTCGCGGATCTCCGGCCGGGTCGGCGTCAGATGCATGTGCCGGACCAGGTCGTAGAGGGGGTCGCCGACCAGGGCCATCTCCCAGTCGATGATCGTCAGTGCGAGGCGGTCGTCCCTGCGGACCAGGTTCCAGGGGTTGAGATCGCCGTGCAGCAGGGCGGGGGGGCGATCGCTCACCGGGTGCCGGGCCAGGATCTCCCGCAGCCGAGGGGCGTTGGGCAGGCCGAGGAAACGGGCCAGTTGCTGGGATTCCTTGGGGAGCGCAGCGACCAGGTTGACGAGCTGCTCGATGAGCCAGCCGTAGAAGCCCAGTTCACCGGCGGCAGGGTCGACCTGGGTGTGGTCGACCTCGGTGAGTGCGGCCAGTTGGTCGACGAGCCCGTCGGCCTCGTGCGGGAGGAGACCGTGCACGGGGTGGTCGGGTTTGTGGTCCGGGTCGGTCCGGCCCTCGTAGGTGTGGATGGCGAAACGGTCCCGGGAGTAGGCGAAAAGGTAGCGGGAGCGGCTCTCCCCCAGGGCCAGGACGCGGGGCGCGGCCACCGGCGCCCCGGAGCCCTCGATCGCCCGCAGCACTGCGTGCTCACTGAGGTAGCTGCGTTCGAGCCGGCGGACGTGCGGCACCTTGCGGCGGATCACCACGGGAAAGTCGATGTCCGGCACCCGGATCACGGAGTTGAGGTGAGCGGTGCCCTTGAACACCTGGCGGGCCGGCGCGGTGCCCTCCAGGAACAGGGCGGCGCGCACCGCGCGGTGCGGGAAGTCGGGGTGTTCGGGTACCCGCCGGTCCTGCCGCCATTCGATCACCTCGGCGATCCGGCGACGCCGGCCGGGCCCGGCGACCGGCGTGGCGGCGGCCCAACGGAACAGGACCTGCTCGATCTCGCGGTCGCCCGGCACCGTGTGCAGCCGCAGCGGTTCGGCGCCCGCCGACAGTGCCCGGCGGACGGCCGCCGTCGCCTCCTGCAGGTTCTTCTCGTCGAAGGATTCCTGCAAGGGCTTCGCGGCCCGCATCACATCCGGGTAGACCGACTGGGCCCGCTCGAAGTCCACGTAGTGCCGCAGGTCCTTGGTCACCCCATGGGTGGCGGTGGACCGTACCGTCCGCATGGCGCCCACCCACGCCTCGACGACCTCGTCCCACTGGTCGTCCGGGTACTGCATCCGGACCAGGTGGGTGGCGAGGTCGTGCAGGGGGTCGCCGAAGGTGGCCAGCTCCCAGTCCACGCAGGTGAGCAGCGGTCCGCCGGTCGGCGAGGTGATCAGGTTGTCGCGGTGCAGGTCGGCGTGGAGGAGGCTGTACGGGCGCCGGGTCAGCGCGGGGACCCGGTCGGCGAAGCGCAGCAGCGCGTCCTCGGGAATCCCCAGGGCGGCGAACAGCCAGCCGAACACGTCCTCGTTGGCCTGGCGGATCTGGAGGTCCGCCATCCGGGCGAGCGTCCGCAGGAACCCCTGGCTGTCCGTGTGATTCCGCGGCCACATCGACGGCAGCGTGGGGAGCGCAGCACCGCGCACCTGGGTCATGCGGGCGAACAGCGCCATCAGATCCTTCAGCAGGACGGCGTCGACCGGCTTGCCGTTCTCGCAGACGCTGGAGAGCGGGACTCCGTCCACAAAGCTGTGGATGGTGAAGCGGTTCCCCTCGAAGAGGCACTCGGTCACATTGGGCAGCACACCCTGGATCGCCCGCAGGATCTGCGCCTCGTCGGCCCAGGTCCGGATCACCACGGAGAGGGCGTCGGTCCTGCGCACCCGGACGGTCACGGCGGTGCCGGACTGCAGGCCCAGCAGCCGGGCCATCGGCTCCGTCAGGGGGAGGACATAGTTCTGGTTGTGGAAGCCGTTGCTCGCCAGCCCGCGTTCCGCCGCATGCCCAAGGAACGCCTCGTACTCGTCGTCGGGCAGAGGCCTGCCGGCGTCTCTCCCGGTGGCACCAGGGGGGACAGGTGGTGCACCCACTGGTCGCTCCGGGGGTGGTACGCGCGCAATATCGCGTGGATTGGGAAGGGAAACGGTATTGCCAGGTGACACACGACACGACTCAAGGTGTGGCTGAGTGACCCGGGCGGGTGCATGGTCGCTCAGTTGTGCGGTCACCCGTCAGCACGATCGTCCGAGGCCGGCTCTTTAGCCATCCACTCATACGCATGCAACCGAGCGGTTGCTCAGATGGATCGGCACTCTAGCGCACCAAAGACCCCTCCGGATCACGCGAATGCTACGGCTGGGAGGCGAGCAGGCTCCAGACGGACTCGAACCATTTGGCCGCGTTGGCGACGAAGACGGAACCGGACGACTTCGGGTCCGAGTGGTCGCGGACGTGGTGGGTGAGGGTGGCTCCGAAGCCCAGGACGTCCACGGCCTCCACCTCCGTGCCGTCCGCCAGGATCACCTTGCGCACGATCGGCGCGTAGAAGCCGTGCAGCACCTCGTCGTGGTTGATGACGTACAGCTTGAAGGTCGGGGTGAGCTCGGTGCGGCGGACCTCCAGCTTCACGTTCGGCACCAGCTTCTCGGTGTGGAGCTGGTCGAGGACGGTGTGCAGGGAGGCGGTGTGCGTCTCGGTGATGGCGCGCAGCCGCTCCGGCAGGCGCGGGTCGTCCTTGTCGTCCCTCGCCCGGGGGTACGGCATGGGGTGCGACTCGGCCGGAAGGAGCATCCGCAGGTGGATCCGCCGGGGCGAGATGTCACCCGCCCGGATCCGTTCGGCCTGGATGCGGATGTGGGCGTCCAGGCTCTCCGAGGTCAGGGTGGCGATGTCCAGGGTGACCTCGTCCCGCTCGAAGGCCTCGCCGATCAGCGGTCCCAGCGTCATCGGATGATGCCGGGACCGGCTGGCCCGGGGCGCCGAGGACTGTATGTGCTGGCGCATGACGACCCTGGAACGCTTGCCCCGGCCGGACTCGATCCACCCCTCGCTGCCCAGTTCGCGCAAGGCCCGCTGCACGGTGTCCCGGGACACCCCGAACTCCTCCGCGAGCGTCCCCTGGGACGGCAGGAAGGAGTTCAGCGGATAGCCGCCGTCGGAGAGCCGGACCCGGAGCTCCTCCGAGACCCGCTGGAACGCGCCGCCGTCCTTCGTCCGCTCGGTCACATGTCGTACGTACCGCGTGCGGGCCCTCGGCAAACAACTTCCAGTCAGGCAACTGGCCAGTCAACTTAGGCGTTACTGGATCTAGTTGACCGGGCATCCCTGACAAGAGCAGTCAACTTCTCAGTCAACTGTCGGACTTGAGAGGTTGACTGGAACCTGCGGGGCGAGGGGGGTGGAAAGCCATGACCATCCGGGTGCTCGGAATCGGTGTGCAGATCGACGATCTGAGTCAACTGGTCTTCTGGACAGCGGGTTTGCTGGTGTCCATGACGGCGTGGGTCCGCAGGCGCCGGCAGCGGGCGCGTGACCGGACGGCTGGCGCTAGTCCCGCACCAGTGCCAGCAGCGGCTCCAGCGAGTCCACGACGCACTCCGCACCGACCCCGGTCAAAAGCTTGGCTTTCCGTTCGTTACGCGCGTAGCCCAGAAACGGCACCCCGGCCAAGTGGGCCGCCTCGAGGTCCGAGGGGGAGTCGCCGATCATCAGGGCCGCGTCGGGGGCGGCGCCCATCGCGTTGAGGGCCCGGTTGAGGCAGTGCGGGTCGGGCTTGAGGCGGTGCAGGTCCTGGGTGCGGCCGTAGATGTGCGGGGCGAAGCAGGGGGTCAGGCCCCGGTCGTCGAGGTAGGCGCGGACCACCCGGGGGGAGTTGTTGGTGGTGACCGCCATGCGTACGCCGCGCGCCCGCCAGGTCTGGATGAGGATGTCCGCGAACGCCGTGGGCATCGCCGTCGACGTGGCCCGCAGCTCCTCCTTGGTGAGACGTTCCTCCAACTCGGTGACCAGGTCACTGCCGGGATGCCGGCGGTCCACGGCGCGCAGCACCAGGTGCGGGTCGAGGGAGTCCCGCTCGGTGTCGGTGACCAGGCCGCGCAGGCCCCGGCTCGCCAGCCAGTCCACCAGCTCGTCCGCCACCCGCGCCGCCGGGTGCCGGGCGAACAACCGGCAGATCGGCCCGTCGAAGTCCCACAGGACCACCTGGGCACGGGTGATCAGATCTCGCAGCTTCCCGGTCTCGTGTGCCGTCTCTTCCGTCACTTGTTCAGTCTGCGTCGTATCAGAAGTCACTAGGAGAGTGTCAGGTCCGTGGTGATGGTTTCCCAGAGGGCGTTGAACCACTTCTGCGATTGCTCCACGAACGCGGCGTCCCGGTGCCCGGCCCGTTTCTCGAAGGAGAAGAGGAGGGATTCGGAGCCGACGGCGTCGTACATGTCGAGCGGGCCTGAGTCCGTCTGCTCCTCCCGGCGGGTGACCATGTAGTACGCGAACAGCGCCTCGGCCTCGTTCAGCAGGTACAGCTTGACCGGCGGGGTGAACGGCAGTGCCCGGAAGGTGACGTTCACCTCGATCTGGTGGGTGGAGCGCAGGCCCTGGAGGTTGTACTGCAGGACCTGGCCCTGGGCGTTGCGCATGGCCAGCCAGCGGTTGTGGACCGCGTCGCCGTCGCCCTCGACCGACACCGGGAAGGCGAGGTTGATCTCCCGGCTGGGCAGCAGGACCCGGAAGTCGATGCGCTCGGGGCGGATCCGGCCCTCGTGGATCATGCGCAGCGGTTCGGCGAGCGCCGGGAGCAGGCTCTGGGCGGTCAGGCAGGCGGCGTCGACGCGCACATGCGGGCAGGCGAACGCCTCCGTCATACGCGGGCCGAGGCCGACCATGGTCGGCTGGGGCTCGTCGAGCGTGGGGCCGGGGCGCTCGGCGATCCGCGGCGGGCTGCCCTTGCTGACGTTGGTGAGGAGACCGGCGTCCTGGAGTGCGCGCAGGGCCTGGCGTACGGCGCCGCGCTCCACGCCGAACTCCTCCGCCAACTCGGCCTGGGTGGGCAGCCGGTCACCCGCCTTGAGGTCACCCGCGCGGATGCGTTCCCGCAGGGTGTCGGCGATCTCCTGGTGCGTGAGCCTGCTTCCGCCGTTCACTGCCACGTTCTCCTGAGTCACGACCAAACGCTACAACTCTGATCCACTTGGCGGGAGTTGTTTGAAGGTTGTTTATAAGTCACAACCAACTGGGAACAACATAACTAGAGTTGGTTGCCAACTTGGTCGAGTTGGTGGAAGCTTTGCTTCCCGACGATGGGGGAACCACCATGCCCGCCGCCCTCACTCTTCTCTCCGCCGTCTTCGTCGTCGGCTTCGAACAGATCGTCCAGTCGAAGTACGGTGCCACTGGCATTATCGGCCTGCTCTTGCTCACCGTGGGGATCAAGGCCAAGAGTCCGGCGTTCAGCGCGGCCGGCGCGGTCCTGCTCGCCCTGGTGCTCGCCGGTCCGGCGGCGGCTAGGACGTGAGCTTCAGCTCCGAACTGATCGTCTCCCAGAGCGCGTTGAACCACAGGCGGGACTGCGTCACGAACGTGGTGTCCCGCAGCCCCGAGCCCCGCTCGAAGGCGAAGAGCATCGACCGCGTGCCCTCGGCGTCGTACGTCTGCAGATGCTCGTGGCCGATCTCCCGCTCGTGGCGCCCCAGCGTGTAGTACGCGAACAGCGCTTCCACCCCGTTGAGCAGGTAGAGCTTGACCGGCGGGGTGAACGGCAGGGCCCGGAAGGTCACCTGCACATCGACGCCGTGCGTGGCGCGCAGTGCCTGCAGGTTGTGCTGGAGCACCTGGCCCTGCGCGTTGCGCTGGGCCAGCCAGCGGTTGTGCACCGCGTCCTCCGCCGACGCGTCCACCGCGGTCGGGAACGCGAGGTCGATGTTCCGGCTGGGCAGCAGCACCCGGACGTCGATCTTGGCCGGTTCCAGCCGCCCCGCATGGATGAGCCGCAGCGGCTCGCCGAGGGCGAGGTTGAGGGAGACCGAGGTCAGGCAGAGCGCGTCGATCTCCACGTGCGGTGCGGCGAAGGCCGCCTCTATCCGGGGCGTGAGCGCCACCATCGTGGGCTGCGGGGGCGCCTCCGGCCCCACGGCGAACCGCACCGGGCCCGGAACCGGGGCCACCGTTGCCGGACTGCCCTTCGATACGTTGGTGAGCAGCTGCTCCGACTGCAGGATGCGCAGCGCCTGCCGTACGGCCCCCCGCTCGACGCCGAACTCGTCGGCCAGCTTGGCCTGCGTGGGCATGCGCTGGCCCGGCCGCAGCACCCCGGACCTGATCCGGATGCGCAGCTCGTCGGCCACCTCGCGATGTGACGCCTGGGGCCGCTGTGACCTCGCCCGTCCATTGGCGGAGGCGTGTTCCGGGTCCACGGACAAACAGTACAACTTCCCGCCATCTTCCGGCAGTTCCCGGGAAGGTGGTTATGAGTCGCTTCCAAGCGGAGATAAGTACAGTGGAGTTGGTCACCAACTCTTACAACATGGTCAAACTTCCTCGGCGGTTGGCCGACCGGGTTCCCTTCCGGAGGGGAGCCGGGAGCCCGGTCACTCAGGGCGGCCGTCGAGGCGCACGACCAGCCCACAGCACACCGGCACAGTCACAACTGAACACCGACAACCGAATACGGCTGGACCCGCACAGTCACAACTTCACAGCTCGCTACGGATGAGCACCATCGAGCACCACAGCACAGCCGGACAACTGAACAAGGTGAATCAGGCACCGTCACCAGGAGGAAGGAGACCGTCTCAGAAGATGTCCGGGCACCAAGGACGCCCGGACGCGCGCAGCAGGGCGTCGGCCTCCCGGGCGGCGCCCACTCGCTCTTCCTGGACCCGTCCGAGGGCGTGCAACCGCGCCACGGACTGGTCCCCGAGCCAGACGCTCGCCAACTCGGCGATGTCCAGGGTGAGTTCAGGGGTGTCGGTGGTCGGGGTGCAGGACGCGCCTTCGGGGGAGGCGTCCAGCCGGAACCGGCCGCCGGCCAGCCCCTGCCGGTCCACCACATCGAGCACCAGCGAACCCGCCCTGTCGTACGTCCGCGCCTCCAGGGCCCGTACGACGTCCAGGATCCGCACCCACAGCCAGTCCGCCTGGGTGGTGATCCGCGCGGCCCGCGGGTCGGGAAGGTGGTGCGGCAGCAGGTCGTCGGGCGACCGCCAGCCGCTCTTCACCTTGGTGATCCAGTCGATCGAGCACAGGTAGTGCCACAACGCGCGTTCCGCCGCCGGGGTCGCGGCCAGCAGCCAGCGCACGTCGGCGGTGTTGTGCGGCTGCTTGTCGTGCCAGTTGTCGTCCGAATCGTAGGACGCGATGCCCTCGACCTCGCCGGCCGCCGACCGGTACACCGCGAAGTACGGCTCGGTCCATGTGGAGTCGAAGCGGACCGCCCCCGTCCGCAGCTGCCACGACAGCTCGCTGAGGCTGACCGCGCCGGGCGTACCGCGGCGCACGCGCTCGTGCAGTTCGGGGCCGAGCTTGCGGATGTCCTCGCCGTCGACGAGGTCGATCCGGCCGCCGTCTCCTGGGCCCGACCAGCGGGGGTCCAGGCCGGTGCGCGAAACGTCGATCGCCCACTCGGTCAGCGTGGTCGCGGGGCCGAAGCCGTAGCGGCCGTAGATCCGGTACTCGGCTGCGATCAGGGTCGCGACGACGTCCCCGCGCTCCTTCGCCGCGGCGAGGTCCTGGCTCATCATGCGGGTGAGCAGGCCGCGGCGGCGGTGGGTCGGGGTGACGGTGACGTTCGAGACGGCGTCCGCGGGGAGGGTGGCGCCGCCCACCGCGGTCAGTTCCTGGGTGAAGGAGCGGAACGTCGCGACGCAGCGGGGGCCGTCGAAGGCGCCGAGGAGTCTGCCCGGGACGAACTGCCTTCGGCGGGCGTCGAGTTGGTCGGCTGTCAGCGTGGGGTGCCGGAGGAAGCCGGTCATCAGGGCTCGCTGCCAGTCTGCGAACTCGGGTTCGGTTATGGGGCGGACTTCGACGGCGTCGGTCATGACAGCACGGTATGTGTTTGATTCCGTGGTGCCGATCTATTTTTCGGGTGCCGGCCGGTGGGGGCTGGTCGCGCAGTTCCCCGCGCCCCTGAAGGGGCGCTCAAGCCTTACATCAGCAGATCGTCGACCTGGGCTTCGCCCTCCCGGTAGCGCCTCGCGATCTCTCCGCTGGAGTCGTCGGCCGTGCGTTGCAGGCGCTGCCTTCTGCCCGACACCTCCTGCTCGTAGCGCACCAGGCGGCCCATCGCCGTGTTCAGTTCGGTGTCCGTGCGGGCCTCCAGGTCGGACAGCTCCACCTCTGCCAGCATCTCGGCGGCCAGGCGGCCGTACTCCTCGTTGTGCGGGGTGCCCAGCGTGACATGGCGGGCCGAGGAGCGGTGGCGGGCCGGGGCGTCCGTGAGGATCTCCGGGAGGCGGTCCACTACGGAGGCCGCGCCCGCCGGGGAGCGGCGGGCCAGTTCCGCGCGCAGGATGTCGATACGGCCCTGGAGCAGCCGTCGTACGTAACTGAGGTCGGCCTCGTCGCGCTGGGCGTCCCGGCGCAGGACGCGCAGCTCCGGCAGGCTCAGGCGGGTCAGATCGTGCTCCGGGGGTTCCGCGGGCAGCGGGACGCCCTCGCCTCGCTGTGCGGGCGGCCGGGGCAGGCTCTGCGCGCTCTGCGTGCCCTGCACCTTCAGTCGCCCGGTACTCGGTGTGCTCATACGCCTCTACCGTCCCCTCGACCGGCGTGTGGAAGCATGGTGCCACCCCAAGTGGCCGCAATGTGACCGAGTGCCCCCGAACGGCCCTAGTTGGGATGTTAAGGATCAATAATGGGCCTCCTTTTCCAGTCCCCGCTCCCGCTGTGGTCTGCACCAAAAAAGGAAACAAATATTGACGCACTCGAACATGGTGCGTAGGTTCCGGGCCACTTCCAGCCTTGAAGGGACTTGTCGTGCACGGACCCTTATTCGGTCGCCGGAATGTCATGAACTCGCCAACCGCATGGATCTCCGTGGTCGACGTGGCCTCCGACGACAGGGGCACCAACGGCGCCGCCGTACAGCTGTGGGACTGCAACGGGGTCGGGGGCCAGAAATGGGTCCAGCAGACCGACGGCTCCCTCCTCAACCCCCAGTCCGGACGCTGCCTCGACTCCCCCAGCGGCGCCACCGTCAACGGCACCCGCCTCCAGATCTGGGACTGCAACGGCGCCACCACACAGAAGTTCGGCCTGAGCTGTGCCCGTTCCGTACCGGGGATCCGCACCGGGCATGATGGTGCGCATGCGAGCGGTGGTACAGCGGGTGGACGGCGCCAGTGTCGTCGTGGACGGCGAGACGGTGGGCGCGATCGAGGGCGAGGGGCTGTGTGTCCTGGTCGGCGTGACCCATGCGGACACCAAGGAGAAGGCCGCCCAACTCGCCAGGAAACTCTGGTCGATCCGCATGCTGGCGGACGAGAAGTCGTGCAGTGACATCGACGCGCCCCTGCTCGTCATCAGCCAGTTCACGCTGTACGGCGACGCGCGCAAGGGGCGGCGGCCGACCTGGAACGCGGCGGCCCCCGGCGAGGTGGCCGAGCCGCTGGTGGAGGAGGTCGTGGCGCAGCTGCGGTCACTGGGGGCGACCGTGGCGACCGGGAGGTTCGGGGCGCAGATGCGGGTGTCCCTGACGAACGACGGGCCGTTCACCGTCCTGCTGGAGATGTGAGCAGCTCACGGCAGTCCCGGGCCAGGGCCGCCATGCCGAGTTCCTCCGCGATGCCGAGCGCGGTCCTGGCCAGGTCCTGCGCGGCGGGCGAGCCGGTACGCAGCCGGACACGGGCCTCGTCGAGGCGGAGCCGGGCCATCTGCGCCGGGTAGCGCTGGACCAGGCGTCCGGCACGGGCGAGGTGCGCGAGCGCGGTGTCCGGTTCGCCGGCGGCGAGGGCGAGCAGTCCGCTGAAGCGGGCGGCGGGGCCGAGCAGCACGGTGGGCCAGCCGGCCAGCACCAGTTCGTCGCCGTGCGGGTCGAGAAGGGCGCGCAGCGGTGGGAGGTACGCCGAGATCTCCGCACGGCGGTCCGTGCGCTCCGTCAGGTCGGCGCAGACCTGGGCGAGGATCGCCGCGGTGGGCAGCGCCCAGCCGCTCGGCGGGAAGCGGGTGAACCCGTCGGCGTCGGCGGCGAACGCCCGTACCTGGTCCACGGCCTGTTCGTACCGTCCGGTCTCGCACAGGGCCAGCGCCAGGCCCGCCCGCCACACCGGGAAGTAGCCCCGGCGCTGGACGCCCGCCATGCGCGGGGAGGCGAACAGCTCGGCCAGGCGGCCCTGTTCGTGGCGCAGCCAGTACTCCTGGCCGAGCACGGTCTGGCTGAGGGTGTCGGCGGGCATGGAGAGCCCGGACTCCATCGCCCCCGCCACCCTCCCGGCCTCCCCGAGGATCCAGCCCTCGGCGGCGCCGAACTCCCCGCGCCACAGACTCATCAGGGCGTCCAGCGTGCCCTGTTGCCAGTGCGCGAGCCGGCTGCGGTGCCGGGCGGCGAACTCCCGGTGGAGGCTGACGGTCGCCTCGGCGGCGGGCACCCGGCCGGTGCGCAGCTGGTCGATGGCGAGGGCCACCAGCGCCTCGCCCTGGAAGTAGGCGGAGTGGGACCGTACGGCGAGGTCGCGGAGTTCGGTGGAGAGGACGAGCAGTTCACGGGCCGGTGCGAAGTCGTACAGGGCCCAGCGGCTCTCGGTCAGCACCTCGCAGCGGGTCTCGTCCCCGATCTGCCCGGCTGACCGGCGGCCACGCTCGCGTAGCTCCGCCAGCGCCTGGCGGGCCAGCCGGGCACCAGTGCGGGGTTCGGCGCCGGTGACCGCGGTGTCGTCGCCGATGGCCATGGCGATCTTCTTGGCCCGGTGGACGGTGAGCCGCAGCCGCAGTTCGACGGCGGGCGGATCCTCGCGGTCCGCCAGCGCGGCCAGGCAGGCGTCGATACGGAAGAGCAGGTCGCGGTCGACCTGCCCGGGGTCCGACCAGCGGCGGGCGGAGCGGACCACGGCGTAGGAGCGGGCCAGTTCGTCCTCGCCCGCGGTCTCGTAGGCCGCCTGGTAGTGCCGGCCCGCCTCGTACATCTCGCCGAGCAGATGGCGGGTGTCGCCGCGCCGGATGTGCTGGTCGAACTCGGCGCCGTAGCCGCTCGGCCCGGCGGACGGGGACGGGATCAGGTCGGGGTGCGGGCGTCGCGGGACCACACGCCCGGACCGGCCGGCCTCATCACGCCCCTCACGCCCCTCGTGCGCCTCCTGCTTCTCGGGCCCGGCCGGGAGCAGGGCGAGCAGGGCGCCGTCGGCCCGCAGCGCGGCGTCACAGCGCTCGGCGAGAAGCCGGCCGGGCGGCCGCAGCCCGTTCTCGACCCGGCTGAGGTAGCTCTTG
This sequence comes from Streptomyces sp. NPDC101234, assembly GCF_044767525.1. Taxonomy (NCBI): domain Bacteria; kingdom Bacillati; phylum Actinomycetota; class Actinomycetes; order Kitasatosporales; family Streptomycetaceae; genus Streptomyces; species Streptomyces sp. NPDC101234. The sequence goes on along the minus strand of NZ_JBIWOA010000013.1, from coordinate 75,590 downwards.
CTGTAGTGCACCCGTTCCGCCAGTTCGGCGAGGGAGAGTTTCGCGGCCTCCCGGCGCACCCGCAGCGCCTCGGCGAACTCCTCCTGCGGTGTCACTGCTCCTCCCCCAGGGGCACGCCGCTCGATGAGGCCGGACACGTGCACGCCGTGTCCCAAAGGTCGCTGCCCGTTGCCAATTATGGATTGGCAACGGCAACTCGCGCAGCGTGCTTGCCGGATCCGACGGCCTCCGACAGACCTGCGGACAACGCCTAGGGCTCGACGATCGCTTCCTGGGCCGCCGCCGTCTCCCCCGCCATCAGCCGGGCGTCGACGGGTACGTTGCGCTTCACCAACGCCAGGGCGACCGGCCCCAGTTCGAAGTGCCGTACCGACGTCGTGACGAAGCCGATCTGCCGGCCGTCCTCGCCCTCGTCGGCCACCCGGATCTCCGTGCCGTGCGGCGGCAGGTGCACCTCGCTGCCGTCGAGGTGGAGGAAGACCAGGCGGCGCGGCGGCTTGCCGAGGTTCTGCACCCGGGCCACGGTCTCCTGGCCCCGGTAGCAGCCCTTCTGCAGATGCACGGCGGTGCCGATCCAGCCCAGCTCGTGCGGGATGGTGCGGTGGTCTGTCTCGAAGCCGAGGCGGGGCCGGTGCTGCTCGACGCGCAGCGCCTCGTACGCCAGGAGCCCGGCCGCCGGGCCCGCCTTCTCGGCGTACGCCTCCAGGTCGGCCCGGGGCAGGAAGAGATCACGGCCGTGCGCCGTCTCGCGTACGACGACGCCGTCCGGGACCTCGGCGATCGAACCGGCCGGCAGGTGGACGACCGCGAAGTCGGCGGTCCGGTCGGCGGCCTCCACCCGGTAGAAGAACTTCATCGACTCCAGGTAGGCGAGCAGCGCCTCCTGGGTGCCGGGCTCGACATGGGCCCAGACCGTGGTGCCGTCGTCGACCAGGTACAGGGCGTGCTCGATATGGCCGTGCGCGGAGAGGATCAGCGCCTCGGTGGCCTCGCCGACGGGCAACTCGCTGACGTGCTGGGTGAGCAGGAGGTGCAGCCAGCTGAGACGGTCCTCGCCGGTGACGGCGACGACGCCCCGGTGGGACAGGTCGACGAAACCGGCGCCGCCGGCCAGGGCACGCTGCTCGCGGAACAGATCGCCGTAGTGCGCGGCGACGCCTTCGTCCACGCCCTCGGCGGGGACGGCACCGGGCAGGGACAGCAGAGGGCTCTTCATATACATAAGCCTACGACTCGGTAATTGAAGTCTGGACAGTTGCCGCCGCGGCTCTCTTCGGCGCGCAGTCCTTGCAACGCCCGAAGATCGCGAAGTGTTTCATGTCCGTCTCGAAGCCGAACTCCCGCCGCAGCTTGGCGGTGAACTCCGCGGCCACCGCCACATCCGCCTCGATCACGTTCTCGCAGTCGCGGCAGACCAGGTGGATGTGATGGTGCCGGTCGGCGAGATGGTACGTCGGCGCCCCGTGCCCCAGATGGGCGTGGCTGACCAGCCCCAGCTCCTCCAGGAGCTCCAGGGTCCGGTAGACCGTCGAGATATTGACCCCCGACGCCGTCTTCCGCACTTCGCCGAGGATGTCGTCGGGGGTCGCGTGCTCAAGGGTGTCCACGGCTTCGAGCACGAGTTGCCGCTGCGGCGTCAGCCGGTAGCCGCGCTGCCTGAGGTCGCTCTTCCAGTCGGTGCTCACCACACCGAAAGTCTAGAACCACTTCCAAAGTTAGGAACTACTTGAAGAACGCGATGCCGTCGTCCGGCATGTCGTCGGGAAGGGCCTTGGCCCAGCGCTCGACGTCCTCCGGGGTGACGACCTTCTTCAGGTGCGCCGACATGTAGGGACGCAGCTCGACCTCGGGGGTCTGCTTCTCGCCCACCCACATCAGGTCGCTCTTGACGTACCCGTACAGCCGCTTGCCGCCGGTGTACGGCGCGGAGGCTGCCGTCCTGGCCACGGCGTCCGTGACCAGGTCGATCTGCGGCTTCTTGTCGGCCATCTCGCCGTACCAGATCTCGATCACGCCGTCGTCGCGGACCATCGTGACCTCGACCTTGCGGGCGGCGTCGATGCGCCAGAAGCCGTGCTCGGTCTCCAGCGGGCGGACCTTGTTGCCGTCGTTGTCCAGCACCCAGGTCTGGGAGTGGTACTCCAGGAAGTCCCGGCCGTCGTGGCCGAAGGTGACCTCCTGGCCGAAGTTGCACTTCTCCGAGCCCGGGAAGTCGTGGACGCCCGCGCCGGCCCAGCTGCCGAGCAGGAAGGCGAGCGGAACCAGGTCCTTGTGCAGGTCGGACGGAATCTCGATCATGGCGGCGGTTTCCTAGACGGGTCTACTGGACGATGCGGTTCAGCGCTGGCCCTGGTACAGCTTCTTCACGGTGAGCCCGGCGAACGCGATGACGCCGACGCAGACCAGGACCAGCAGGGTTTCGAAGAAGGCTTCCACGGGTGCTCCTTGAGCGAGGGTGGGCGTACGTACAAGAGCCGGGCCCCAGCTTACGCGGCCGGGGCCCGTGGCTCTTGGCGAGGTCAGCTCAGCAGTTCGCTCTGCAGGGTCACCGTCTGCTGGAAGGGGACGGCGAGTGCCTCGCCCTTGCGGGACTGGATGACCACGCCGACGGTGTCGCCGGTGGCCAGATAGGCCTGCCGGGCCTGCGCGGCGCCGTACGGCTGGAGCTCCCGGTACGGCGCGAGCAGGACGTCGTCCATCCGGGCCTGGTCGGGGTAGTGCCCGTCGAGCTCGTACGAGTCGCCGTCGCGCAGTGCGTAGGTCGGCATCGCCTGGTTCATGAGCTGCTTGTTGAGCATGTCGTCGGCGACGGCGGCCGTACCGAACTGGAGGAGATAGATCCGGGTGCGGGTGCCGTCGGGCGTGGTCCAGCCGCGGGCCGCGATGTGCCGCAGGCCGTTGTCGACGAGCTTCTGGCCCAGTTCCTCGCGGTCGTGCGCGGTGGCGAACTCGGCGAGGAAGGTCTTGGTCGGCAGCCAGCCGTCCGTCCCCTTGAGGGACGCGTCGACGGTGGCGCCCTTCGGAGCCGGGAGGACGAGTCTGCGCAGGTCGGCGTAGTGGGTGCCGGCCGGGTTGCGGGTGTCGTCGTTCGGGCCCGGGCTGCCGGAGGGCAGCGGGGGCTTCACGAGGATCGGGTAGTCCCAGCGGCCGTCGGAGTGGGTGGCGAGGCCGGGTACGTCGGTGCGGTCGAGCCGCGTGATGCCGTAGGCCGTCCCGGACCCGACGACGGCGAAGACGGCAACGGCGGAAACCCACCGCAGGGCGCCGCGCAGCAGACGCCGGCCCTTCACCGGGGCCTGAGGCGCGACCTCGGGAAACTGGACCGCGGCGTCCAGCATCTGCGGCCCGGCCTCGGAGAACTGGGGCTCGGCGTCCAACATCTGCGGCCCGGCCTCGGAGAACTGGGGCTCGGCGTCCAACATCTGCGGCCCGACCTCGGAGAACTGGGGCTCGGCGTCCAGCATCTGCGGCCCGGCCTCGGGGAGCTGGGGCTCGGCCCCAGGGGCCTGCGATTCACCCTCCGGCGTCTGCGGGCCGGTCCCGGAGGCCTGGGGCGCAGCCTCGGGGGTCAGCGACTCGACCTCCGGCGTCCGGGGCGCGACCTCGGGGGCCTGCGATTCACCCTCCGGCGTCTGCGGGCCGGTCCCGGAGGCCTGGGGCGCAGCCTCCGGCGTCTGCGGCCCGCCCTCCGGGGGCCCGTCGGTGGTCTTCGGCTGGTTCACGTCCATGGTCATACGGCCGCCCCCGGGTCCTTGATGCGGTCGAGCTGGGCTCGGAGCATGTCCGCCGCGCTCTTCTTGTCCAGCGGCTTGGCCGCGATGGCCGTGCCAGTGACCAGCACGTCGCCCACATAGCCGGTGCAGATCATCGTGTCGAGCTTCTCGGCCGAGTCGGCCACCGGCAGGAAGCAGGCGGTCGAGTCCTTGTAGCCCTCGATCTCCGGCCCCTTCCGGAGCACCTTCAGCGCGCCCAGGAGCTGCCTCTGGGCCGCCGCGACGGAACGGACCGTCCGCTGGTTCTCCATCTGCGCCAGCTCGATCTGCATCGTGTACTCGGCGCCGGGCGACACGGCCGTGTTCACGTAGCTGCGCATGGCCACGCCCCTGACCGGGTTCCTGTCGATCTGCCGCTCCAGCTCCCGCCGCTGCGAGCGCGGCAGGTCCTTGAGCGACTCCTTCTGCAGCGCGGCGGCCTGGGCGCCGGACAGCTCCGCGTCCGACCCGAACTGGGCCATGTCCGGGCCCCGCCCGTACGTGTCCTTGCCGTACGGCAGCAGCATTCCCCGAAGGCCGGTGGCCTTGTCCGTCTTCGTGCCCGCGGCGGCCTCGGGCAGCCGCCACGTGGCCGCACCGGCGTCGCGGTCCGCGCCGCGGACGGTGACGACGGTCCAGGCGGCCCCGGCCACGACGGCGACGAGTGCGACACCGGTGGCGACGACGGTGGCGATACGACGGCGGTCACGCGGCTTCTTGACGACCGGCTCGGAGACGACCGGCTCAGAGACGACCGGCTCAGAGGAGACGGGAGCTTCGGAGACGGACAGCTCGGAGGCGGGCAGCTCAACCACGGCCGGCTCGGGGTTCTCGGGGTTCTCGCTCACAGCCGCTCCATCTGCCGCGTCGCCAGACCCAGCACCTTCGTCTTCGGGATCGGCTTCGTGTCGTAGACCCAGATGTCCATGGCGATGTCCCCGCGCCACGCGTGCGCCTCCGCCGAGTACAGGCTCACGTCGTAGGAGGTGTCCGGCCGCTCGTGGACGTAGGCCATGCCGTCACCCGTACCGGGTATCGGCCAGCTCCGGGTGTCGTGGCCGTCCGCCGACCGGGCGTCGTACTCGTAACCCGCCGCCTCGGAGGCCTCGCCGCCCGACTCGTCCTGGCGGTACTGGGTCAACTCGATCTCGACGCTGTACGTGCTGCCCTCACGCCAGTCGGTGACGGCCGTCCGGCGGAACTCGTCGCCCGCGACCAGGCTGCGGAAGGCGCCGACCGGGTTCTGGTACGTCTCCGCGTACTCGACCACGTTCATCCACCCGTCGTCGCCCACTTGCACCGGCTCCTTGCGCGCCCCACTCGGCTTCTCCAGCAGCAGCTTGCGCAGATCGCCGTCGACCTTGACCTGCCGGTCCTGCGCGGCGGACAGCGGCTCGGGACCGGCGCCCTTCGCCTGCGCGATCGACGACTGGGAGAGCGACGGCAGGGCGGTGGGCTCGCGGTCGGCCTGGACGAGGTAGCCGACGCAGGTGCCCGCGACGACGCCGAGCACGGCGGCGGTGGCGATCAGTGCGGCGGTACGGCCACTCTTCCGTCTTCCAGGTGGTGTTTCAGGTGGTGGTGCTTCCGGTGAGTCCAATTCGTCCCCCTGTTGGCAACGGGAGCGTGGATTCCTTGATCCACGCTCCACAGGAGACTCATGGTCAACTCAGTGAGTTGTACAGGGATTAATTACAATCAGGACACCGCCGCGAGCCCGCCGACCATCGCCGCCGTGAGCAACAGCACTGTATTGAGGGCGACTTGTCGGTCTCCCATCCTCACATGGACTCCGATCGCGCCCACTTGAAGAACGGTGAAGCCGACCGCGGCGACCGGGACCAGCCAGGGCGCGATGCCGGTCAGCCGTGGCAGCACCAGGCCGATCGCGCCCAGCACCTCGACACCCCCGATCGCGCGCACGGCCGCCATCCGCATGCCGTCCACCCACGCCATCATCGGTCGCAACCGCTCCCGGCTCCGTACGGCCTTCATCCCGCCCGCGTAGAGGTAGAAGAGGGCGAGCAGGCCGGCCACGATCCAGTAGGCGACGCTCATGAGGTGGCGAGTTCGGTGCCGTACCGGCTCATCACCTCGGTGTGGGCCTGCGGGGTCGGTGCCGTGCCGGTCGCGAACATGCCCCGCAGGTCGCGGAAGTACTGCACATACAGGTCGGGCGTGAACGTGCTGAGCATGACGGCCGGTTCGTCGGTGACGTTGGCGAAGGCGTGCGGGACGCCGGGCGGGACCATGACGAGCGTCCCGGCCGTGGCGTCGTACTCCTCCTCCCCGACCGTGAAACGCACCGAGCCGGAGATGACGTAGAAGCCCTCGTCGTGCCGGGCGTGCCGGTGCTGCGGCGGGCCGGGGGTGTGCGGTGCGAGCACGGACTCGGCGAGGCCGAGGCGGTGGCCGGTGGTACGGCCGTCCTCCAGGACGCGCATCCGGGTGGTGCCGAGCATCAGCACCTCACCGCCGTCGGGCCCGACGACGGATACAGCGGGCGTGTTGCCGTTGCCATGGTCGTGGTCGTGAATCGTCATGCTTCGATTCGACGGCCGGGGCGGTACGGCTGTCCAAGACCTGTTCCGCCCTCTCCATACCCGATCGGTATCGTTGCTGTATGGAGCTACGCACGCTGCGCTATTTCGTGGCGGTCGCCGAGGAACTCCACTTCGGCCGGGCCGCCGCGCGACTCCATATGAGCCAGCCTCCGCTGAGCCGGGCGATCAAGGGCCTGGAGGCCGAGATCGGGGCCGCCCTCTTCGAACGGTCGTCGGCCGGCGTCGCACTCACCCCGGTGGGAGCGGTATTGCTGGACGAGGCCCGCGCACTCCTCGACCAGGCCGACAGGCTGCGCGTACGCGTCGCCGGGGCGGCCGGCACCGCTGTTCTGACGGTCGGCCTCCTGGGCGACAGCACGGATCCGGGCGTAAGGCGACTGGCACACGCGTACCGCGAACGCCACCCGGGCGTGGAGATCCGCATCCGCGAGACCGACCTGACGGACCCCACGTGCGGCGTGCACGCCGGGCTCGTCGACATCGCCCTCACCCGCACGCCGTTCGACGAAACCGGGCTGGTGGTACGGGAGTTGCGGGCCGACCCGATGGGGGCGCTGCTGCGCGCCGACGACCCGCTGGCCCGCCGGGAGAGCCTGAAGCTGGCCGACCTCGCCGGCCGGCGGTGGTTCCGGTTCCCCGCGGGCACGGATCGCCTCTGGCAGTCGTACTGGAACGGCGGGGAGGAGCGGGAGGGGCCGGTGGTGCGCGCGGTCCAGGAATGCCGGCAGATGGTGCTCTGGAACGGCACGGTCGGCATGACCCTGGCCGACCATGACCCGGGGGACGGTCTCACGGTGGTGCCGGTCGATGACATGCCACCGAGCCGGGTGGTGCTGGCATGGAAGGAGAAGGAGGCGGACGGGAATCCGCTGCTGCGGTCGTTCGTGCGGGTGGCGACGGAGGCGTACGGGGCGGCTCAGACGCCGTCCGCCTTGACCGCCGCGACGAACGCGGACCAGGAGGAGGCGCCGAAGAGGAGGTTCCCGCGGGCGGGGGCCTTGCTGTCGCGGACGGGGACGAGGGAGGGGATGCCGGGGGCGACTTCGAGGCACTGGCCGCCGTCGGAGTTGCTATAGCTGCTCTTGCGCCAGGAGGCGGAGGCCAGGAGATCGTCGGAGACCTCGACACAGTCGCCGCCGCTCGTGTTGCTGTAGCTGCTCTTGCGCCACGTCACGCCACTCAGGTCGACGACTCGCACGGCACTTCCTCCAACATCCGCAGGATGAACTTGCGCGATTCGGCCGGTGGCAGCGCCAGGTCGCGCATCGCATCGTACCTACGCAGTAGCAGCTCAACTGAGGCGTTTTCTTCGACCAGTTCACCACGTAAATCGTTCTCGGTGTAGGCGACCGTCCGGCCATCCGGCAACCGCAGGAACTTCACGGAGGTGTTCATCAGGCCGTGAGGTCCGGCACTGAACGGCAGCACTTGGAGCGTGATGTTCGGGCGCTCGGCGGCTTCCACCAAGTGCTCCAGCTGCTCCCGCCAAGCCACCGGATCGCGCAACGACGTACGCAGTACAGCCTCGGAGAGGATGACGCGGAACATGGGCGAGTCATCGCCCTCCAGCAATTGGCGACGCCCGACGCGTGCCTCCACCTGCTGCTCCAATTCGGCGCCGTCGATCCAGCCCACTGCGAGCGCCTCACGGGCGTACCCGGCCGTCTGAAGCAGACCCGGCGGTGAGCTCGCGGCGTAGTGCCACAAGCTCACCGCCTCCGCTTCCAACCTCATGTACCGCCGATACTGCTCCTTGAACTGCGACGGATCCCCAACCGCCAGCTCCCAGAGCGCCAGCAACAGCCCCGGCGTCCCATAGAACTGGTCCAGCGCCTCCACGATCTCCGGGCTGCCCAGGCTCCGCCCGCTCTCCATCTTCCCGAAGTTGGACGCGTCCCAGCCCAGCTCCTCGGCCAGTCCTTTTAAGCTCACCCCCCGCTCCGCCCTCAGCAACCGCAGCTCCTCCGCGAACCGCTGCCTCGGCTCCTGACTACGCCCCGTCACCACGCGCCTCTGCGGCACCGCGCCCCTCCCTGATTCCCTGTGGAATGTGTGGAATTAGCGCTGCCAATGGCGGAAGAACCGCTCGTCATCGGCGTGCCTACCCCGCCCCCGGGCCATCCTCGTAGCAGCCTCGACACGCAGAGTAGTCCAACTCTCGCATTTCGTATAGATGTTGGACGAAAGGAGCGAATGCCATGGAGCCCGGAACCCTGCTCTACGACACCGCCACCGAACAGGTCGGCGAGTACCAGGACCAGTCGGGGCCGTACGCGATACTGCGCCCCGTCGGCGGCGGCAGGGAGTGGCAGGCCGACCCGGCGACGCTACGCCCCGCTACCGACAGAGAGCGGATCAGCGCGGGTGTACGCGCGGCGAACGACCGTACGTGGGCCGTGCCGCCGGACCCGGAGGACCTCAGCCGCCCGCCCCGGCCCGTCCCCGGCTGTGTCGAGTGCGGCGATCTGGACGGCCGCCGGGAGACCGCCCGCGCCGGCCACGACCACAGCGCGGCCACCGACGCGAACGTGTTGCTGCGCCAGCACCAGCGCGCGGCGCACCTGCCGTGAACCGCCGCGCCTCCGACGGTCGGATTACGCTGCTCGCATGGCTAAGAAGCTCGTGATCAAGGTGACGGCGGGCGTGGACGCCCCGGAGCGGTGCTCGCAGGCGTTCACGGTGGCGGCGGTGGCCGTGGCCAGTGGCGTCGAGGTGTCGATGTGGCTGACCGGCGAGTCCGCGTGGTTCGCGTTGCCGGGGCGGGCCGCCGAGTTCGAGCTGCCGCATGCCGCCCCGCTGCCCGACCTGGTCGACTCGATCCTGGCCGGCGGCACGCTCACGCTGTGCACACAGTGCGCGGCCCGCCGGGACATCACGGAGAAGGACGTCATCGAGGGCGTCCGGATCGCGGGTGCGCAGGTGTTCGTACAGGAGGCGATGGCGGACGGGACGCAGGCGCTCGTGTACTAGACCGCGAGCAGCGTGTCCGGTGGGGTTCACGGCCTGTGCCCCACCGTCGGCACGTACATCGACGGATGTACGTCGTTCAGCCCGCGGATGCAGACGCGGGCGTCGGAACGTCGCTCCACGGGCTGTCGATTCGGGTGGGCCCCGGTTCTAGCGTGATGCAGGTCCGGTCGCGAACGGACGCCCCCGACGACTTCCGTCTAGTTCCGACGAGGACTCTTCATGATCGAGGCCCACTCCCTCACCAAACGCTACGGTGAGCGCACCGCCGTGCAAGATCTCAGCTTCACTGTGCGGCCCGGCGCCGTCACCGGCTTCCTCGGGCCGAACGGGGCCGGCAAGTCCACCACGATGCGGATGCTTCTCGGTCTGGACACGCCCACCTCGGGCCGTGCCGTGGTCAACGGCAAGAGCTACGCCGACCACCGGGCACCGCTGCACGAGGTGGGGGCGATGCTGGAGGCCCGAGCCATCCACACCGGGCGCAGTGCCCGCAACCACCTGCTCGCGCTCGCCGCCACCCACGGGATCTCGGTGCGCCGCGTGGACGAGGTGATCGACCTCGTCGGGCTGCGCGCGGTGGCGAAGAAGCGCGTCGGCGGCTTCTCGCTGGGCATGGGACAGCGGCTCGGCATCGCCAGCGCGCTCCTCGGCGACCCGGCCACGGTGATCCTCGACGAGCCGGTCAACGGCCTGGACCCCGAGGGCATCCTGTGGATCCGCAACCTGCTGAAGGGACTGGCCGCCGAGGGGCGTACGGTCCTGGTCTCCTCACACCTCATGTCGGAGATGGCACTGACCGCCGAGCACCTGATCGTCATCGGACGCGGGCGGCTGATCGCGGACACGTCGGTCGCGGAGTTCACCGCACAGGCCGCCGGGGACCAGGTGCGGGTACGCACCAAGGAGGCGGAGAAGCTGCGCGAACTGCTGGCGGGCCCGGACGTCACCGTATCCTCCCAGGAGCCGGGGGTGCTGCTGGTGACCGGCATCACCAGCGAGTGGATCGGGCGGGTCGCGGCCGAGGAGGGCATCGCCCTGGCCGAACTGACCCCGCAGCAGGCGTCGTTGGAGGAGGCGTTCATGGAGCTGACCCGGGACGCCGTGGAGTACCAGGCACCCGCGGCGCAGGGCGTCGGCGCGGGCACGGAAGGGCGTGCGGCATGACGACGGTGACGGCGACGGTGATCCCCGAGGCGGAGCGCGGCGAGGTCACCCAGCTGAAGGTGATCCACTCCGAGTGGATCAAGCTGCGGTCGCTGCGGTCCACGCTGTTCACACTGCTGGCCGCGGTGGTCGCGATGATCGGCCTGGGCTATCTGTTCAGCTACTTCACCGCCGACCGCTGGTCCCATCTGCCGCCGGACGAGCGGCTGCACTTCGACCCGACGCTGACGAGCCTGCGCGGCTTCTTCCTGGCCCAGCTCGCCGTCGGCGTCCTGGGCGTCCTGGTGGTCAGCGGCGAGTACGCCACCGGGATGATCCGCGCCTCGCTGTCCGCGGTGCCGCGGCGGCTGCCGGTGCTGTGGGCCAAGGCGCTGGTGTACGGGGTCGTCGCCTGGGTGCTGATGACGGCCGCCGCGCTGATCGCCTTCCTCGTCGGGCAGGCCGCACTGTCCGGGCAGCATCTCGGGACCTCGCTGGGCGACCCGGGCGTGCTGCGCGCGGTGTTCGGTGCCGGTCTGTATCTGACGGGCGTGGGCCTGATCGGGGTGGCGCTGGGTGCGCTGATCCGGAACACCGCGGGCGGCATCGCCACCCTGTTCGGTGTGCTGCTGGTGGTTCCGGTGCTCGCCGAGGCGCTGCCGTCCTCCTGGTACGACGCGATCAACAAGTACCTGCCGAGCACGGCGGGGCAGGGGCTCGTCCACGTCCACGCCGAGCCGAATACGCTGGCGCCATGGACCGGTTTCGCAGTGTTCTGCCTGTATGCGGTGATCGCGCTGGCCGGAGCGGCGGTGGCGCTCAGGCGGCGGGACGCCTGATGGCGGCCGCGACCGTCGGGGCCGGGGCGCGTCGATGACCTACGCCCTGCCCCAGGCCGTACGGGTCCGGGCCCGGTCGTGGCGCGCCGTCGCCGACCGCGCCCGGCTGCGGCTGCGCGCACGGCTGTCGCCGCAGACGGTGGACGCACTGTTCGCGGCGGCCGTCTGCGCGCTGCTGACGGGGGCGATGCACCGTGTCCTGCACCCCTTCCTGGGGCAACCGCTGCTGTTCAACGCGCTGCTGGCACTGCCGCTCGTATGGCGGCGGCGGGCACCGCTCGTGGCGTTCCTGGCGATGTCGGCGGTCGCCTTCGTCCAGTGGTGCCTCAACCTGCGCACACCGGCGGACATGACGCTGCTGATCGCGCTGTACACGGTGGCCGCGCACGCGTCCAAGCGGCACACCTGGCTCGCCGTCGGCGTCCTGGAGACCGGTGCGCTGCTCGCGTCGGTCCGCTGGGCTCCGCCGGAGCGGGTCGTCGAGTCGTTCGTCGGACTGTCCGCGATGGTGGTGGCCGCGTCCGTCATCGGCATGAACATGCGCAGCAGACGCGCCCATCTGGCCTTCCTGGAGGAACGGGCCGTACGGCTGGAGCGGGAACGCGACCAGCAGTCCCAGCTGGCGGTCGCCGGCGAACGTGCCCGGATCGCCCGGGAGATGCACGACATCGTCACGCACAACCTGTCGGTGATGGTGGCGCTCGCCGACGGCGCCGTCTTCGCCCAGGAGCTGCACCCGGAGCGGGCCACCGCGGCGATGCGGCAGGTGTCGACGACCGGCCGGCAGGCGATCACCGACATGCGGCGCTTCCTCGGCGTACTGCGCGCCGACGAGCCCGACGCGTTGCGCCACCCGATGCCGGGCATCGCCCAGTTGGAGCCGCTCGCCGACCAGGTCCGCGCGGCCGGGCTGCCCACCCGCCTCGACGTCTCGGGCGACCCCGCCGCCGTCCCCGTCCCGGCGCAGCTGACCGTCTACCGGCTGGTCCAGGAGGCGCTCACGAACACCCTGAAGCACACCCCGCCGGGGACCCGGGCCGAGGTCCGGGTGCGCTGCGCCACGCAGCACGTCACCGTGCGCATCACCGACGACGGTCCCGTGGCGGAACTGCCGGACGGTACCAGCGGACAGGGGCTGCACGGGATGCGGGAGCGGGCCGCGGTGTACGGCGGCGAGTTCGAGGCGGGGCCGCGCCACGACGGCGGCTGGCAGGTACGGGCCGTACTGGCCCTGTCCGGAAACGAAGTGTGAGCCATGACGATCAGAGTTCTCCTCGTCGACGACGAGCCGCTGCTGCGCATGGCGTTCTCCATGGTGCTGGAGGCGCAGGACGACATGGTGGCCGTCGGCGAGGCCGGTGACGGCGCCGAGGCCGTGCGGCTGACCGGTGAACTGCGGCCCGACGTGGTCCTGATGGACGTACGGATGCCGGGCGTGGACGGTATCGAGGCGACCGGGCGGATCGTGGCGCGGTACCCCGAGGCGAAGGTGCTGATCCTGACCACCTTCGACCTCGACGAGTACGCCTTCGCCGGACTGCGCGCCGGAGCCTCCGGCTTCCTGCTGAAGAACGCGCTGCCCGAGGAACTCCTGGCCGCGATCCGCTGCGTGGCCGCCGGCGACGCGGTGGTCGCCCCCCGGATCACCCGGCTCCTGCTGGAGAACTTCGCCCACCGGCTGCCCACCGGGTCCGGCGACGGTGCGTTCGGGGACAACCGGCTGGACCGCATCACCGCCCGCGAACGCGAGGTACTCACCCAGGTGGGCCTGGGTCTGTCCAACTCGGAGATCGCCGAGACGCTCCATCTGGCCGAGGCGACGGTCAAGACGCACATCAGCCGCATCCTGCTCAAGCTGGAACTGCGGGACCGCGTCCAGGCGGTGGTCTTCGCGTACGAGACCCGGCTCGTCCGGCCCGGCTGACCGGCAACCCGCGTCAGCCCGTCGGGGTGCCGATCCCGTCGCGTTCCAGGACGGAGCGGAGCTTCGCGAGAGCGAGCGCGACGGCCGGCGCGGACCCGCCCAGCGCCTCTCCCATCAGCTCGGCCAGCCGTTCGGTGACGGTGGCCTCCGCCGCGTCGACGAGGGCCGAGCCTTCGCCGGTCAACGCCAGCAGCGAGGACCGGCGGTCTGCCGGATTGGCCTGACGGACGACCCAGCCCTGCTTCTCCAGGCGGTCGACGCTCTTGCTGGTCGCCCCGATACCGATGGCGAACCCGGCGGCGAGGTCACCGACCCGGGAGCCCGGGTGGTCACGCAGGTGACGCAGGAACTCGAACTGCGACGTGACAATGCCGTGCCGCTCGCGCAGGCGATCGTTCAGGGCGTTGTAGAGCCGCGTCTCGCAACGGACGAGGTCATGGAAGAAACCCAGGAGGTCGGCGCTGTCACCGCCCGATTTATATGCCACGGCATATACTGTAGCGGCATGTACATGCGAGGGGAGCAGGTATGAGCAGGGAACAACGCGCGATGATCGACGCGAGGGTGCGGCAGCCGAGGCCCGTGGGCGCTCCGTCGGTCGGGGAGATCCGCGCCGGGTTCAGGGCGCTGATGGCCGAGATGATCGTCCCGGAGGGGATCCGCACCTCGGCGACGACGCTGGGCGAGCGCCCCGCGCTGTGCGTCGAGCCGGCCGACGGGGAGCGCCCCGGGACGCTCCTCTACTTCCACGGCGGGGCCTATGTGTTCGGCTCCCCCGAGACCGCGCTGTCGCTGACGGGCAACCTCGTGGCCAGGACCGGGTTCAGGGCCTACTCGCTGGAGTACCGGCTCGCCCCGGAGCACCCGTTCCCGGCGGCGATCGAGGACACGGTGGGCGCGTACCGTGCGCTGCTCGACAGTGGCGCGGACCCCTCGTCCATCGCGTTCGCCGGGGACTCCGCGGGCGGCGGCCTCACCGTCACCACCTGCCTCGCCGCGCGCGACGCGGGGCTGCCGATGCCCGCGGCGATCGTGGCGTTCTCGCCCGGCCTGGACGCCACGCGCACCGGGGAGAGCATGGACACCAAGGCGGGTATCGACCCGTACTTCACCCGGGAGTCCCTGGCCCACACCGGGCGGATGTACCGCGGCGGGCAGGACCCGGACCACCCCCTGCTCAGCCCGGCGGTCCACGCCGACCTGACCGGCTTCCCGCCGATGCTCCTGCAGGCCGGCACGAACGAGGTGCTCCTGGACGACTCCACGCGCATGGCCGCGCGCGCGAGGGCCGCCGGAGTGGACGTCGTCCTGGACATCACCGCCGACGTCCCGCATGTGTTCCAGTCGTTCGCGGGTGTCCTCGACGAGGCCGACGAGGCACTGGACCGCGCGGCCCTCTTCCTGACGCAGCGCGTCCGCGCCCGGCACTAAGGCCGAGGGGGTTTCTTCCCGTCCAGCTCGTCCCACCACTCGTCGGACTGCGGATCGCCGGAGGGATCGTCCCACCAGCGGTCGTCCGGCCCCCGGCGGTTGGCGACCATCGCGGCGACCGGAGGGATGACCATGGCCACCACACACATCCCCACGGCGGCGGGGACGGACCAGAGGCGTACGACTGCCCACGCCAGGACGAAGAGACCGATACAGATCCCCATCATGGCGAAGTACACGCGACGGCGCCTTGCCAGCATGCATCCAGGGTAGGTCGGCCCAGGGGAATGAGCGCGGCACCGGGAAGAGCGGACAGGCCCGCCGCAAGGCCGACGGACGGAGTCCGGCGCAGCGGACCGAAGCCTGCGAAGCAGTGCGAGAGCCGCATCAAGAAGCGGCCACGCGACGGCGCCTTGCCGGCATGCGTCCGGAGCAGGTCGGCCCAGGGGAATGAGCGCGGCACCGGAGAAGGCGGACGGGCCCGCTCCGGGGCCGACGGACGGAGTCCGGCGCGGGGTCGGGCCGGATGTGGCGAAGGGCCGCGCCTTCGGTGTTTTCACCGGAGGTGCGGCCCTTGGCCGTATGTGCTGGTCTCAGACCGCGATCGCGACCTCGGCCAGGCCGCCCTGCTGGGCGACGACCGTGCGGTCGGCGGTGGCGCCGGGGACGAGGGCGCGGACGGTCCAGGTGCCCTCCGCCGCGTAGAAGCGGAACTGTCCGGTGGCGGAGGTGGGGACCTCCGCGGTGAACTCGCCGGTCGAGTCGAGCAGGCGGACGTAGCCGACCACGGGCTCGCCGTCCTTCGTCACCTGACCCTGGATCGTGGTCTCACCGGGCTTGATCGTCGAGGGGTCCGGGCCGCCGGCCTTCGCTCCACACATGTCGTACTCCTGAGGATGGGGTCTTGAAAGGTCGGGCTGAGGGTGTTGCTGGGGGTCTTACTTGTTGGCGCCGAGCTCGATCGGGACGCCGACGAGGCTGCCGTACTCGGTCCAGGAGCCGTCGTAGTTCTTGACGTTCTCGACACCGAGCAGCTCGTGCAGGACGAACCAGGTCAGGGCCGAGCGCTCGCCGATACGGCAGTAGGCGATGGTGTCCTTGGCGAGGTCCACCTGCTCCTCGGCGTAGAGCTCCTTGAGCTCGTCGTCCGACTTGAACGTGCCGTCGTCGTTGGCGTTCTTCGACCACGGGATGTTGCGGGCGGACGGGACGTGGCCCGGACGCTGCGACTGCTCCTGCGGCAGGTGGGCCGGGGCGAGCAGCTTGCCGGAGAACTCGTCGGGCGAACGCACGTCGACGAGGTTCTGCGAGCCGATCGCGGCGACGACGTCGTCACGGAAGGCGCGGATCGCGGTGTTCTGCGGCTTGGCCTTGTAGGTGGTCTCGGTGCGGTCCGGGACCTCCTCGACCAGCTCGCGGGCGTCCAGCTCCCACTTCTTGCGGCCGCCGTCGAGGAGCTTGACGTTCTCGTGGCCGTACAGCTTGAAGTACCAGTAGGCGTACGACGCGAACCAGTTGTTGTTGCCGCCGTAGAGGATCACCAGCGTGTCGTTGGCGATGCCCTTCGCCGACAGGAGCTTCTCGAAGCCGTCCTGGTCGATGAAGTCGCGGCGGACCGGGTCCTGCAGGTCCTTGGTCCAGTCGATGCGGATCGCGTTGCGGATGTGGTTCTTCTCGTAGGCGGACGTGTCCTCGTCCACCTCGACGATCGCGATCTCGGGGTTGTCCAGGTTGTCCTGGACCCAGTCGGCGTCGACCAGGACGTCGCTGCGGCTCATGCTCTTTCTCCTCCGGGGCAGTTGCGGCGGGGCGTGCGAAGTGCGGGTGCGTGCGCGGCGCGGCGCACGGATGCCCTCGACAGGGGAGGGCAGGGGGATGCGGAGGCAGCGGCCTCCACGTCAGAAGGGGCGACAGAGCATGGCGGCGACGCGGCACAGGTCGACTGCCCGCCGCTTCGTGAGATCCGCCTGTCGCTTCATGGGCTCGATCGTAGGGACGGATAACCGGGCATGTCACCGGCATGTCGCATGTTGAGACACGATCGTCCGGATTGCGAGATAGGAGGAGGGGCGAGTGCGTGGTTCCGGGGCGGGCGGGCGACTGTCACCGCCGTCACATCTACGGTACGGACGTCGCCGTCTCGCCTGTCGGACTCTCCTGGGAGCCGCCGCCGTCGCGCTTACTACCCGGCCAGCTTGACGTTCGAACCCTTCACCGCGATCTCCACACCATTCGGCACAGCCTCCACCTTGTCCAGCTGGACACCGCCGGGGAGCTGGTCGATGGCCTGCCGGAAGTCGGAGGCCTGCCGGAACCGGTTCTCGATGAGGCTGACCCCGGTGAGCTTGGGGAGGTTGTCGGCGTGCACCTGCACGGTGTTGTCCTTGACGGTGACCGTGCTGAGGACAGGGACCTTCTGGTGGGCGCTGACGCCGGGGACGGTGACGTCGAGGGTGACCTTGATCTTGCCGTTGCCGCCGTCGGCGAGACCGACGACCTGGCCGGTGAAGCCGAGGCCCATGTCGGTGGGCGCGGCCTTGGCGTTCTTCAGCAGCTCGGCGTAGGAGATGAGCGCGGTGCCGGTGGCGGACTCGGCGGTGGCGGAGCTGTAGTCGCCGGAGAAGGAGACGTCCTTCATGTCGGCGTGCAGGTCGTCGATGCGGATGGTCTTGCCGGCGGTCCCGGTGGTGGCGTCGTAGTCCTTGATGCTGACCTCGACGTCGTCGAGGGTGCCGCTCGCGACCTGGGTGAGGAACGGAAAGCCGTTGATGGAGACGTCGGGGTCGCTCGCCAGTCCCTCGGTCGTCTTCAGCTTGCCGGCGGCCTCGCCCTCGGCGAAGTGCACGGCGACGCGGTCGACGACCACGAAGAGAACGCCGAGAACGACGACGACGATCAGGAGTATTCGCAGGGCGCGCATGTGGTGGGGTCCCCCGGGTCGGCTCGGCACGTCGGTTCCCTCACGCTAACCCCGCGGGAGCGGGCCGACGGGGGATTGTCGAGCAGCTGTGACAGTGGGCAGGGGGATGGGGAAGGGGAAGGGGGCGCTGCGGGTGGTCGTGCCGGTGCGGGCCTGGGGGCTGGTCGCGCAGTTCCCCGCGCCCCTTGGGCCAGCTGCCCAGCCCGCGTTCGAAGCCCGCGCGCTCCCTGGGTCGGTCACCGACCCGCGTTCGAAGACCCCGCGTCCCTGGGTCGGTCACCGACCCCCGTTCGAAACCACGCGCCCTAGGTCGGGCACCGACCCGCGTTCGAAAGCCCCGCGTCCCTGGGTTTGACTGCCCGGACCGCGGTCAGAGCCTCCGCGCGGCCGGAGTGTCTGGCGGTCACCTTGCAAGCGTCGTCCGCGCTGCCTCGGCCTCGCTCCTCCGCCAACCGAGTCGGGTGGGTGGGCGAAATCAGTGCAGGACCCACACCAGCGGTGCCGCCGCCGCCAAGGGGAGTGCCACGCCTGCCGTGAAGTGGACGAACCTCGACGGGTAGTCGTAGCTCGCCACCCGGTGGCCGATGAGCGCGCACGCCGCGGCCGCCGCCCCGATCAGCGCACCCGTCGTACCGAGCCCCGTCATGCCGCCCACCGCGATGCCCGCCCCGGTGGCCGCCAGCAGGGACACGATCACCGATGCCGGCGTCGGCAGCGGAAGCGCCCTCGCCAGGACCGCCACCGCGACCGCGGCGCCGCCGACGGACACCGCGTCGGGGTCGGCGCCCAGGTAGCCCGTCGCGATGATCGTCAGGGCGGAGGACGCGACCGTGGCCATCAGGCCGTACATACGGGTGTCGGGGTCCGCGTGCGAACGGAGCTGGAGGACGAGGGTGAGGAGCACCCAGATGCCCAGGGGGCCGAGGATCGCCGCCGGGGCCTGGTCACGGCCCGCGACCAGTACCGCCACGTCCGCCGCCAGCCCGCCCAGGAACGCGAGCGCGATGCCCTGGCGGGCCGGCCACATGCCGTTCAGCCGGAACCAGCCCGCCGCCGTCACCGCCTGGAGGATCACCAGAGGGACGACCAGGGCGTACGAGGAGAGGGGCGCCGTCGCCGCGAGCAGCAGGCCCAGCAGGGCGGTGAGCAGAGCCGGCTGCATGCCGGGCTCGATGATCGGCGAACGGCCCTCGATGCGCGCCCGCTGCGCGTCCGTGATGCGCGCGTTGCCCGCGAGGGTCGCGGGACCGTACCCCGCGTCCGGCTCGGCGGAGGGCGAAGGTGCGGGCGCAGGGGCAGGCGCGGGCGGGGTGTACGTCGGCTGCTGTGCCTGTGCCTGTGCCGACGGCTGCGCGTACTGCTGCTGCGCCGTGTACGCCGGCTCGGCGGCCGACGCCGGCGGGGCCGCCGGCACCGGCGCGTGGGTCTGCGTCTCCCACGTCTGCCCCTGCCACTGCTGCGTGGCGTACTGCTGCTCGTCGTACCCCCACTGCGGCTGCTGCTGCGGCTGGGGCTGCTGCTGGTACGGGTCGTAGCCCTCGTACGGCTGGTTGGTCATCGCTCTCGCTCACCCTCCTGCGAACGGCGGGAGCACCTCGACCGTGCCGCCCTCGGCCAGCCGTACCGTCTCATGCGCCCGCGTCCCCACGGGGTCACCGTCGACGAGGAAGGAGCATCGCCGCAGGACGCGCGCCAGTTCCCCGGGGTGTCGCGCGCGCACCGCGTCCAGCGCCTCGGCGAGGGTGTCCGCGTCGTACGGCTCCTCGGCGACGCCGGCCGCGGCCTTCGCGGCGGCCCAGTAGCGCACCGTGACCTTGGGCATGCGGTTCCTCAAGAGAATCGGAAGTTCATCAGTCGGCTGTGTACAGGGTCAGGCTAGCCCGCCCTGGAGGCCGCCCAGTCGCCGATCCTGGCCAGCAGCGCCTCGTCCGCCGCGTGTTCGGCGTGGCCCATGCCGGGCTCCAGCCAGAGTTCGGCGCCGTCGCCCGCGGCGGCGGCCAGCATCCGCGGATGGTCGACCGGGAAGTAGCCGTCGCTGTCGCCGTGCACGATCAGCAGCGGGGTGGGCGCGATCCTCGGCACCGCCTCCACCGGGGACAGCGGCACCGGGTCCCAGTCGCGGTGGTGGATACGGGTGTGGAAGCCGTAGCGGCCGACCAGCCGGCCCTCGGGCCGGGTGACCAGCCAGTGGACACGGCGCATGGGGGCCGTACCCCGGTAGTACCAGCGGGCCGGCGACGACACGGAGACCACGGCGTCCACCCCCGGATGCAGCGCCGCGTGCCGCAGCACCACCGAGCCGCCCATCGAGAAGCCGACGGTCACCACCCGCGTGTGCCCGAAGCCGCGGGCCCACTCCACCGCCGCCGCCAGGTCGAGGACCTCACGGTCGCCGACGGTGGTGCGGCCGCCCGAGTGGCCGTGGCCCCGGAAGGAGAAGCTGACGACCGGGCCGTAATCGGTCAGAGCGGCCACCACCCGTCGTACATGTGGCCGGTCCACGTCCCCCGTGAAACCGTGGGCAAGGACGAACACGAGGTCACGGGAAGGTGGCGGGAAGCCGTCGTATACGACTGCGGCCGGGTCGTATACGGAATCGACGGAAACCCTGTCGGCAGTACGCAGAAACGTCCGGATAGGGGCGTATCTGCCTGTCTCAGAGTTCGGACGAACGATGGAACGTGCCACATGACCTGCCGGACCGTTGCTCATGTGGGCTATTCTGCTGGGCAGAGGACTCGGGCAGCGCCGCCACCGGGTCCTTTTGTGCTTTCGGAAGCTTTGTATACGAAGCGGGAAACTCCTGGTGACCGCGGATGTACGGAGGCTCGGGAGCGCAGCGCAGTGTCATTGCACACAGTCCTCGCAGGGACCGAGGAGGAACCAGACGTATGAGTTCTCTGCTGCTCCTGACCAACGCCCTCCAGCCGTCGACAGAGGTGCTGCCGGCCCTCGGCCTGCTCCTGCACAACGTGCGGGTCGCCCCGGCCGAAGGCCCCGCCCTCGTCGACACCCCGGGCGCGGACGTCATCCTGATCGACGGCCGCCGCGACCTTCCGCAGGTACGCAGCCTCTGCCAGCTGCTGCGGTCCACCGGTCCGGGCTGTCCGCTGATCCTGGTCGTCACCGAGGGCGGGCTCGCCGCCGTCACCGCCGACTGGGGCATCGACGACGTACTCCTCGACACCGCGGGACCGGCCGAGGTGGAGGCGCGGCTGCGCCTCGCCATGGGCCGCCAGCAGATCGTCGCCGACGACTCCCCCATGGAGATCCGCAACGGCGACCTGTCGGTCGACGAGGCGACGTACAGCGCGAAACTCAAGGGCCGGGTCCTCGACCTCACCTTCAAGGAGTTCGAGCTGCTGAAGTACCTGGCCCAGCACCCCGGCCGGGTGTTCACTCGTGCACAGCTGCTCCAGGAGGTCTGGGGGTACGACTACTTCGGCGGCACCCGGACCGTCGACGTGCACGTACGACGGCTGCGCGCCAAGCTCGGCGTGGAGCACGAGTCCTTGATCGGCACCGTCCGGAACGTCGGTTATCGATTCGTTACGCCCGAGAAGGGCGAGCGGGTCAGTGACGAGGCCAAGGCCAAGGCGGACCGTGCAAAGACGGACGATGTGGACGCATCGACCGCCCTGGACGGGGTCGAGGTACCGGCCGAGAGGTAGTCGTCGTCCGGGCGGGGCGTCGCCACCGCCCGGAGGGGCATTGCTTCCGCAAGCGAAGCTTCGATTTGCCCTGCCCAGAGCGGGTCCATCCGCGTAGACTCCGCGCGTGGCCAAGGTGACTCGGGACGATGTGGCGCGGCTGGCGGGAACTTCGACCGCCGTTGTCAGCTATGTCATCAACAACGGACCCCGGCCGGTCGCCCCGGCCACGCGCGAGCGTGTCCTCGCCGCGATCAAGGAACTGGGGTACCGGCCCGACCGGGTCGCCCAGGCGATGGCCTCGCGGCGCACCGACCTCATAGGCCTGATCATCCCGGACGCCCGCCAGCCGTTCTTCGGCGAGATGGCGCACGCGGTGGAGCAGGCGGCGTCCGAGCGCGGAAAGATGGTGCTGGTCGGGAACACCGACTACGTCGCCGAGCGCGAGGTCCACTATCTGCGCGCGTTCCTCGGGATGCGGGTCTCGGGCCTCATCCTCGTCTCCCACGCGCTGAACGACCAGGCCGCGGCCGAGATCGAGGCCTGGGACGCCCGGGTGGTGCTGCTGCACGAGCGGCCGGAGGCGATCGACGACGTCGCGGTGGTGACCGACGACCTCGGCGGCGCCCAGCTCGCCGTACGGCATCTGCTGGAGCACGGCTACGAGTACGTGGCCTGTATGGGCGGCACCGCAGAGACCCCGTCGGTCGGCGACCCGGTCTCCGACCACGTCGAGGGCTGGCGGCGGGCCATGGACGAGGCGGGGCTGCCCACGGAGGACCGGCTGTTCGAGGCGCCGTACAACAGGTACGACGCGTACCGGGTCGCCCTGGAGATCCTTTCCGGCCCCGACCGCCCGCCGGCGATCTTCTGCTCCACCGACGACCAGGCGCTCGGCGTGCTGCGGGCGGCGCGGGAGCTGCGTATCGACGTGCCGGGGGAGCTGGCGGTGGCCGGCTTCGACGACATCAAGGAGGCGGCGCTGGCGGATCCCCCGCTGACGACGATCGCCTCGGACCGCCCGGCGATGGCGCGGGCGGCGGTGGACCTGGTGCTGGACGACGGACTGCGGGTGGCCGGTTCGCGGAGGGAGCGCCTGAAGACGTTTCCTTCGCGGCTGGTGGTGCGTGGGTCCTGCGGGTGCGTGTAGTTCGTCGACTGCGGGTGCGTGGGTCCTGCGGGTGCGTGTAGTTCGTCGACTGCGGGTGCGTGGGGGTTGCTCACGCAGTTCCCCACGCCCCTGAAAGAAGGGCACTGCAGCGAGCGCCCCCACCGGCCCGCACCCACACCACCCCCACAGGACCCACAGCAAAGCCTTCATGAACGGCTTCTGAGAACCCGGCCCGACCTGCGAGAAGCGCCTTTATTTCGGGCAAACGAGCTTCTCTCTCCGTTCTCAGCGGGCACTCAGGAAGCTCTCATGGTCGCGGGACAAGCTACTTGTCATGACCGAGAGCTTCCGCCGCAGCGGCGAGTACGAGAACCCGCAGGGTCCCCAGGGTGACGCCTACCAGGGCGCGTACCCCCAGCAGCAGCACGCCTCCTCTCCCGTCAACCCGGAGTGGCCGCCCCCGCCCACGCACCAGCCGATGCAGCAGGCGGCACAGCAGCCGGCCGCGCAGCCGGTCACCGTGGAGCCGGAGACCACGCAGCTCCCGGAGTTCTCGGCGCTCCCCGAAGAGACCCCGCACTCGGCTCACGCGAAGCAGAAGCGCACCCGCGGCCCGATAGCCCTGCTCGCCGCGGTCGCGATCGTCGCGGCGGCGGTGGGCGGCGGCACCGCGTACGCCTTCCAGGAGCTGACCGGCAAGACCCAGGTCGTCTCCAGCAGCACCACCACCAGCGTGGTGCCCTCCAGCAAGAAGGGCGACGTCGCCACGATCGCCGCGGCCGTCAGCCCGAGCGTCGTCGAGATCACCGCGACCCTCAGCAACGGCACCTCGACCGGCTCCGGCGTGATCATCACCAGCAACGGCGAGATCGTCACCAACAACCACGTGATCTCCGGCGCCCAGTCGGTCAAGGTGACGACGAGCACCGGCAAGTCGTACACCGCCAAGGTCGTCGGCACCGACAGCGCCAAGGACCTCGCCCTCATCAAGCTCCAGGGCGCCTCCGGCCTCAGCCCCGCCACCCTCGGCAACTCCGACGGCGTCCAGGTCGGCGACACGGTCGTGGCGATCGGCTCCCCCGAGGGCCTCAGCGGCACCGTGACCAGCGGCATCGTCTCCGCGCTCAACCGGGACGTCACCGTCTCCACCGACGAGAGCCAGGACCAGCAGAGCCAGGGCAGCGGCAGCGACGGCCAGTGGCCGTTCTCCTTCGGCGGCCAGCAGTTCAACGGCGACACGGGTTCGTCGACCACGACCTACAAGGCGATCCAGACGGACGCCTCGCTGAACCCCGGCAACTCCGGCGGCGCGCTGATCGACGCCGGCGGCAACATCATCGGCATCAACTCGGCGATGTACTCGGCCAGTTCGAGCTCCTCCTCGTCCTCCTCGGACGCGGGCAGCGTCGGCCTCGGCTTCGCCATCCCGATCAACACCGTCAAGTCCGACCTGGCCAAGCTGCGGGCGGGCTCCACCAGCTGAACCACCAGCACGAGCACGTAGGGAGTACGTCATGACCACGCAGATCTCGCAGGCAACCCGGGTTTCGCAGGTTTCGCAGGTCACGCAGGTTGCGCACACGACGGCCGCCGACGGCCCGGCCGGCACCACCCTGGCCCTTGCGGTGGCGTACGAACTCCACGCACCGACGGAGGCGGCGGTGCCGACGGTGACGCCCCCGGCCCCGCGCGCCCCGGAGGCCGCCCAGGCCCCGCGCACCCCGAAGGCCACCCCGGCCTCACGCGCCCCGGAGGTCGCACCGGCCCCGCAGCTGATGGGCCTGCGCACCTCGGCGGCCCGGCCGCACCAGCGCAAGGTGCAGCTCAGCCGCATGACCCTGGTCCGCGGCTAGGCCCCCTTGGGGGCGTTCCGCCCCACCAGCGTGCATACCCGACAGCCCGGAAACATGCGAGGCTGAGAGGCGTCCCGACCACGAACCACCGCACCCCGAGGAAACGCGAGCGATGAGCCCCGCCGATGGCGACCGTGACCCCCAGCGCATCCTGATCGTCGACGACGAGCCTGCCGTACGCGAAGCACTCCAGCGCAGCCTCGCCTTCGAGGGGTACGAGACCGAGGAGGCCGTGGACGGCGCGGACGCACTGGAGAAGGCCACGGCCTACAAGCCGGACCTGATCGTCCTCGACATCCAGATGCCGCGGATGGACGGCATGACCGCGGCCCGCCGCATCCGCGGGGCGGGCGACACCACCCCGATCCTGATGCTGACGGCCCGCGACACGGTCGGCGACCGGGTCACCGGACTCGACGCGGGGGCGGACGACTACCTGGTCAAGCCCTTCGAACTCGACGAACTCTTCGCCCGCATCCGAGCCCTCCTGCGCCGCAGCTCCTACGCGGCGTCCGTGATCGAAGGGGCCGACGAGGACGAGGCCCTCACCTTCGCCGACCTGCGCATGGACCTCGCGACCCGCGAGGTGACCCGGGCCGGCCGCCAGGTGGAACTCACCCGTACCGAGTTCACCCTCCTGGAGATGTTCATGGCACACCCGCGCCAGGTCCTCACCCGCGAACAGATCCTGAAGGCCGTCTGGGGCTTCGACTTCGAGCCCTCCTCCAACTCTCTCGACGTGTACGTCATGTACCTCCGCCGCAAGACCGAGGCGGGCGGCGAACCCCGCCTCGTCCACACCGTGCGCGGCGTCGGGTACGTCCTGCGCCAGGGCGGCGCGGAGTGAACAGGCTCGCCCGCCGTTTCCGCACCCTCCCGATCCGGGCCCGTCTGTCGATGCTGGTCGCGGCGGCGGTGGCGTTCGCGGTGGCGGCGGTGTCGGTGACGTGCTGGTTCATCGTGCAGGGGAAGCTGTACGCGCAGTTGGACCAGGATCTGCAACGAGGCATGAAGGGACCCCAGCAGGCCAACATCGCCTCGTTCGCCCTCAGCAACTGCTCCACGACCCCACAGGGCAACGGGGTCTTCCGGAACAACTACTCCCAGGTTGTCACCGATGCCGGGAAGGTCTGCGTCACCGATGACTCCTCGGGCTCCGTCAAAGTCACCCAGGGCGACAAAGATGTGATCAAGAGCGGGAACACCGGGAAGCTCTACCTCCGCGATGGTACTGACAGCGACGGCAACGCGGTCCGCGTGATGATCCATCCGCTGGGCTCCACCCGCAACCAAGTCACCGGTGCGCTCGGCCCGAACGTCGGGTTCATGGTCGCCGTGCCCCTCAAGAGCACCCAGAACACCCTCAACGACCTCGCACTGCTTCTCCTTCTCGTCTCCGGCGTAGGAGTCATCGGCGCCGGAGCCGCGGGCCTCGCGGTTGCCCGGGCCGGTCTGCGCCCCGTCGACGAACTCACCGAGGCCGTCGAACACGTCGCCCGCACCGAGGACCTGAGCGTGCGTATCCCGGTGGAGGAGGAGGCGGACGACGAGGTGGCCCGGCTGTCCCGCTCCTTCAACTCCATGACGACGTCACTCGCCAGCTCCCGCGAGCTGCAGCAGCAGCTCATCGCGGACGCCGGCCACGAACTGCGCACCCCCCTCACCTCACTCCGCACGAACATCGAACTCCTCACCCGCAGCGAGGAGACCGGCCGCCCCATCCCCCCTGCCGACCGCAAGGCACTGCTCGCCTCGGTGAAGGCGCAGATGACGGAGCTGGCGTCGCTGATCGGCGACCTGCAGGAGCTGTCCCGCTCGGAGGGGCAGCGAGGTGAGCGCGTGCAGGTCGTGGCCCTGCAGGACACGGTCGAAGCGGCCCTGAACCGCGCCCGGCTGCGCGGCCCGGAGCTGAAGATCACGGCGGACGTCCGGCCGTGGTTCGTACGCGCCGAGCCCTCCGCCCTGGAGCGGGCGATCGTCAACATCCTCGACAACGCGGTGAAGTTCAGCCCCGAGGGCGGCACGATCGACGTCGCCCTGGCGCGCGGCGTCCTCACGGTCCGCGACCACGGCCCCGGCATCCCCGAGGACGAACTCCCCCACGTCTTCGACCGCTTCTGGCGCTCCCCGAGCGCCCGTGCCCTCCCCGGCTCCGGCCTCGGCCTCTCCATCGTGGCCCGCACGGTCCAGCAGGCCGGCGGCGAGGTCACCCTGGCCCGCGCAGAGGGCGGCGGCACAGTGGCGACGGTACGACTGCCAGGGGCCCTTACGGCTCCACCGGAGACCATGTAAGGGGTTCGGCTCCGTCACCCTCGCTTCGGCCCCGTGATCGCCTCCCCGATCACGAAGCCCTTGGCGGGGCCCTCGGGGATGGTGATCTCGGTGCCGTAGGGGACACGGTGGATGTCTTCCCAGTCGGCCTTGTCGGGGCGAGGCCCGGTGAAGAGGGTGACGGCGCCCTGGTCGTCGTGGTCATCGATGATCACGTGCACGGGGATTCCGGCGCGGGCGTACTCGCGGCGCTTGCGGATGCGGTCGCGGTCGCGGCTGCGCTTCCCGGGAGAGGTGACTTCGAAGACGACTCGAACGCCCGCAGCCGTCAGACCGAGCCCGTCGTCTGTCACGTACCGCTCAGGATCCCTGGCGATGACGAACAGGTCGGGTACCCAAGCCCGGTTCTCATGGATGACGTTCGTGTCGTTCCGGGGCGCGAAGTCTCCTCCCTTCAGGAACTCCGCCAACGCCTCCCTCAGCATGAAGACGATCTGGCTGTGCGAGTAACGACCGGTGGGCGACACCTCGATGGCTCCCTCGATGATCTCAGCGCGGTAGCCCTCGGGGAGTTCCATGGCCTTCCACGCCTGCCACAGGACCTCGTCCAGGTCGGGTCCGTCGAAGAGTTCGGCCTGAGCCTCAGACATGGTCCTGGGCCTCTCATGTGCGAGAGCGGTCAAGGTGACACCTCCTCCTCAAGTGTGGGCTGGGCGTGCCCGCGGCACAAGCAACGCGATCACGGTAGGTACGGCGGCGTCGGTGACCTGGTGATATGACTCCAGATCACCCGTTCGAGCGATGGCGGAACGGTCCGCCGAAGCCCAGCCCGAACCGCTTCCCGAGGCCACAGAGGGCCGCCATATCCTCTCCCCAGTCGCGCACCCGTTCGGTGCGTCTGGGGAGGGCTTCGGATCGTGGACGAGGGTGGCGTGGAGCGCGAGTACCGGAAGCGGCGGAAGCTGCCGCGGGCGTATTTCGGGCTGCTGGGGCTGGTGTTGGTGAACGCGTTCGTCCAGACCGCCCGGGTCTCCGGTGGCGGGGCCGGCGGGCACGAGGACCGGTGGGGGCCGCCGTTCTTCGGCATGCTGATCCTCCTGGTCCTGGTGCGGGTCGTACTGGAGCAGTACCGGGCCTACACGCGGGTCACGTCGGCCGGGATCACCGCGCGGGGCCCACTGCGGGCCCGTACCTGGGCGTGGTCCGACGTGTACGACATCCGGGTCGAGCAGGCCCCGCGCGGTTCCGGCCGGGGGACGCCCCAGTGGCTCACCTACCTGTACGACTACCAGGGCCGCCGCTTCCTGCTCCCGCACCTCAACGACTGGCAGCTGGACGACCCCTACGCCGAGGTCGCGGAGCTGTGCCTGGCCGCCGCGCCGCACCGCAGCCTCACCTGGGAGCGGCGCCCGGACGTGGAGGAGCGGATCCTGCGCGGGGCCGGGCGCCGCAAGGGGTGGACATGGGGGATCTACGGCGGGCTGGCGATGGTCGGCGTGATGATCATGGTCTCCATGGCCCTGGTGATCACGGGACGGATGGACCAGCCCTTCCTGCTGATCGTGTGCGTGCCGGTGGCCTCGGGTGCCGCCCTGGGCGCCGTACTCCAGTGGTACTGGGGCGCCCGGCCGCCGCACTCCCCCGCCCGGCAGCCGTAGCCCACGCACATCCCCGCCCCAGCCCCCTCACAGCACGTCGTCACACTTTTGTCAGATGGCGAGGAAGATTCTGCTGGCCGACGACGACGCGGCCGTGAGGGACGGGGTCGGCCGGCTGCTCAGGTTCGAGGGGTACGAGACGGTCCTCGCCGGGGACGGCAGAGTGGCCCTCGATCTCCTCGGGGCTCCGGAGAGCACACCCGACCTGGTGCTGATGGATGTGGAGATGCCGGGGCTCGACGGCCTGGCGGCGACCCGGCGGATCCGGGCCTCCGGGTCCACCGTGCCCATTCTCATGATCACCGGGCGGAACGCGGTGGGGGACCGCATCGTCGCCCTCGACAACGGCGCCGACGGCTATCTGGCCAAGCCCTTCGCCAACGAGGAACTGCTCGCCCGGGTAAGGGCGTTGCTGCGGCGCAGTCCGCGGCGGGAGCCAGAGCACGAGGCGCCGGCGCGGGCGAACCGGTGTCTCGGCATCGAGGACGTCGCGATGGATCTGCGGACCCGGACCGTGCACCGCGGGGGCCGGACGCTGGATCTGACCAAGACCGAGTACGCGCTGCTGGAGTTCCTGCTGCGGCACCCGGGGCGGGTGCTCAGCCGGGAACGGATCCTGCGGGACGTGTGGGGGTTCGAGTTCGAGCCCGCGTCCAACACGCTGGACGTCTACATCATGTACCTGCGGCGGAAACTGGAGAGCCGCGGCGAACCGCGGCTCATCCACACCGTGCGCGGGATGGGCTACACCCTGCGGACGGCTCCTGCCGCCTGAACTACCACCTGAGGATCATCGTCTCGTCCGGGGCCGGAGCCGGCTCCGCCGTGATCGCCTCCGGGAGGGGGTGGGCGAGGCCGGCGTACGCGCCGCCACGGGCGAGGAGTTCGGGGTGCGTGCCCGCCTCCACCAGCCGGCCGCGGTCGACGACCAGGATGCGGTCGGCGTCCGGGGCGAGGGTGAGGTCGTGCGTGATCATGATGGTCGTACGGCCCGCCATCAGCTTGCGCAGCGGGGCCACCACCTGGCGGGCGGCGATCGCGTCCAGGCCCGCCGTGGGCTCGTCGAGGACGAGGACCGGGGCGGCGCGCAGCATCGCGCGGGCGATGGCGATGCGTTGCAGCTGGCCGCCGGAGAGGGCGGCCGTGCCGGGGGCGATGTGGGTGTCGTAGCCCTGGGGGAGGGTGGTGATGAAGTGGTGGGCGGCGGCGTCGCGGGCCGCCTGCTCGATCTCCTCGTCCGTCGCGCCGGGGCGGCCGCACTCGATGTTCTCGCGGACCGTGCCGTTGAGGATCAGCGTCTGCTGCGGGAGCAGGGCGACGTTCTCGCGGAGGAACTCCAGGGGTACGTCGTTCAGCGGGACGCCGTCCAGGCAGATCACGCCGGCCGAGGGGTCGTAGAAGCGGGTGAGGAGCTTGGAGAGGGTGGACTTGCCGGCGCCGCTCTTGCCGGTGACCAGGACCAGTTCGCCGGGGCCCGCGGCGAAGTCGACGTCGCGGAGGGAGGCGCGGGGGGACTCCGGGTAGCGGAAGGAGACGTTGTGGAAGCTGACCCAGCCTCGGACCGGCCAGGGGCCGACCGGCTGGGCGGGGTCGGTGACCGCGGGTTCGGCGTCCAGGATCTCGCCGATGCGCTCCGCGCCCGCGGTGGCCGCGGTGAGGGTGAGGCCGAGCTGGCCGAGGTTGCGGACCGGCGGGTAGAGGTAGCCGAGGAAGGCGGCGAAGGCGAGGAGCTGGCCGAGGGTCATACGGTCGGCGGAGATCTCCCACACCCCCAGGCCGATGACGGCAAGTACGCACACGGTCTCTACGACCTCGACGAACTGCGCGTACATCTCGCTGAGGCGGGCGCCGCGCACGCTCGCCCGCATCCAGGCGCGGGCCTCGACGTCGAGGCGCTTCTCCTCGTCCCGGCGGCGGTTGTAGGCCTGGGTGAGGACGACGTTGCCGAGGGACTCCTCGACCACGGAGGTGATCGCGCCGTCGGCGACGCGTTCGTCCTGGGAGGCCGTCCTGATCCGGCCGGAGAAGCGGCGGGCCGCGAACAGGAACAGGGGCGCGAGGACGAAGGTGGCCAGGGCCAGGTCCCAGCGCAGCCAGAAGGCGGCGGCCGCGTAGAAGACGGCGGAGAAGGCGGCGGCGACGGTGCCGACGACACCCGACACGACCATCTGCTCGATGGCCTCGACGTCACCGGTGAGGCGTTCCACCAGGTCGCCCTGGCGGTGCTGCTGGAAGAAGTGCGGGGGCAGGTCCTGGACGTGCCGGAAGACCTTGGCGCGCAGGCGCAGTACGAATCTCTCGGCGGTCCAGGTGGCCAGTGAGTTGCCGAAGTAGCCGACGAGCGCGCCCACCGCGGCGACCAGCAGCCAGGCGCCGGCCGGGCCCCAGAAGGCGGACAGCGAACCGGCCTCCAGGGCGTTGTCGGTGAGGTCGGCGAAGAGCAGGATCGCGGCGGTCTCGGCGAGCGCGGACACCACGACGCACGCGATGATCGCGCCGAGCCATCTGCGGTCGCCGCGGGTCAGCGGCCAGAAGCGGCGGAAGGCCGTGCGGGCTTCTCTCATGGTCGACAACTCCCTTCAGAGGTATCGGTGGGGTGGACATGGCCGAGGCGGGGCCACCGGTGCGACCACGCTTGACCGGTGACCCCGCCTCACTGTGTGCGTCAGCCGTTGTCCACGGGGCGGCGCTCCGCGACCGGCTTCTTCGGCGCGGGCTTCTTCGGGGCCGGGGCGGGCTTGCGGTGCTTCTTGACCGGGACGATCTTGTGGAAGCTCATGATCTTCTCCTTCGATCCGTTTCGTTCTGTCGTGATCCTGCAACAGTTTCCCTACCGCCCTGCTGCAATCACCTGTGAATTGATTTGAATTACTTCTGTGAATTCTTTGTCAGCCCTGGTCGCCGACCG
This sequence comes from Streptomyces sp. NPDC101234, assembly GCF_044767525.1. Taxonomy (NCBI): domain Bacteria; kingdom Bacillati; phylum Actinomycetota; class Actinomycetes; order Kitasatosporales; family Streptomycetaceae; genus Streptomyces; species Streptomyces sp. NPDC101234. The sequence continues at coordinate 44,596 of NZ_JBIWOA010000013.1, read as the reverse complement.
GGCGACGCGTCACGACCGGCTTCTTCGGGGCGGGCTTCTTGGGGGCCGGGGCGGGCTTGTGGTGCTTCTTGACGGGGGCGATCTTGCGGAAGCTCATGGAAATTCCCTCCTTGGTGCTGGCGACTTACCGGTGACCCACGGGGCGCTTGACCTGGGACTTCTTGCAGTCCTTCTTCTTGGCCGCCGGCTTCGGAGCGGGCTTGTCGGCCTTCTTGACCGGGACGATCTTGTGGAAGCTCATGATCTTCTCCTTCGATCCGTTTCGTTCTGCCGTCCGCGCCGTTCGCTTTCGACATGGAAAACATTACGTGATCCGCGAGCCGAAGAAAGCCATTTTCACTAAGACATGGATGAATTACAGCTGAGACATATTTTCAGAAGCAACGCGGAACCAAACACCACTTCACACAGGTTTTATAAAACAGGACGGGCCCGGTGCACGCGGCTGCGCGCACCGGGCCCGTAAGGCGAGGTGGGGGCTACTGCACGAGCGTGATCCGGTTCGCCGCCGGAGGCGCGAGCGGGCTCGTGGCCGAGGAGTTGGCCGTCAGGTACTGGGCCAGGGCCGCCAGGTCGTCGGTGCCGACCAGGTCGTTCGTCCCCTGGCCGAGGGTGGTGAAGCCGTCGCCGCCGCCCGCGAGGAAGGAGTTGGTGGCGACGCGGTAGGTGGCGGCCGGGTCGACGGCCGCGCCGTTCAGGCGGATGGAGTCGGTGACGACCCGGTCCGCGCCGGACTTCGTCAGGTCCAGGGTGTAGGTCAGGTTCTTCGACGGCTGCAGGATCTTCGGGGCGGCCGCGTTGCTGCCGCTCACCTGCTCCTTGAGCACCTGGACCAGCTGGGCGCCGGTGAAGTCCTGGAGGTTCACGGTGTTGGCGAACGGCTGGACCGTGAAGCCCTCGGCGTAGGTGACGACCCCGTCACCCTCGGCGCCCTTGGCCGCATAGGTGAGGCCGGCCCGCACACCGCCCGGGTTCATCAGCGCCAGGTCGGTCTCCGGGTCCAGCTCTTTGCCGTACGCGAACTGGGCGTCGGCGATCAGGTCGCCCATCGGGGACTCGGTGCCGGTGTTGTTGACGTCGGCGGAGATGTAGCCGATGGCGCGGTTGCCGATCGGGGCGGCGAGGGTGTTCCACTTGCTGATCAGCTGCGTCAGGTCGGGCGCCTTGGCGACGTCCCGGGTGACCACGCGGTTCGCGGACTGCACAGCCGTACGCGCGATGTCGCCGGTACGGCGGTCGTACGTGAGGGTGGTGTCCGTGTAGAGGCGGCCGAAGGAGGCGGCCGAGGTGACCATACGGGGCCGGCCGGCCGGGTCGTCGATGGTGCAGACGTACGCGGTGTGGGTGTGGCCGGTGACGAGCGCGTCCACGGCCGGGGTCACGTTCTTCGCGATGTCGACGATCGGACCGGAGATGCCGTCACCGGCGCCGGGCGAGTCGCAGTCGTAGTTGTACGACGACGAACTCGGGAAGCCGCCCTCGTGGACCAGCGCAACGATCGACTGGACGCCCTGGCGCTGCAGTTCCCTGGCGTACTTGTTGATGGTCTCGACCTCGTCCTTGAAGACCAGGCCCTTGACACCGTCGGCGGAGACGATGTTCGGCGTGCCCTCCAGGGTGACGCCGATGAACCCGATCCTGACGTCCTTCTTCTTCCAGACCCAGTACGGCTTGAGGATCGGCTTGTTCGTCTTCTCGTCGAGGACGTTGGCCGCGAGGTAGGGGAAGTCCGCACCCTCGAACTCCTGGTCCGTGTAACACCCGTCGGTGGGGTGGCAGCCGCCGTTCTGCAGGCGCGCGAGTTCCCTGGCGCCCTCGTCGAACTCGTGGTTGCCGACCGTCGTGACGTCCAGGTCGAGCTTGTTGAGCGCCTCGATGGTGGGCTCGTCGTGGAAGAGCCCGGAGATGAGCGGGGAGGCGCCGACCATGTCACCGCCGGCGGCGGTGATGGAGTACGGATGCCCCTTGCGGGCCTGGCGGAGATGGGTGGCGAGGTACTCCACACCGCCCGCGTCGACCGTCCTGGTCGTCCCGTCGGACTGGAGTTCGGTGACCCGGCCGGAGGAGCCGGACGGCGGTTCGAGGTTGCCGTGCAGGTCGTTGAAGGAGAGCAGTTGGACGTCCTGGTAGCGGCCCGGGTGATGCCCGTGCCCCTTGCCGGAGTGCGCGTCGGCGGGCAGGGCACTCGCCAGGGCCGCGGCGGTGGCGAGCCCGGCGGCGGACGCGAGCAGTGCGTAGGTACGACGTCTGGACGGTCTGGGCTTCGTTTGCATGGAACCCCCCTGTGGGTCTGCCGAGAAGTGGCCGATCCGGCGCAGCCTAGGGTCAACGCGCGTAGCGCAACAGGGGTTTCATGGTTAATTCCTGATTGCCCGTTGCCCTGCCCTTTACCTTTCCCCTTGCCCCCACTTTGTCCGTCCGGCGCCGTACCCTCGTACGCATGACCAGCGACGACACCGCACGGCCGCCCATGTACTCCCGCTCCATCGACACCTACTCCGCGCTCACCCCGGACCAGGCCGGGGCCGTACTGGAGCTGCTGGCGGAGGCCGCCAGGGCCGACGGCCAGCAACCGGTGTCCGAGCAGGGGCGCCTCCAGCTCAGCGGCGGCGCCCGGGACGGCGTCTCCCACCTCCTCCTCAGCGTCGGCGACGAACTGGTGGGCTACGCCCAGTTGGAGGACACGGACCCGGTGGAGGCGCCGGCCGCCGAACTGGTCGTCCACCCGTCCCACCGGGGCCACGGCCACGGCCGCGCGCTGGGCAGCGCCCTGCTGGGCGCGTCCGGCAAGCGGCTGCGGGTGTGGGCGCACGGCGGGCACTCGGCGGCCCGCCACCTCGCCCAGGTCCTGGGCCTCACCCTGTTCCGCGAACTCCGCCAGATGCGCCGCCCGTTGACCGACCTGGACCTGCCCGACCCGAAGCTCCCGGACGGCGTGACGATCCGTACGTTCGTCCCCGGCCAGGACGACACGGCGTGGCTCGCCGTGAACGCCGCCGCCTTCGCCCACCACCCCGAACAGGGCTCGCTCACCCAGCGCGACCTCGACGACCGCAAGTCCCAGCCCTGGTTCGACCCGACCGGCTTCTTCCTGGCGGAGCGCGGGGACGAACTCCTCGGCTTCCACTGGACCAAGGTCCACGAGGAGGAGCGCCTGGGCGAGGTCTACGTCCTCGGCGTCTCCCCGAACGCCCAGGGCGGCGGCCTCGGCAAGTCCCTCACCACCGTCGGCCTGCGCCATCTGGCCGGACGCGGCCTGCCGACGGCGATGCTCTACGTCGACGCGGACAACACGGCGGCGGTGGCGGTGTACGAACGCCTGGGGTTCGTGACCCACGAGACGGACCTGATGTACCGGACGGAGACCTGAGAGCCGCTCTCGGCGGGCGGTGCGTCTGCCGCGGCTGACCAGACGGGCGGCCGTGGTGTCGCGCGTGTCGCGCGTCAGTCCGTCGGGCAGTCGTCCGCACCCTTCGGCACCTTCACGCCCAGCAGGCGGGCCGCCTGCGCCGTCGTCGTGTCCGGTGAGGTCAGCTCCTGCCAGTGGGACTTCACCCGGGCCGCGACGGTGTCGTGCGGTTCCCGCAGCAGTTCGCGTACGACCTGGGTCTGCTGGGCGGTGCCGCCCATGCTGCCGCCGTCCGGGGTGAGCACCACGGCTGAGCCGACGAGGCTGTCGTCGATGCGGAGGTGGCGGAACGTGGCCTCCGGGGTGGGGTCCGTGGCCACCGCCAGCCACATCGTGGTCACCACACCGGCGTCGCACATGGACTCCGCCGTGCGTTCGCTGCCCACCACCAGGACCCGGGCGACCCCGACCGCGAACTCTGGGACCCGGTTGCCGCCCCACTGCGTACCGACCGTGCCGGTGCCATGGGCCGCGTCGTCGACGACCGCCTGATCCGCGCACCGGCCGCGCAGCCGCGCGGTCAGCCACGGCGCGTACCGCCGGTACAGCTCCTCGAAGGCGCGCCGGTCCGCGTCCGCCGCGATGGCCCGCAGCAGCTCCCCGTCGCTTCTCGTTCCGCTCACGTCCCCTCATCGCACGAGCCCTGCCGATCGGTTCACGGATAGCGGGCTTGACTTTCCGGACGATCTTCCACCACCCTTTCACTACTCAATTAGTGAAAGGGTGGTTGTACGGGTGGTCGAGTACCGCATCGACCGGCGCTCCGGCGTCGCCACCTACGTCCAGATCGTCCAGCAGACCAAACAGGCCCTGCGCCTCGGTCACCTTCAGCCGGGAGACAAGCTGCCCACCGCCCGCGAGGTGGTAGAGGCCACCGCCATCAACCCCAACACCGTCCTCAAGGCCTACCGGGAGCTGGAGCGCGAGGGCCTGGTCGAGGCCCGGCGCGGCCTCGGCACCTTCGTGAAGCGCTCGCTCGGCACCGCCCCGGCCGCCGAGTCCCCCCTGCACGGGGAGCTGGCGGACTGGGCGGCCCGGGCCCGTGCGGCCGGCCTGGACCGCGACGACGTGGCCGCGCTCTTCACCGCCGTACTCGAGAAGCACTTCCGGAAAGACGACCAGGGAGAGAGTTCATGACCGACACCGCGATAGCGGCGTCCGCGCTCGGCAAACAGTTCGGCCGCGGCGGCTGGGCGCTGCGCGACTGCACCTTCCGGCTGCCCGCCGGGCGGGTGTGTGCCGTCGTCGGCCCCAACGGGGCGGGCAAGTCCACGCTCCTCGCCCTCGCCGCCGGTCTGCTGGGCGCCACCGAGGGCGAACTCACCGTCCTCGGCACCACCCCGGCCGAGGCCCGCACCCGGATCGGCTACGTCGCCCAGGACAAGCCGCTCTACCCGCAGCTCACGGTCGCCGAGACGCTGCGGATGGGCGCCGACCTCAACCCCGAACGCTGGGACGCGGCCGCCGCCGAGGGGATCGTCGCCGCGGGCGAGCTGAACCCGAAGTCCAAGGTCCGCTCCCTCTCCGGCGGCCAGCGCACCCGTGTCGCACTCGCCCTCGCGCTCGGCAAGCGGCCCGAACTGCTGCTCCTGGACGAGCCGATGGCCGACCTCGACCCGCTGGCCCGGCACGAGCTGATGGGCACGCTGATGGTGCAGGCCGCCCAGCACGGCACCACCATCGCGATGTCCTCGCACGTGGTCGCCGAGCTGGAGGACTCCTGCGACCACCTGCTGCTGATCGGCGGCGGCCGGGTCCGGCTGGCCGGCGAGATCGACGACCTGCTGGCCGCGCACACCCGGGTCAGCACCACCGCCGACGCCGACCTCGCCCCGCACACCGTCGTCGAGTCCCGCACCACCGGCCGCCAGCTCAGCGCCCTGGTCCGCCCGTCCGGCCCGCTGCCCGACGACTGGCGCACCGGCAGCCCCTCCCTGGAGGAGCTGGTCCTCGCCCACCTCCGCAACCCCGAGGCACCGGCCCTCACCCCCGCCGAGGCCGCCGTATGACCACCACCGCCATGACCGCCGGCGCCCTGGGCGCGCCCGCCCGGCCGCGGCTGACCCGCTGGCTGCTGCGGCTGCACCGCCCGGCGCTGTACGTCTGGACCGCGCTCGTCCTCGCGGCCGCGGCCCTGCTGCTGCTCCTGCACGGCCCGCTGACCGACGCGGCGGCCGAGGGCTGGCGCCAGTACAACCACTGCGCGTTCAACGCCTCCTGTACGTACGACCAGAAAGCGATCCTGCGCTACAAGGACTGGTACAACTACGCCACCCTGACCGTGTGCGCGCTGCCCTTCCTGGTGGCCGCCTGGGCGGGCGGCGCGCTCATCGGCAGGGAACTGGAGTCGGGGACGGCCCGGTTGGCCTGGGCGCAGTCCAGCACCCCGGTCCGCTGGCTGACCGTCCGGCTGGCGGTCCCGGCCGCCGCCGTCACCGCGGGGGCGGGTCTGCTGGCCTGGCTGCACCGGCTGGCCTGGAGCGCGGGCCGGGGCCGTATCGACACCGCCAAGGCGTGGTACGACATCTGGACCTTCCACGCCAACGGCCCCACGATCGTCGCCCTGACCCTGGCCGGCCTGGCGGCGGGCGCCCTGGCGGGCCTGCTGCTGCGGCACGCGCTGCCCGCGCTGTTCGTCGCCCTGCTGCTGACGGGCGCGATCTACGTCACCACCCAGGCCCTGCTGCCCCACCTGTGGCCGACGCTCGGCCGTACCGGGCCCGGGTACTTCAACTCGCCCTCCGGTTCCTGGCAGGTGAGCGGCCGCGAGATCGCGGATCAGTACCATGTCACATACCACCCTTACTCCCACTACTGGCCGCTCCAGCTCACCACCACGGCCCTCGTCCTCGCCATGACGGCCCTGCTGACCCTGGCCTGCTTCCTGGTCCTGCGGCGCCTGACCGGTAAGGCGGCCCCGCGATGAGCGCGACGATGCTGACGGGGCTTCCCCGGACCGTGCTGCGGCTGCACCGGTCGGCGCTGCTGGCCTGGGCGGTGTTCGTGGCGGGCATGAGCGGCTGGCTGGTGTGGCTGACCGAGGTCGCGGCGAAGCACCCGGAGCCACAGGGCCTGCTGTGCTTCGACGCCTGCGGACAGCCGTACGTCCTGCTCGACTTCGCCACCGAGATGAACTGGGTCTGCGCCCTGATCGGCTACTGCTTCGTGGGCATCGCCGCCTTCGCCGGCGGAGCCCTGACCGGCCGTGAACTGGAGTCGGGGACCGCGCAGTTGGCGTGGACACAGGGCGTCAGCCCGGTCCGCTGGCTGGCCGCCAAGCTCGCACTGCCCGCAGTGGCGCTCACCGTCGGGGGGACGGTCCTCGTCCTGGTCTTCCGCTGGGCCTCCACCGCCCACCGGACGCAGGACTGGACGACCTCCGCCACCATGTTCACCGATCGTGGCCCGCTGGTGGTGGCGTACGCCCTGTGCGCACTCGCCGTCGGCACGCTCACCGGGCTGCTGCTGCGCCGCGCGCTGGCCTCGCTCGGTGCCGCCGCCGCGGTGATGCTGCTGCTCTACACCGTGCTGACGTCCTTCCGCGTGCACCTGTGGCCCACCGTCACCCGTACCGGGCCGCACGCCTTCGACCTGCCGGACTACGTCTGGCTGGTCAGCGAGGGCTCGAACGCGCACGGGCGCTTCGCCACGTATCACCCGGCCTCGCACTACTGGCCGCTCCACCTCACCGAGACCGCGATCGTCCTGACCGTCGCCGCGCTCGCCGTCCTGGCCTCCTTCCGGGTGCTCAGGCACGGCCTGGAGTCCCGCGTGTGAGTGGCGTGCGCGGACGCCTTGGCGCCGTAGGGGTGCGGGTACGTCGGCGACTGCGGGTCCGCTGTGGCTGGTCGCGCCCGCGTGGCGGTAGCCGCATATCGATACAGCCCCGCGCCCCTGGGTCGGCTGGAGGTACCGTCGGTCCCGTGCGTCCCTCTGTCGGAGGAAGATCGGCGGAGGGGTGTACGGGATCGTCGCTTTCGTGATCCCCGACGGGTGCCGGGCCTGATCAGATACGTCCGCGAGCCGCTCCCCGCTATCCCGCACGCCATGTCTTCGTAACCATTGGTTCAGACGGACTTGCGACGCTCAGCCAATGAAGCCCGCCGTGCCAGAGCCTTCGCCGCCCCCTGAGGGGTTCGCGGGAAACGTGGTCGTACAGCTCCCACCCGCGCGTTCCGACGCGCCTGTCACGCCCCGGGCGCGGAAGAATGGGGGCATGAGCCAGCAGAACGCCCAGGCGGCGGCCGAGGTCCAGCACACACAGCCCTCCGTGGGCTCCATAGCAGCACACCGCCCGCACACCGTGGCCGCCGCGGTCTCCGACCTGGAGCCCGACATCGACGCCGACCTCGACGCGTACGAGGAGTCGCAGGTCGACGGGGTCCAGTTGCCCCAGGGGCGCTTCCTCGACCGGGAGCGCAGCTGGCTCGCGTTCAACGAGCGGGTGCTGGAGCTCGCCGAGGACCCGAACACGCCCCTGCTGGAGCGGGCCAACTTCCTGGCGATCTTCGCGAGCAACCTGGACGAGTTCTTCATGGTCCGGGTCGCCGGACTGAAGCGGCGGATAGCCACCGGCGTGGCCACCCGCTCCGCCTCCGGGCTGCAGCCGCGCGAGGTGCTGGAGATGATCTGGGCCCGCTCCCGTGAGCTGATGGCCCGGCACGCCGCCTGCTACCACGAGGACGTCGCCCCCGCACTCGCGGAGGAGGGCATCCACCTGGTCCGCTGGGCCGAGCTGACGGAGAAGGAGCAGGCGCGGCTCTTCACGCTCTTCCGGCACCAGATCTTCCCGGTCCTGACCCCGCTGGCGGTCGACCCGGCGCACCCCTTCCCGTACATCTCCGGCCTCTCCCTGAACCTGGCCGTCGTCGTACGCAACCCGGTCAGCGGCCACAAGCACTTCGCCCGGGTCAAGGTGCCGCCGTCGCTGTCCCGCTTCCTGGAGAGCTCCCCGGGCCGCTACGTCCCCATCGAGGACGTCATCGCCGCCCACCTGGAGGAGCTGTTCCCGGGTATGGAGGTCGTGGAGCACCACGCCTTCCGGCTCACCCGGAACGAGGACCTGGAGGTCGAGGAGGACGACGCCGAGAACCTCCTCAAGGCCCTGGAGAAGGAGCTCATGCGGCGCCGCTTCGGGCCGCCGGTGCGCCTGGAGGTCGAGGAGTCCATCGACCGCGAGGTCCTCGACCTGCTGGTGCGCGAGCTGAAGATCGGCGAGGCGGAGGTCTACCCGCTGCCCGGCCCGCTCGACCTGACCGGTCTGTTCCGCATCGCCGGCCTGGACCGGCCGGAGCTGAAGTACCGCAAGTTCATCGCCGGCACCCACCGCGACCTCGCCGAGGTCGAGTCCTCGTCCGCGCCCGACATCTTCGCGGCGCTGCGCGAGCGGGACGTGCTGCTGCACCACCCGTACGACAGCTTCTCCACCTCCGTGCAGGCCTTCGTCGAGCAGGCCGCCGACGACCCGGACGTCCTGGCGATCAAGCAGACCCTGTACCGGACCTCCGGCGACTCCCCGATCGTCAACGCGCTCATCGACGCCGCCGAGGCCGGCAAGCAGGTCCTCGTCCTGGTCGAGATCAAGGCCCGCTTCGACGAGCACGCCAACATCAAGTGGGCCAAGCGCCTGGAAGAGGCCGGCTGCCACGTCGTGTACGGCCTGGTCGGTCTGAAGACGCACTGCAAGCTGTCCCTGGTGGTCCGCCAGGAAGGCGACACGCTGCGGCGCTACAGCCACGTCGGCACCGGCAACTACCACCCGAAGACCGCCCGCCTGTACGAGGACCTCGGGCTGCTCACCGCCGACCCCCAGGTGGGCGCCGACCTGTCCGACCTGTTCAACCGCCTCTCCGGCTACTCCCGCCGGGAGACGTACCGCCGCCTGCTGGTGGCACCCAAGTCACTGCGCGACGGACTGATCGCGCGGATCGACAAGGAGGTCCAGCACCACCGTGCGGGCCGTCCTGCCTTCGTCCGCATCAAGGCCAACTCGATGGTCGACGAAGCGCTCATCGACGCGCTCTACCGAGCGTCCATGGCCGGCGTGCCGGTCGACATCTGGGTACGCGGCATCTGCGCGATCCGCCCCGGTGTCACGGGCCTGTCGGAGAACATCCGGGTCCGCTCGATCCTCGGCCGCTTCCTCGAACACTCCCGGGTCTTCGCCTTCGGCAACGGCGGCGAGCCCGAGGTGTGGATCGGCAGCGCCGACATGATGCACCGCAACCTCGACCGCCGGATAGAGGCCCTGGTCCGGGTCATCGACCCGGCCCACCGGGCAGCCCTGACCCGGCTGTTCGAAACCGGCATGTCCGACTCCACCTCCTCCTGGCACCTGGGCCCGGACGGCGAATGGACCCGGCACGCGACCGACGCCGACGGACAGCCGCTGCGCAACATCCAGGAGACGCTCATAGACGCCCGGAGGCGCCGGCGTGGCACAGCAACACCTTGAACCGACGGACCCCACGGCCCGGGCCGTCACCGGGGACGCCCTGGCGGGCTACCTGCGCGCCCAGGCCACGGAGTTCCTCCGCGCGCTGCGCCAGCACCGGGAGACCGGGACAGTTGCCGGCGCGGCGGTGGAGTCCGTCGACGCGGCCCGCGCCCTGCGCCGCTCGGCCCGGCGCATCAGCGGCAGCCTGCACACCTTCCGACCGCTCCTCGACGCCGACTGGTCGGAGGAGATCCGCCCCGAACTGGCCTGGCTGTCGGGCACCTTGGGGCTTGAGCACGCGTACGAGGCCCGGTTGGAGCGCCTGTTGCTGGCGCTCCACCGGCTCTCCGGCTCCACCAGCCTTCCCGGCCAGGCCACTTCGGAGGGGGCCGCCGACCGCGGCAGCCTCACCGTGGGTGCGGCCAAGGCGGGCGCCCTCCTGGACCGCCAGCTCACCCTGGCCCGCACCCGGGCCCACTCGACGGCCCTCCAGGCGCTCGGCTCCTCCCGCTTCCACGCGGTCGCCGACAAGGTCGCGGTCCTGGCCAGCGAGGTCCCGCTCACGGCCGCGGCGCCCACCACCGACCTGCGCCCGCCGGCGGCGGCCGCCGAGGAGCGCCTCACCGACGCGATCGCGGCCCTCCCCCTGGTCACCGCGGGCCACCCGTACAACGCGGAGGCCCTCGTCCACGGCCTGTCCCCGGACCCGTCCCCGCACCCCCAGGACGGCCCCTGGCACCAGGTCCGCCTCCTGCTGCGGCTGCACCGCTACGCCCGCGAGGTGCTGTGCGGCGAGGGCGCGCCCGTGGACGTACGGCTGCTCGCGGCCGGCCAGGCCCTGAACCGGCACCGCGACGCCTCGGAAGCCGCCGCCGCGGCGGCCGCCGCGGCCCGCACCCCGCGTATCGCCCCGGCGACGGCCTACGCCCTCGGCGTCCTCCACGCCGACCAGCGGCACGAGGTCGAGGCGGCCCGCTTCGCCTTCCAGCAGGCGTGGCAGAAGCAGCCCCTGGAGGCGGTGTGAACGACACCCCGGTCCGGGCGGCGGGCTGCGTCCTGTGGCGCCGCTCGCCGGTCACCGGGGACCTGGAGATCTGCCTGGTCCACCGCCCCAAGTACGACGACTGGTCCCACCCCAAGGGCAAGCTCAAGCGCGGCGAGGACGCGGTCACGGCCGCGTTGCGCGAGGTGGCGGAGGAGACCGGCTACCCGGCCGGCCTCGGCGGCGAACTCTCCACGACCCACTACTTCGCCAACGGCCGCCCCAAGGAGGTCCGTTACTGGTCGGCGGAGGCGGAAGAGGGCCACTTCACCCCGAACCACGAGGTGGACCGCATCCTGTGGCTGCGCCCGGCGGAGGCACGGCAACGCCTTACGCAGCCGAGGGACGCGGAGTTGGTGGACGAACTGCTGGCCTCACTTCACAACACGCCGTAGGGAAACGCGCCCCTTCCGGGGCGCGGGACTGTATTGATGTGCGGCTACCGCCGCGTGGGCGCGAGCAACCACGACGGCGCCACAGCCGAACACACGACCTCAACTCACCCTCCGGCCAAGTGCCCCTCCGCATCCGCACGCGCGAGACTTCGCGCCCGCCGGGCCGGCCCCCGCCACCCACATGTGCACCGGGCGAAACAGAACCGCCCCTGCTCCACCGTGCCCGCGTCATGTTCCGCCCCCTGCAGGGCCCGCCCGGAACCATCCTCCTGCGCCACGCTGACAACGTTACCCACCCTCGGTAAAGCGCCGGTATGCGTGACGGCCCCTCCCACCCCTCGTTAACCGGAACGACAGGGGGCCCGTGACGGACGTACCGGCTGGGGGTAGGCAGGCGATGGATCGGCGGCAGCACAGGCGCACCGGGAAGACGGCCGTCACCGTGGGACTCGTGGTCGGCCTCGGCGCCTGCGCCACCGGCTGCGGCGGCGCCACGGCGGAAGGCGCCGGCGGCGCGACCGGCGACAACACGGTCACCTTCCTCGTCCGCGCGGCGGAGACCTTGCGGAGCACCGGCACGTCCAGGGCGACGACGTCGATGGAGATGGCGACCGGCGGCACCCGGGTCACCATCCGCGGCAGGGGCGTCTACGACTACGACCGGCAGCTCGGCAGGCTCACGGTCTTGCTCCCGCAGGACCCCGCCGGCGCCTCCGAACACCGTCCGATCACCGAACTCCTCGCTCCGGGCGCGCTGTTCATGAAGAACCGGGGCGCCGGGGTGCCCGCCGACAAATGGGTCCGCGTGGAGACCGCGACCCTCTCCGACGGCAACCTGGTCACCGGCGGCGCGACCGACCCGTTCGCCGCGGCCGAGCTGCTGCGCGGCACCCGCACCGCGACGTACCTGGGGAAGACCGAGCTCGCCGGGACCGAGGTGCGGCACTACCGGGGCACCGCCGACCTGGCCACCGCGGCCCGCGTGGCCTCTCCCGGCAACAGGGCCTCGCTGGCCGCCGCGGCGAAAGGGTTCGCCACGGCCGAGGTCCCGTTCGACGCGTACCTCGACGACCAGGGCCGTATCCGCAAACTGCGGGAGCGGTTCAGCTTCGTCAACGACAGCAGCAAGGACACCGTGGCGGTCGCCTCGACGACGCTGCTGTACGACTTCGGGACTCCCGTGGACGTGAAGCTGCCGCGTTCCCGGGACATCTACGCGGGTCGGATCGCCGAAAACCAGCCAGCGCACTAGTCCGGAATCGGCTCTGTACAACCTGTGAACTAGCCCGTCCGTGCCATGCGCGTTGTGTAGACCGCTGCCTACTCTAGGAAGTCGGTGACGGCAGAGAAGAGGTGATGCACGTGGCTCCGGTCGGCGGTACGGCAGTCCAGGACCACGTGGCCCTCGCCGAGATCGAGCTGTGCGGTGAGCTGATCATCGCGGCGTCGGCCGCCGAGGACCGGCTGAGCCTGGAGAGCATCGACGAGGTGCTGAGAGTGGCCGAGGAGCGCGAGGCCCTCTGACGGCGGCGGCCCCGGTCAGGTCCGCAGCATACGGGCGATGGCCGCGGTGGCCTCTTCCACCTTCGCGTCGATCTCGTCGCCGCCCTTGACGGCCGCGTCGGCGACGCAGTGCCGCAGGTGCTCCTCCAGCAACTGCAGAGCGAAGGACTGCAGGGCCTTGGTGGAGGCGGAGACCTGGGTGAGTATGTCGATGCAGTAGGTGTCCTCGTCGACCATGCGCTGCAGGCCCCGGATCTGCCCCTCGATCCGGCGCAGCCGCTTGAGGTGCTCGTCCTTCTGTTTGTGATAGCCGTGCGTGGCCGCCGGAGCGCCGCTTCCGGAGGGCGTCGTGGCGCCGGCCTCGGTGGTCGTCATCGCGTCCTCCGCATCGTCGAGACATATACCCCTAGTGGGTATATGGTAACGAACTTTGCTGGGTATAGGGCCCTCGGGACGCCCCAGTGCTGATCAACTTGCACGATGGGCGAAACTGGAAGCCCGCCCATTAGCCGTGGCCGGATGATGCGCTTAGCATCAGCCTGACCGAAACCCATGCATACCGAGGACCCCAAGTGCGCTTTCGTCTGACCCCCAGGGAGACGAGCTTCTACGACATGTTCGCCGCGTCCGCGGACAACATCGTCACGGGCTCGAAACTCCTGATGGAACTGCTCGGGGCGGACGCGTCTGCCCGGGCCGAGATCGCAGAGCGTATGCGGGCAGCGGAACACGCAGGTGACGACGCCACGCACGCGATCTTCCACCAGCTGAACTCCTCGTTCATCACGCCCTTCGACCGCGAGGACATCTACTCCCTCGCGTCCTCCCTCGACGACATCATGGACTTCATGGAGGAGGCCGTCGACCTGGTCGTCCTCTACAACGTCGAGGAACTGCCGAAGGGCGTCGAGCAGCAGATCGAGGTGCTGGCCCGTGCCGCCGACCTGACGGCCGAGGCGATGCCCAACCTGCGCACGATGGACAACCTCACCGAGTACTGGATCGAGGTCAACCGGCTGGAGAACCAGGCCGACCAGATCCACCGCAAGCTTCTCGCCCACCTCTTCAACGGCAAGTACGACGCGATCGAGGTGCTGAAGCTCAAGCAGATCGTGGACGTCCTGGAAGAGGCGGCGGACGCGTTCGAGCACGTGGCGAACACGGTGGAGACCATCGCCGTCAAGGAGTCCTGAGCCGTCGATGGACACCTTCGCGCTCATTCTGACCATCCTGGTCGCGCTCCTTTTCACATATACGAACGGTTTCCACGACTCGGCGAACGCGATCGCGACGTCGGTGTCGACGCGGGCGCTGACCCCGCGGGCGGCTCTCGCCATGGCCGCGGTGATGAACCTGGCCGGCGCGTTCTTCGGAACCGGGGTCGCCAAGACCGTCAGCGAGGGCCTGATCCAGACGCCCCAGGGCTCCAAGGGCATGGGCATCCTCTTCGCGGCGCTGGTCGGCGCGATCGTCTGGAACCTGGTCACCTGGTACTTCGGCCTGCCCTCGTCCTCCTCCCACGCACTGTTCGGCGGCCTGGTGGGCGCGGCCCTGGCCGGCGGCACGGAGGTCCTCTGGAACGGCGTCGTCGACAAGATCATCATCCCGATGTTCCTGTCGCCGGTCGTCGGTCTGCTCCTCGGCTACCTGGTCATGACGGCCATCATGTGGATCTTCCGCCGCTCCAACCCGCACAAGGCGAAGCGCGGCTTCCGTATGGCCCAGACCGTCTCCGCGGCCGGCATGGCGCTCGGGCACGGCCTCCAGGACGCACAGAAGACGATGGGCGTCGTCGTCATGGCACTGGTGATTTCCGGCCATGAGACGTACGGCGATCCGATCCCCGCCTGGGTCAAGATCGTCTGTGCCCTGATGCTCTCCCTCGGCACCTACGCCGGCGGCTGGCGCATCATGCGCACGCTCGGCCGCAAGATCATCGAACTCGACCCGCCGCAGGGCTTCGCCGCGGAGGCCACCGGCGCGTCGATCATGTTCACCACGGCGTACCTCTTCAAGGCGCCGATCTCCACGACCCACGTCATCACCTCGGCCATCATGGGCGTCGGCGCGACGAAGCGCGTGAACGCGGTCCGCTGGGGCGTGGCCAAGAACATCGTCCTGGGCTGGTTCATCACGATGCCGGCAGCAGCACTGGTCGCAGCAGCGGCCTTCGGAATCATCGACGTAACGCTCCTCTAGCCCCGTCTGCCCAGCCACCCACCCGACTCGGTCAGCAGAGAGCCGAGGTCAAGGGCAGAACGGGCACAACGGCACTGCGCACCCCAGGAACACGGAACCGCCCGGACAAGCGTCTGGACAACCCCCTGGGGGCACGGGGAACTGCGCGACCAGCCACAACCCGCCCGCAGCCGCCCGACATCCCCAAGCACGAAGCGCCTCACCCAACGGCCCGACAACCCCCTGGGGGCACGGGGAACTGCGCGACCAGCCACAACCCGCCCGCAGCCGCCACACGACAGCTCCCCGTCCTCTGCAGCCGCGGCGCGGCCCACCCGCGGCCGGCTTCGGGCAGCCGCCCATCGTCCTCGGCCTCGCCTCTCCACGGACCGAGTCGGGTGGGTGGGTGGGCAAGGTGGAGGGAAAAGGACGGGCCCGCCCCCGGGAGCCAGGGGCGGGCCCTTTTGCATCCTCGCGGTGGCACCGCCATGCAGCACCGCGAGGGGTTTGTGGAAACCTCGGCTCAGCCGAAGCGACCGGAGATGTAGTCCTCCGTGGCCTGGACCGACGGGTTGGAGAAGATCCGCTCCGTATCGTCGATCTCGATCAGTTTGCCGGGCTGGCCCACGGCCGCGAGGTTGAAGAACGCCGTACGGTCGGAGACACGCGCCGCCTGCTGCATGTTGTGCGTCACGATGACGATCGTGAAGCGCTCCTTCAGCTCACCGATCAGGTCCTCGATGGCGAGGGTGGAGATCGGGTCGAGGGCGGAGCAGGGCTCGTCCATGAGCAGCACCTTCGGCTCGACCGCGATCGCACGGGCGATGCAGAGCCGCTGCTGCTGGCCACCGGAGAGACCGGAGCCCGGCTTGTTCAGGCGGTCCTTGACCTCGTTCCAGAGGTTCGCGCCCTTGAGCGACTTCTCGACGACGTCGGTGAGCTCGCTCTTCTTGTAGCTGCCGTTCAGCTTCAGACCCGCGGCCACGTTGTCGAAGATCGACATCGTGGGGAAGGGGTTCGGACGCTGGAACACCATGCCGACCTCGCGGCGCACGGCCACCGGGTCGATGTTGGCGGCGTACAGGTTCTCGTCGTCGAGGAGGACCTTGCCCTCGACACGGCCGCCGGGCGTGACCTCGTGCATACGGTTGAGCGTGCGCAGGAACGTCGACTTGCCGCAGCCGGAGGGGCCGATGAACGCCGTGACCGTGCGCGGCTCGATGTTCATCGAGATGTCGTCGATGGCCTTGTGGGAGCCGTAGTAGGCGGAGAGCCCGCTTACGTCGATTCGCTTGGACATTACTTCTTCACTTCCAGACAGTCGGTCGCTGAGAGGGCCGCGTCAGCGACCGGTCTTGGGGGCCTTCCAGCGGGCGATGCCGCGGGCCACCAGGTTCAGGATCATCACGAAGGCGATCAGCGTGAGCGAGGCCGCCCAGGCACGGTCGTACGCCGCGTTGGCACCGGCGCTGTTCGCGTACTGCTGGTAGATGAACAGCGGCAGCGACGACTGCGCACCCTCGAAGGGGTTGTTGTTGATGAACGGGTTGCCGAACACCAGCAGCAGGACCGGGGCGGTCTCACCCGCGATACGGGCGATGGCCAGCATGACACCGGTGGTGATGCCGCCGATCGAGGTCGGCAGGACCACCTTCAGGATCGTGCGCCACTTGGGCACGCCGAGCGCCAGGGACGCCTCACGCAGCTCGTTCGGGACGAGCTTGAGCATCTCCTCGGTGGAGCGCACGACCACCGGCATCATCAGGATGGCCAGGGCCAGCGATCCGGCGAAGCCGAAGGGCTGCATGTCGAAGATCAGCATGAGGCTGAGGATGAACAGACCCGCGACGATCGACGGGATACCGGTCATGACGTCGACGAAGAAGGTGACGGCCTTGGCGAGGCGGCCACGCCCGTACTCGACGAGGTAGACGGCGGTGAGGATGCCGATCGGGGCACCGATCAGGGTGGCGAGGCCGACCTGCTCCAGGGAGCCGATGATGGCGGCGTAGGCGCCACCGCCCGGCTCGGAGTCGGCGACGACACCCATGGAGTGGGTGAGGAAGTAGACGTCCAGGACCTTCACACCGCGCGAGATGGTCACCCAGATGAGGGAGACCAGCGGGATCACGGCGACGACGAAGGCGACCCAGACCAGGGAGGTCGCGATGCGGTCCTTGGCCTGGCGACGGCCCTCGACCTTGGCGGCGATGCCGTAGGTGCCGAAGACGTAGAGGAGGCCGGCGATCAGACCCCACTGGATCTTGCTGTCCAGGCCGCCGACGAGACCGATGACCACGCCGAGGACGATGGCCCCGCCGATGATGGCGTAGGGGGACCACTTGGGGAGGGTCGCGCCCTGCAGGCTGCTGGGGCGCCGGTCGGCGACTGCTGCGGTGCTCATGCGTTGGCCCCCGAGTACTCCGCACGGCGCTGGATGATGATCCGGGCCGCGCCGTTGACCAGCAGCGTGATGACGAACAGGACCAGACCGGACGCGATCAGCGCGTCACGGCCGTCCGCGGTCGCCTCGCTGAACTTGCTGGCGATGTTCTGGGCGAAGGTGCCGCCGCCCGGATTGAGCAGGCTGGCGTGGATGTCGAAGTCCGGGGAGAGCACGGTGGCGACGGCCATCGTCTCGCCGAGCGCGCGGCCGAGACCGAGCATCGAGGCGGAGATCACACCGGAGCGCCCGAAGGGCAGCACCGCCATGCGGATGACCTCCCAGCGCGTGGCGCCGAGGGCCAGTGCGGCCTCCTCGTGCATCTGCGGGACCTGGCGGAAGACCTCGCGGCTCACGTTGGTGATGACCGGCAGGATCATGATCGCGAGCAGGATGCCGACGGTGAGCATCGAGCGCGGCGCGCCCTGGTCCCAGGAGAAGATCCCGGTCCAGCCGAAGAATTCGTTCAGCCAGCTGAACAGGCCGACCATGTGCGGTACGAGGATCAGACCGCCCCAGAGGCCGTACACGATGGACGGCACGGCGGCGAGCAGGTCGATCACGTAGGCGACCAGGCCGCCGATCCGGTGCGGCGCGTAGTGCGTGATGAACAGCGCGATCGCGACCGCGATCGGGACCGCGATGGCCATGGCGATGACCGAGGAGACGACCGTGCCGAAGGCCAGGACCGCGATGCCGAAGCTCGGCGGGATGAGGTTGGTGTTCCACTCGAAGGTGGTCAGGAAGTTGCCGTGGTCCTTGCTGATCGCGAGGGACGCGCGGTAGGTGAGGAAGACCGCGATGGCGGCCATGACCACCAGCAGCAGGATGCCGGAACCCCGGGAGAGGCCGAGGAAGATCCGGTCGCCGGCGCGGGTGGCGCCGCGGGCGTTGCGCTTGTGCTGGGCCGCGGAAGGCTGGGGGGTGGGGGGAGATGCGTCTGTTGTCTGTGTCGATATGTCCATCGGGTTCTCCGGTCTGCGGAGTCGCCCCCGAAGGGGCGGCTCGGAGAAGCCGTACACCCCGGTTTTGTGGGGTGTACGGCTCCGGGCGGCGGTGCACCGGACGGTGCGGCCGGGCCCCTTCCGGAACTCGGCCGCACACTGGGATCTTTAGCCGAGGCTCGCGACGGTGGTGCGGACCTTGGCGATGATCTCGTCGGGGATCGGGGCGTAGTTGATCGTGGAGAGCAGCTTCTGGCCGTCCTCGCTGGCGATGTAGGTCAGGAACGCCTTGGTCGCCGGGAGGGTGTCGGCC
This sequence comes from Streptomyces sp. NPDC101234, assembly GCF_044767525.1. Classification (NCBI taxonomy): domain Bacteria; kingdom Bacillati; phylum Actinomycetota; class Actinomycetes; order Kitasatosporales; family Streptomycetaceae; genus Streptomyces; species Streptomyces sp. NPDC101234. The sequence goes on along the minus strand of NZ_JBIWOA010000013.1, from coordinate 25,933 downwards.
TTGTTGCCCTTGTCGCAGGCGATCTCGTAGGTGACCAGGCTGATCGGGTACGCACCCTCGGCCTTGGTCTTGTAGTCGAGCTTCAGCGACAGGTCCGAGCCGGTGCCGACGACCTGGGCGGCCGCGATGTCGGCGGTGGCGGACGCGGTCGACGGGGCGACCGGCTTGCTGGCGCCCGTGTCGATGGAGGCGGCCTTGATGCCGTCCGAGACGTAGGAGAGCTCGAAGTAGCCGATGGCGCCGGAGGTCTGCTTGACCTGCTGGGCGACACCCGCGGACTGCGGAGCGGACTGACCGCCCTTGGCCTGCCAGGCCTTGCCGCCGGAGTACTTCCAGTTGTCCGGGGTGGTGGCGATCAGGTACTTGGTCAGGTTGTCCGTCGTACCCGACTCGTCCGAGCGGTGGAACGCCTGGATCTTCAGGTTCGGGAGCTTGGCGGTCGGGTTCAGCTTCTTGATCGCCGCGTCGTTCCAGTTGGTGATCTTGCTGTCGAAGATCTTCGCGAGGGTCGGCGCGTCCAGAACCAGGTTGTCGACACCCGGGACGTTGTAACCGATCGCGATCGCGCCGCCGACCATCGGGAGGTCGATGCCCTGGCCGCTGGAGCAGACCTTCTTGGAGGCGGTGACCTCTTCCGGCTTGAGCGCGGAGTCGGAACCGGCGAAGGCGACCTGACCCTGCGTGAAGGCGGTCACACCGGCGCCGGAGCCGGAGCCCTTGTAGTTGATCTGGACGCCACAGGCCTGGGAGAAGTTCTTGACCCAGGCGTCGATCGCGTTCTTCTGCGCGGAGGAGCCGTCGGCGAGCAGCTGACCCTTGGCGTTGTCGCACTTGATGGAGCTGGCGTTGGCAGAGGTCGAGGGGTTGCTGCTCGAACCGCTGCTGCTGCCGTTGTCGTCCGAGCCGCACGCCGTAAGGGTCAGGGCACCGGTGACGGCGACAGCACCGAGAGACAGAACGCGCAGCCGGTTCTTGCGCTGAAGCTTCACTTTCGGGAGTTCCTTCCAGAGGCGCCACCTTCGGCGGCGTGCGAGGTAGTAGAGACGCGGCGAGAGCCCTTCCTGGCTGGGCATTCAAGACCGCCCACCGCATCCGGTAAGGCCGAAAGTAGGCAGATCAGGTGAAGTGGCCGATGGCCATAGGTGAACGGAGGGTGAACCCCTGCCATCGGCCTGGTTAGGTCACGGAACGCTCACGGTGAGGGCACACGCAGGTTCCGACCAACGGGTTACGCGAACATTTCTTCGCCGTTCGCCATCACAGCCGTTACGACGTCACAGCGTTCGTTACGCCGGGTGGGGGAACCTCTGTGCGACGGACGTCGTCTCGTCCCAGGACAGCCGACGAAAGGCACGGGCAATGGAACGGCGTACCTTCATATCGGGCGGGGCAGCCGCCGTCGCGGCGACCGCACTGACGGGGTGCAGCTCAGGGGGCGCAGCCACCTCGCGGACGACCGGCGCGCCACTCGCGTCCACATCCTCTCGTACGGCGCTGAAGACCACCAGTGAAGCGGCCGCGGCCAACTGGACCGCGCTGGCGCACGCCCTGGACGGCACCCTGGTCCGCCCCGGCGACGCGAACTGGACGACGGCCCACCAGCTCTACAACACCCGCTTCGACGGTCTGAAGCCGTCGGCCGTCGCGTACGTGGCGCACGCGGACGACATCCGCACCACCCTCTCCTACGCCCAGGCCCACAACCTGAAGATCGCGATCCGCAACGGCGGCCACTCCTACGCCGGCTACTCCTCCGGCGACGGCCGACTGATCCTCGACGTCTCCAAGCTCAACCGCATCCGCGTCAGCGGCGGTACGGCCGTCGTCGGCGCCGGCTCCAAACTGATCGACGTCTACCGCGGCCTGGCGGCGAAGGGCGTGACCATCCCGGCGGGCTCCTGCCCCACCGTCGGCGTCTCCGGCCTGGTCCTCGGCGGCGGCCACGGGGTCGCGTCCCGCGGGTACGGCCTGACCTGCGACAGCCTCACGCAGGCGACGCTGATCACGGCGGACGGCACGCAGGTGGTCGCCAACGCGAACACCAACAAGGACCTCTTCTGGGCACTGCGCGGCGCGGGCAACGGCAACTTCGGCGTCGTGACGGAGCTGCAGTTCAAGACCCACCCGACCCCGCAGGGGGTGACGGCCTACATGACCTGGCCGTGGTCGAAGGCGGCGCAGGTCCTGAAGGCCTGGCAGGAGTGGGGCCCGTCCCAGCCGGACGAGATCTGGTCCTCCCTCCACCTGGAGAACTCGGGCAGCGGCCCGCGCGTCTCGGTCGCCTGCTTCTCGATGGGCACGTACGGCGAGCTGCAGAACGCGGTGGACGCCCTCGCCCACAAGGCCGGCGCCAACGCCACCTCCGTCTCCCTGCGGCGCCACGCCTACGAGGAGGTGATGGAGATCTACGCCGGCTGCTCCTCCTTCGCCACCGAGCCCCAGTGCCACCTGCCCGGCTCCACGCCCGGCCGCTCGCCGCAGGGCAAGCTGGGCCGCGAGACGTACACGGCCCGCTCCGACTTCTTCGACCGCTCGCTCTCGGCGGCCGGCATCCAGACGGCCCTGAACCAGATCAGCTCGGTCCGGGGCGGCGCGGGCAGCATCGCCTTCACGGCGCTCGGCGGAGCGGTGAACCGGGTCTCGCCGACGGCGACGGCGTTCGTGCACCGGCGGTCGCGGATGCTGGCGCAGTACATAGTGTCGTGGGGGGCGGGGGCCTCCGGCAGCACGGGCCAGGCCTGGCTGAACGGGGCGCACACCGCGATGAAGCCGTACGCCTCCGGCGCGGCCTACCAGAACTACACGGACCCGACGCTGACCGGCTGGAAGAAGGCGTACTACGGGGACGCGGTGACGAAACTGGACAAGGTGAAGAAGCAGTACGACCCGAACCGCTTCTTCTCTTCCCCGCAGGGGTTGTAGGGAGCGTAGGGGGTCGTAGTTCGGCTGCGGGGCGGTGGGGGCTGGTCGCGCAGTTCCTCCCCCAGCCTTCGGCTGGGGGTACCCCAGCGCCCCTGACGGGGCGCTCCACAACCGCTACGCCGCGAGGTCACGCTCCTCCGCTTCCAGCGTCGTACGGCTTCCCGGGACCAGACCCACCGACGCCGACCGCCTCCGTACGATCCACCCCGCCCTCGGCGAACCCTCGACCGCCTTCATCACCGGGGTCAGCAGGGCCGTGGCCAGCGGGGAGAGGAGGAGTACGACGGCCGTGCCGAGGGCGAAGCCGCCGATCACGTCCGTCGGGTAGTGCACGCCCATGTAGACGCGGCAGAAGCCCTCAAGCAGCGCCAGGCCGATGCCCGCCGCCCCGAAGCGGCGGTTCGCGACGAACAACCCGACCCCGAGGGCCATGGTGATCGTCGCGTGGTCGCTCACGAAGGAGTAGTCGGTCTTGCCGGAGATCAGGACGTCGAGTCCCTGGTGGGTGAGGAAGGGCCGGGGGCGTTCGACGAAGCCGCGGATGGGGACGTTCACCAGGACTGCGATCGCGGCGGCGAGCGGCGCCCACACGAGCGCGGCGATCGTGGCCGGCGCGTCCTCGTCGCCCCGGCGCCGCACGGACCACCAGCACCAGACCACCAACAGCACCATCGCGACCAGCAGCCCGTACTCCCCGACGAACTCCATGCACCGGTCGAACCAGTGCGGAGCGTCCTTGGCCAGGCCGTTGATGTCGTAGAGCAGCTCGACGTCGGGATTGGATCCGGATTCGGCGAGTACAGCCATCGTGCTGCGGCCCCTTCGTCGTCGTTCCGGGACGCACCTCGTGTGCGTCGCTCGCTGCCACCCCCGTGGTCGGCTACGTCAACAGGAACGCACGACCTCCGTCACTACGTTCCAGGTTCCACCGAATGATCACGCAGACGTTATCGAAGAGAGACACAAAGCCCCAGCTCAGGGGGTGGGTTATACGCTCCGTTCACACCGACGTGGGGAGCGCTTTCGCGCCATCCTCGGTGACACGGGTGGCGCCGAAGTAGTCGGCGGAATCGATGGGGTCGAAGCGGATGACGGCCCCGGTGTGCGGCGCGTCGATCATGTACCCGCCGCCGACGTAGATCCCGACGTGGTGGATGGCACGGGAGTTGGTGAGGTCGGTGGAGAAGAAGACGAGGTCGCCCGGGAGCAGTTCGTTCCGCGAGGGATGCGGTCCGGCGTTGTACTGGTCGTTGGCGACCCGCGGCAACGTGATCCCGACGCTCGCGTAGGCCGCCCCCGTCAGCCCCGAGCAGTCGAACCGTCCCCCATCCTGAGCTGTGCCCTCGCCGCCCCAGAGATACGGGGTACCGAGCTTGTTCTGGGCGAAGGTGATGGCACCGGCGGCCTGCTTGGTCGGGGAGAGCCGGCTGACCGGCGCGGCGAAGCTGTCCTCAAGGGTGGTGATCGTCTTGACGTAGTTCTGGGTCTCCTTGTACGGCGGCACACCCTTGTACTTGATGACCGCGTACGCGCCCGCGTTGTAGGCGGCGAGCATGTTGTCGGAGACGTTGCCGGGGACGTCCTTGACGTACGAGGCGAGCTCGCAGTCGTAGGAGGCGGCCGACGGAATCGCGTCATTCGGGTCCCAGACGTCACGGACCCCGTCGCCGTTCCCGTCGATGCCGTGGGTGGCCCAGGTCCCCGGGATGAACTGAGCTATCCCCTGCGCGGCCGCCGCGCTCTGCGCCCGCGGGTTGAACCCGCTCTCCTGGTACAGCTGGGCGGCGAGCAGGGCGGGGTTGATGGCGGAGCACAGGTTGCCCCACTTCTGCACGAGCGTGGAGTAGGCGGCCGGTACGGCTCCCTTGGCCAGGGTCTTGCCGACGCCGCCGAACCCGTTGACGAGGTTCCCGGCGACGACGTACACACCGACGACGAGGAGCATGACGAAGCCCATCCCGAGCCCGACCGCCGCGCCGCCGACCACCCATACTTTCCGCACGCCCCAACCCTCCCCCATGTCAGGGCTGTTCAACGCCATTTCGGCCGAGAGTGGCGCTATTTCACAGCAGGACGGCGGACATGACGCGGTTTCGGCCCGCCGGCTCAGTGTCCCGTGGCGTCCTTGTACAGTTCCGCGGCCTCGTGCCCGAGTACGACGCTGTACGACGTGTCGGGAGTCGCCCCGCCCTGCTCGTGCCCGCCCAGCACCCCCACCACCTCGTGGTCCCCGTTGACCCAGGGGCTGCCGCTGGTGCCGCCGGTGAACTCGGGGCAGTCGATGCGCTGTTGGGTGGAGCCGCGGGCGACGGGCTTGTTGGTGCAGTTGATGGGCACCTCACGGGAGTCCGGGTATCCGGTGACGGTCACGGCGGTGGACCCGGTGGCGGCACCGCTGACGAACCGGTTGGCTCCGGTCACGCTCTCGACCCGCTTGCCGTTGCGGGTGTCGACGACGGCGAAGGCGACATCGCTGTTCTCGCTCTGCCCATGGGCCCACCCGTCGGGCAGGTAACGCTTCCCCACCTTCCACACCCCGTACGGCGCCGCGCCGTCCCGGTACCCGGGCACGAACACCAGTCCGGTGCCGTCGCCGTCATCGCCGTCGATGCAGTGCGCGGCGGTGATGATCAGGTCCCGCTTCGGGCTGTGCACGACGGAGGCGGTGCAGTAGTGGTTGCCTGACAGGCTGCCGGCCTTGTCGGCGCTGAACAGCGCCCCGACTCGGGCGCTGTCGGCGGTGTCCCCGACCACCGCGGTCACCCCGAACGGCCCCGCCGCTTCATCGGCGGCCGCGACGGAGGCCGAGGTGGCGGCCAGGACGACCACAGCACAGAGCGCGACGCGGCGCGAGGTGACGTAGATGCGTGAGGTGCGCTTCATCAGCCCCCACTGTGTCCCACGAAGGTGAGAAACGGTTCCCGACTTCACTGAGTTTTTTCTGTGAACCGCCCTTGCGGCCGACGGCTCTCGTCGTAGACAGGGAGGCGATCGGTGGCGACATCGATCCCCAACGGCTCGGGCAGGGGCACGGTCTCGCCGTACTTCCCGGGCAGTACGTCCCGGTAGGAGCCGTTGTCGGGACGGGTGTGCAGCGCCCAGGTCCCGTTCCGTGGATCGACGACGAGGAGAACGGGAACCCGGGCGACCGCGTACCAGTCGGCCTTGTCGCGGATCTCTCGTGACTTCTCGGACTGCGAGATGACCTCGACGGCGAGCGCGGCGTCCTCGGGAGCGGCGAGCCAGTCGTCGTCCTCCCAGTCCGTGGGGAGCACGATCAGATCCGGCGTCACATAGTCGTCCCGGTCGTCGGGGAGGGCGATCGAGGACACCTCGTATGACTACGCTAGGTCACCCGTCTGACACTCGGCCCACAGCAGCTTCCCGCCCTTCGACGCGCCCAGCTCCCGCAGCACCGAAACGCCCCACGCAGCGGCACAGGCCTGCACGAGGTGCAGGCCACGCCCACTCTCGGCGTCGCTGCCGACAGGGGCGGCGCCCCCTGCGGCGAAGCCGGGCGGCACCCGCGGATCCGTGTCCCATACGGCAACCCGCAACCGCCCCGGCTCGCTGCCGAGGAGACGGAGGGCATAGGGGCCGGCGGTGTGGAGGTGGGCGTTGGCGAGCAGCTCGGCGGCGACGAGTTCGGCGGTCGGAGTGAGGCCGGTGAGGTCGTGCGCGGCCAGTACGGAACGGAGGGTGGCCCGGGCGATCCCCGGTGCGCGTGCATCGTGCGGGAGCTGGAGGGTGTAGGACCAGGGCGGGGCTACGGTGGGCATGGAAGTCTCCGATCACCGAGAGGAGTTGGTCAGCGCCCCAGTGGCTTGCCGACCCGTCGGACGGTGCGCTTCTGGGAGGGGGCCCAGTTGTAAGGTAGCGGCCATCGAGTAATGCATTACACGGATTGCTGCGAATCCATTTCACATCCATCCGTGTGAGTGACAGCCGGATCGGCGAGGAGGACAAGCCCGTGAGGACGAAACCAACGGGTCGTCAACTCCGACTGGGTACCGAGCTGCGCAAACTCCGGGAGCGCGCAGGGCTGACAGCCACCGAGGCCGGTCAACTACTGGGGTCCAAGCAGACGCTGATCAGCAACATCGAAGCCGGCCGTGCCGGGGTCAGCCCCGAACGGGTGCGCACACTCGCCTGCCAGTACGACTGCGACGACAACGCCCTCATCGAAGCGCTCGCCGGGATGACCGGCGAGCGGAAGCGCGGCTGGTGGGAGGAGTACCGCGAGATCATGTCCAGCGCGCTGCTCGATCTGGCCGAGGTCGAGCATCATGCAACGCATCTCCACACTGCGATCACCGTGCACATCCCGGGCCTGCTCCAAACCGTCGACCACGCCCGGGAGACGTTCCGCCAAGTCGTGCCCGACCTCGCCCCACCCGCCGTCGAGCACCGGATCTCGTTCCGAATCAAACGCCAGACCGTGCTCTACCAGGACCAGCCCACGCCATACGTCGTCTTCATCCACGAGGCCGCCCTTCGCATGCAGTTCGGCGGGCCCGCCATCGCACGAGCCCAGTTGCGGCATCTGCTGGACATGAGCGAGCGAGACCACATCACGATCAGGGCGCTTCCTTTCGACGCCGGAGCCTTTCCGGGATCCGGGCAGTCGATCTACTACTCGCGTGGTCCCGTTCCTCAACTCGACACGGTGCACCTGGACCAGTCACACGGTCCCGTCTTCCTCGATGCCGAGGCCCAGCTGCACAAGTACCGCGTCCTCCTGGAGCGAATGGAAGCCAGGACGCTCGCCCCCGAGAAGACGCGGGACGTCATCCACGCCATCGCCCGAGACCTCTGAGGGAGCCCCAGATGCGCCAGCCCACCTGGCAGAAGTCGTCGTACTGCGGTGAAGGCGATTCCTGCATCCACATATCCGCCACCCCCACCGCCATCCACCTCACCGAATCCGCCGACCCGACCGGTGCCGTACTCACCACCACCCCCGCCGCGTTCGCCACCCTTCTGACCGCCCTCAAGCAGCAGCCGGTCCCCGAAGACAGCGAAACGAACACCCCTGTCCGGCTCCGCTCCGCGGACACCGTCGTCACCACCGACCGCCGCAAATGGAACGCCTTCGTACTCGGCGTGCAGGCAGGCGAGTTCGACCACTTCACGCATAAGGCCAAGTGATCCCCATGGCCTTCTCCTACACCCTGGGCATCGCGACATCGACGCCGACTTCGGTCGTGGCCGAGAGACTCGCCGCCGTGGCGTTCGATACACATCTGCTGGGATCCGCCGTTCCCCCGGCGGAGCTGCTCGGCGAGGGCATCGTCACCCTGCACGGCACCTGGCTTCGGGTCATCGAGGAGGACGAGGAACCGGATCCCGACGATCCACTCGTCAAGAGTCCGGGCATCGCCGCATCGACGATCGTGATCTTCAGACACAAGAAGAACGTCTTCCCGGAGGAACAGGACGACGACGTCGTGCTGCTTACATCCCGGCTGCTCGAACAGGTACCGGGAGATGCCGTGCTGCACCTCGGATACGAGACCGCGAAGCTGGTCCGTCGTGCGGGACGGACCAGCCTCAGCAACGACACCGAACTGTGGACGGCACACCGTCTCGCACTGATTTCACAGGACTACGACCGCACCACGTACAGAATCGACCAGGGCGCGTCCCTTCGATCATGCCTGGAGACTCGTGAGGCGGTCGGCGTCGAGGCCGGCCGCCTCCGGACGGTGGAAAGCATTCATGATCGGCTTGGGGCATGAGTTCTCTGATACGTCATGTCACCATCGATGCTGCGGACCCGTACGCCCTTGGGGGCTTCTGGGCCCAGGCCCTGGACGGCTCGCTGGCCGATGACGACTTTCCCGGGGACCCGCAGGCCTTGGTCACGACGGCTGCTGCCACCTTGCTGTTCGTCAGGGTCGATGACCGCAAGGCCGTGAAGAACCGCGTACACCTGGATCTTCAGCCCCAGGACCGCACCCGGGACGAGGAGGTCGAACGGCTGCTCTCGCTCGGTGCCACGCTTCAGGAAGACCACCGACGGCCCGACGGAACCGGGTGGGTGACGCTGTACGACCCCGAGGGCAACGAATTCTGTGTGGAACGCAGCGCGGCGGAACTGACGAACGGTTGATCTCCCGCTCTGTCCCCCTGCATCGCCCGCCCGGAACGTCGGCCATGCATGCTCAGAACGTCGTCGTCATTCCGCCGTCCACCGCGATCGTCTGCCCCGTGATGAAGGACGCCGCGTCGCTCGCCAGGAAGACGACGATCCCCGCGATCTCCGCCGGGCGACCCCACCGGCCCAGTGCCGTCCGGGTCCGTAGCCACCGCCCCCACTCCGGGTCCTCCGACAGCTCAGCGTTGACCTCCGTCGCGAACGTGCCAGGGGCCACCGAGTTCACCGTCGTACCGCTGGGGCCCAGGTCCGCTGCCAGCGCCCGGGTCAGACCGTCGAGGCCCGCCTTCGCCGTGGCGTAGGCGACGTCCCCGGTGCGGCCCAACTGGCCGACCACCGACGAGACGTTGATGATCCGGCCCGGGGTGCAGCGGGCGGCCAGGCCGCGGGCGACCGTCTGGCTCAGCGCGTATGCCGAGGTCAGGTGGGTGTCGAGCATCGCGGACAGCTCGTCAGGGGTCATCTCGTCGACGCCTCTGCGGTCGCGGTGGCCCACGTTGTTGACGAGGATGTCGATCGCGCCGAGGGCGGTCACCGTCTCCTCGGCGGCCTCGCGGTCCGTGACGTCGAAGGCCGCGCCGACCACGTCCAGCCCGTCGCCCTCACGCAACCGCCCGGCCACCGCCGCCAGCGCCTCCGTGTCCCGGCCGTTGAGGATCACCCTCGCACCGGCTGCCGCCAGGCCCCGTGCCATCTCCAGGCCCAGCCCCCGCACGGACCCGGTCACCAGGGCCGTACGCCCGCTGAGGGCGAAGTCCACGGCGCAGGCGCTCATGCGGCAACCTCCCGGAAGGCCGTCGTGTCCGTCGTGTCGGGTCACCGTATCCGGGCCCGGCGGCGGGCCCGCCGGACGTCCAGCAACTGGGCGGTCACATGGCTCCTGACGTGCAGACGTCTCCGCCGGTCGCGCTCACGCCCCGGCGTTCACACGGCTTCGACCCCGAGCGCCCACGCCACCCCCGTCATCTCCTCCGACAGCGTCCACAGCCGACGCGCGGCCGCCGGGTCGCTCGCCGCCCGGCTGCGGCCGACCAGCGTCGGCCCGCCCCGCATCTCCCCCAAGCCGTCGGGGCCGACATAGCTCGCGCCCGGCAGATCCTGGGTCGCCGCGTACAGCGTGGGCAGGGTGCCCGCGCGGTCGTCCTGGGCGAGGAGCCGGTTGCCGAGGGCCATGCCCAGGCGGGCGAGCGGGTTCGCGTGGTGGCTCTGCAGGTTGGTCGCCGCGTAGCCGGGGTGGGCCGCCAGAGCGCGGACGGGTGAGCCGGCCTCCGTGAGGCGGCGCTGGAGCTCCAGTGTGAAGAGCAGGTTCGCCAGCTTGGACTGGGCGTAGGCGCGGGTGGGGTTGTAGGTGCCGCGCAGATTGAGGTTGTCGAAGTGGATCACGCCGTCGCCGCCGCGGTGCAGACCGGAGGAGACGGTGACCACGCGGTCGGTGACATACGGCAGCAGCAGGTTCGTCAGCGCGAAGTGGCCCAGGTGGTTGGTGCCGAACTGCATCTCGAAGCCGTCGGCGGTGCGCTGCTCCGGCAGCATCATCACGCCCGCGTTGTTGATCAGCAGGTCCAGCGGGCGGTCCCAGCCGCGGGCGAACTCCCGTACCGAGGACAGGTCCGCCAGGTCCAGGCGGCGGACCTCCGTGCTACCGGGCACCTTCGCGGCGGCGGCGCGGCCGCGCTCCGGGTCCCGTACCGCGAGCACCACATGGGCGCCCGCCCGCGCCAGCGCGTCCGTGGCCGCCAGGCCCAGGCCGCTGTTGGCCCCGGTGACCACGGCCGTACGGCCGGAGAGGTCGGGGAGTTCGGTCACGTTCCATTTGTCGTTCTTCTCAGCCATGGCCGCCAATGTAGGCGTCGACAACAATGATGTCAACGACAACAAAGATGACGATGACAACAAAGCTGACAGTGCCTACAAAGCTGGCAACGGCTACATCGGGATACGATGCCCCCCATGTCGCAAAGCCGCCCCTACCACCACGGAGACCTGCGCGCCGCCCTGCTCGCCAGCGCCGAGCGCACCCTGCGGGAGAAGGGCTCCGCCGCCCTGTCCCTGCGGGAACTGGCCCGCGACATCGGCGTCAGCCACGCCGCCCCCGGCCGGCACTTCAAGGACAAGCAGGCCCTGCTGGACGCGCTCGCACTCAGCGGCTACGACCGCCTGAACCGGGCCCTGGCCGCCGCGGACCTGCCCGACGCCCCCCTCGAACCGCGCCTCACCTCGCTCGCCCGGGCCTATCTCACCTTCGCCATCGAGAACCCCGAGCTGCTGGAGCTGATGTTCGCGCGCAAGCACGACCCGGACATCGACGCACAGCTGGCCGAAGCCGTCGACCTGTCCATGGGCTCGTTCGTCCGGCTGACCGCCGAGGCGCAGCGGCGCGGCGAGATCGTCGAGGGCGACCCGGAGCACCTCACCCTCGCCGCCGCGGCCGGTATCCACGGCCTCGCCACCCTGATCGCCGCCTGCGCGCTCTCCGCGGACGAGGCCCTGTCCGGCCTGGACGGCTACGTCCACCTTCTGCTGCACGGCCTCAAGCCCCGCTGAAACCAGCCGAGTTCGGCCCACGCAACGCCTCGGTACGCCCCGATCAACGCGTATTGCAGGTGCGGCCGTCGGCCCCTCAGGTCAATCGAACCCCAACTTCCGGCCATCCAGCCCCCAATGATCAGTAAGCCCTTGCCGCGCTTCAGTAACGCGGAAGTCAGGATTCCGAAACCCACCTTGTTGTCGCGTACCCAACAAGGCGATGGTCGTCGCGGGCCGCCGCCCCCACCGGCAACCACACCGGTGGCCCCCCACCCGCAGGCCTCTGTCCCCTCTTCCAGGAGGCTGTACGTTGCGTACGACCACCCCCAACACCCCCCACATACGCGGTAGATGGCGCCAGATCGGGACCGCCTTCGCGGCCACCGCGGCGCTCGCCGTCGCCGGCCTGGGCACCGCCGCCCACGCGAGCGCGGCCACCGCGACCCACAAGGTCAGCACCAAGGCCATCGCCACCCAGGTCGCCAAGGCCCACGTCCAGTACGAGAAGGCCGGCTGCGGCGCCACCCCGAAGAAGGGCTTCGCCGCGTGCAACGCGCTGCGGGTCACCGGTGGCACCACCGCCTTCATGGAGAAGCAGGCCGCGCTCAAGGGCGTGGCGGCGAAGACCATCAAGCCGAACGCCGCATCCGACTCCCCCACCGGATACGGCCCCTCGGACATCCAGTCGGCCTACGGCCTGACGGACGCCGCCTCCTCCAACGGCTCGGGCGAGACCGTCGCCATCGTCGACGCGTACGACGACCCGAACGCCGAGGCGGACCTCGCGACCTACCGGTCGTACTACGGGCTGTCGGACTGCACCACCGACAACGGCTGCTTCACCAAGGTCTCGCAGACCGGCTCCACCACCTCGCTCCCGTCCGCCGACAGCGGCTGGGCCGGTGAGGAGTCCCTCGACCTCGACATGGTCAGCGCGACCTGCCCGAACTGCAACATCCTGCTGGTCGAGGCGAAGTCGGCCTCCGACGCCAACCTGGGCACCGCGGTGAACGAGGCCGTCAAGCTGGGCGCCAAGTTCGTCTCCAACAGCTACGGCGGCTCGGAGTCCTCCTCCGACACCACGTACGACTCCTCGTACTACAAGCACGCGGGCGTGGCCATCACGGCCAGCGCCGGTGACGAGGCCTACGGCGCCGAGTACCCGGCCGCCTCCCGGTACGTGACCGCCGTCGGCGGCACCAAGCTGTCCGCCTCCTCCAACAGCCGCGGCTGGACGGAGTCGGTGTGGAAGACGTCGAGCACCGAGGGCACCGGCTCCGGCTGCTCCTCCTACGACGCCAAGCCCAGCTGGCAGACCGACACGGGCTGCTCGAAGCGCATGATCTCGGACGTCTCCGCGGTCGCCGACCCGGCCACCGGTGTCTCCGTCTACGACTCCTACGGTTCCGACGGCACCGGCTGGAACACCTACGGCGGCACCAGCGCCTCCTCGCCGCTGATCGCCTCGGTCTACGCCCTGGCCGGCACCCCGGGCAGCAGCGACTACCCGGCCGAGTACCCGTACGCGGCGGCCGGCACCTCGGCCCTCAACGACGTGACGAGCGGCAACAACGGCTCCTGCTCCACCGCGTACTTCTGCACCGCCGAGACCGGCTACGACGGCCCGACCGGCTGGGGCACCCCCGAGGGAACCAGCGCCTTCACCGGCTGACCGTCCCTCGGAGATTGACCTCCCCGTCGGGTCACGGGGAGCCGCCACCGTGAGGGGGACGTGGGGTCCCCTCGGCGGCAGGGAAAGAGGAACGGGCCACGGCAGCCGGCCGTGGCCCGTTTTTCATGTCTTGGCAACTCCCTTGAATTACCTGTGAGTTGAGTCAAGCACCCGTCACCTGCCGGCCAACGGGCGGCCATCGCCAGGTCACGTGAACGCCGCGTTCGGCAATGCGGAAGTCAGGATTCCCTGGACCTCTTGTTGTCGCGTACTCAACAAAGGATTCTCTTCGCGGGTCGCCGCCACGCCGCCGGGGAACCCGGACCGGCGGCAACGCACCAGGCGACAATGCCCCGGGCGACAACCGACAGCGCAAGAGATCGCACCCGCACCGCCCCTGTTCGAACTGTTCCACCCCATTCAGGAACATCAGGAGGCTGCACGCATGCGTTCCACTCCCCCCAACAGATCGTCCAGGCACAGCGGTTGGCGCCGTCTGGGCGCCGCCGTGGCCACCACCGCCGCGCTGGTGTTCGCCGGCTTCGGAACCGCCGTCCAGGCCGACGCGGCCACCACCGCATCCGGCAAGGTGACCTACGTCGCCACCCCCTGTGCCACCCCCAAGCACACGGGCGACCTCACCTGCAAGTCCTACCGCGTCACCGGAGGCCTCACCGCCTTCCAGAAGCAGCAGGCCGCGAAGACGGGCATCACCCCCAAGGCCGCCGACGCCTCCACCCCGTCCGGCTACAGCCCGACCAACCTGCGGTCCGCCTACGGCCTGACCTCCGCCGCCGCCTCCAACGGCTCCGGCGAGACGATCGCGATCGTCGACGCGTACAACGACCCGAACGCCGAGTCCGACCTCGCGACCTACCGCTCGTACTACGGCCTGTCCGCCTGCACCACGGCCAACGGCTGCTTCAAGAAGGTCAGCCAGACCGGCTCCACCACCTCGCTGCCCTCCTCCGACGCCGGCTGGTCCGAGGAGATCTCCCTCGACCTCGACATGGCCTCCGCGATCTGCCCGCTGTGCAACATCACCCTCGTCGAGGCCACCAGCGCCAGCTACGCCAACCTCGGCACCGCCGAGAACGAGGCCGTCGCCCTCGGCGCCAAGTTCGTCTCCAACAGCTACGGCGGCTCCGAGTCCTCCTCCCAGACGTCGTACGACACCTCGTACTACAAGCACGCGGGCGTGGCCATCACCGTCTCCGCCGGTGACAGCGGCTACGGCGCCGAGTACCCGGCGACCTCGCAGTACGTGACCGCCGTCGGCGGCACCAAGCTCTCCACCGCCACCAGCACCCGCGGCTGGACCGAGTCCGTCTGGCGCACCTCCAGCTCCGAGGGCACCGGCTCCGGCTGCTCCTCCTACGACGCCAAGCCGAGCTGGCAGACCGACACGGGCTGCACCAAGCGCATGGAGTCCGACGTCTCCGCGGTCGCCGACCCGGCCACCGGCGTCTCCGTCTACGACTCCTACGGCGTCACCGCCGGCTGGTACACCTTCGGCGGCACCAGCGTCTCCGCCCCGATCATCGCCGGCGTCTACGCCCTCGCGGGCACCCCGGCGAGCGGCACCTACCCGGCGCAGTACCCCTACGACTACGCGGGCACCTCGTCCCTCAACGACGTGACGAGCGGCTACAACGGCTCCTGCTCCACCGCGTACTTCTGCACCGCCGAGACCGGCTACGACGGTCCGACCGGCTGGGGCACACCGGAAGGCACCGCGGCCTTCGCCAACTGATCACCCGACAGGGGGAAGGGGCTCCGGCGCCGATGCGCCGGAGCCCCTTCGCTGTTCACAGTCTGCGTTGCGGTACAGAACCGTGACCGCCAAACACTGCGCCCGTGCCGCCTTCTGTCAGGGTTCGCCTCTTTGCAGAGCCGTTCTTGACGTAATCGAAACTGGTGTCGCCCCTGGCCCCGCGGATAGCGTTGCCATGCACTTGAGTTGTCCTCCACCTCAACGGGAGTCCAGAGTGAACCGCCCCGCCCGGCTCACGGCAGCCGCGCTCACCTTGTCCGCAGCGCTGCTGCTGTCCGCCTGCGGAGGCGGCGGTGACGGATCCACCGACAACGCCAAGATCAAGGGCGCCGATGCGGGCAAGGGGTCCACAGCATCGCCGAGCACGAGTTCCAGCGCGCCGGGCTCGGCCGGACGACCGAAGATCACGCTGCCGTCGGATGTGAAGAACACCTTTACGCCTGAGGAGACCGGCGACCCGGTGAAGGACGCGGTGCTGCGCGACAACGCCGCGTTCATCAACGCCCTGGACGCCGCCATCGCTGCTGGGAATCCGAAGCTTCCGGCCCTTGAGTTCTACACCGAAGGCGAAGGTGCCGTTGCCGCGTACCAGTGGGTCAAAGCGTTCGTGGACGCCGGTCGGACCACAACCGGAACCTTCCGCTATTTCGACCGGAACGTAAAGGTCAAATCCAAGACCTCCGCGGC
Source organism: Streptomyces sp. NPDC101234 (assembly GCF_044767525.1). Classification (NCBI taxonomy): domain Bacteria; kingdom Bacillati; phylum Actinomycetota; class Actinomycetes; order Kitasatosporales; family Streptomycetaceae; genus Streptomyces; species Streptomyces sp. NPDC101234. The sequence continues at coordinate 10,195 of NZ_JBIWOA010000013.1, read as the reverse complement.
GATTGGCTACTGCAGCGATGAGACCAAGGGGTTCAGCAAGGTGATCAAGACGGGTGAGATCAAGGGAGGCAGTGTGGCTTCCAAGGACAACTACGTTGCCTATGTCGCAGGGCTCACTCTGAACAAGGACGGTGTCTGGCAGCTCGTCAAGATCTCGTCGACGCGTGGAGCCGCAGCATGCCAGCCGTGAGACGCGCGGCGGTTGCCATGGCGGCAGGAGTCGTCCTCCTCTCGTCAGCGCCCATTGCCATGGCCGCGTCCACACCGGGCGGTGGTCTGGGGTCGATCGGCGGCGGGGGCGACCCAAAACCCACCACCTCCGCCGGAACCGACGGCCAGACAATCTCCGCCGAGGCCGGCGTCGTCTACGACACCTCGAAGAACGGCAAGGGCGCGTCCGCCGGTCCCGTCACGTCGACCACGACCTGGACCCCTCCTGCCTGCTACTACGCGCCGTTCCAGACGCCGAACGATCTGGAAAAGGACATGGAGGAGGCCTGGGGAAGCACTGCTCCCAGCGCTGAATGGATCCTGTCCTCCCAGAACTACTACAAGAACGGCCACCCCTACACGGACTTCAACAAGGACAAGACCGGCAAGGGCTATTGGTGGAGTTCGTTCGTCACGCCGGGGCGGGAGTCGGACCCGGCGGCCGATGACTGCAACGAGGAGCACGAGTTCTGGGTCGACAAGGGCGACCCGCCACCGGCCGACAAACCCCAGTCCGTCACGCCCGAGAAGCTCGCCCAACTCGCCTATGCCCAGGTCCGCGTACCGGGCACAGAAGTGACGCTCGCCCCGGCGGGTACGACGAAGGTGAACCTGCCGACGTGGGCATGGCTGGACGCCACGGAGTTCAAGCCGGTGTCGGTGACGGCGCGGGTGCCCATGCTGGGCATCTACGCGACGACGACAGCGACGCCGGTCTCCGTGAAGATCGACCCGGGAACCTCGGATGCCGTGACGTACCCGGCCTCCGGCGTGTGCGGGCTCGACGGCGACCAGATCGGCGAACCGTACGCGAAGGGCAAGTCGGACGAGACTCCGCCCTGCGGAGTGAAGTACCTGCGGTCCTCCGGCAGCGGCTCGTTCCAGCTGGAGGCCACGGTCACCTGGAAGATCACCTGGACCGGCACCGGCGTGGCCGACGACCAGTCGCTTCCGGACGGCACGTTCGGGGCCCCGCAGAACGTTGTCGTACAGGAGATCCAGTCCGTCAACCGCTGAGTCCGCGAGCGTCGCCGGCCGGGACACCGAAAGGCCGACGCGGCGAACGTGCTGTGGCGGGCTGACCCCCCGCCACCGAGCGGGCCGCGGTGAGCGGCTGCGGCCGTTTCACCGTACCGGGATACTCTTCCCTCGGGAGAACTTCCGTCACCTGCAGAACATCGGCACGACCGCTCATCCCACCGGTCCCCCGACCGACCGTCAGAAACGGCCCAGGTCATAGAAGGGGTCAACGACGGAACCACACGACAGGTTCCGCTCCGGCCTCATTGCCCGGCGTGACCTGCCGTGATACACAGAGTGACCGTACGAGCCTTTCGTACGAAACCCGCCAATCAATGACGTCAAGTCGACATACTCCGGCAGCGTTGTCGGGGACAATGATGCGTGACCTCTGCACCCGGCAGAGGCGGACAGAACTACCCACCAGGGGCGGTGACTTACGTGTTCTATGCGGCCGACAAGGGAGACATCAACACCATCATCGGCGGAATCGCTCCGGACTGGGGGCCTTTCGGCAGCCTGGGCAACGAGGCGAAGACGATGATCCAGGTGGTCATGGCCGTAGCCATCCTGATCTGCCTCGGTATCGCCGTATGGGGTGCCGCCAAACAGCGCATCGGCGCCACGGCCCTCCGCGACACCTTCAGCGCCGAACAGGGCAAGGGCCTCATCATCGCCGGACTGACCGGAGTCTTCATCATCGGCTCACTCGGCACCCTGTTCACCATCGTGTACGGCATGGCCGTCTAGCCGCCTGGACCTCTTCCCTCCCCGCTCCGAGGTTGCGTTTCCCTGATGTCGAGTCATAACACCGCGCCCGCGCGGGAACCAGCACGGCTACCGTCGTACTCCTACGCGTTCCGGTACGACGTGGAGGGGGAGTACGCGGCATGAGCCTCGGAGACGAGCCCGGTTACCCGGAGACGGGCCACACCCGCACGCGCCTGCCCGACGATCCGTACGGCGGTGCGTCCCGCCGCGGCGGCCGCTCCTCGTCCCGGAGCCTGGTCACGGTCGTCGGCGTGGTCGTCCTCCTCATCGCGGCGATCGCGTTCGCGAACAGAGGCGACGGCAACGACTCGTCGACGTCGTCCACGACGGCCAACGGCGGCAGCGCCAACGGCAGCCAGCCGAAGACTTCGTCAACAGCGGCAACCGGAACGAAGCCGGTGGAGACAAAGAGCGCAGGAATCCCCACGGGCTTCGCACACAGTACCCAGGGGGCGCAGAGCGCGGCGGCGAACTACGCGGTGACGCTGGGCTCGACAGGGATGTTCAACAAGGACAGCCGGCACAGAATCGTCGACGGCCTCTACACGTCGGCCGCGGCCGACAAGCTCCAGAACGCCATGGACGCGGCCTACTCGGCAGCCTTCCTCAGCAAGCTGGGTCTCGACGCCAACGGCAACGCCCCGAAGGGCGGCACCTTCGTGTCCCGCACCGTCCCGGCGGGCACCACGGCCGATCAGTACGGCGACAGCACCGCCAAGGTCTCCGTCTGGTACGTGGGGCTCATCGGTATGTCCGGCACGTCCTCGACCAACCCCGTCACCACCACCTGGAAGACCTGGACCTTCGACCTGCAGTGGGCCGACGGCGACTGGAAGATCAGCGCGGACACGCAGAAGGACGGACCGGCGCCGGTTCCCGGTGACGACCAGGCCGCCACCTCCGACGAGATCAGCAAGGCCGTCGAGCAGTACGGAGGGTTCACTTATGCCCGGTAGCCCGCGCCGCCTACTCAAGGTCACCGGCATGGTGACCGCCGTGCAGACAGCCGTCGTACTGCTGGCCACCCACGCCGTGGCGGCTCCGACGCCGTCCGCCGCCCCCTCGTCCTCGCCTTCTCCCAGTGCATCGCCCAGCAGCGACTCCTGCAGCCTGCTCATCGGCCCCGCCAAGCAGTACTGCGAAAAAGGCAGCGGCAGCTCCGGCGGGACCACCACCGACCCGCTCACCTCCACCCTCGACCCGCTCTCCTCCCTCGCTCAGGGCTGCGCCAAGGCCGCGTCCTGGACGATCGACAAGCTCAGTGGGGCCGTCAAGGAGACCGCCAACGTCGACTTCACCAACGAGAAGTTCCTCCAGCAGTACGCCGTCGTCTTCGCCGCGTCGACGATCCTGACCCTGCTGCTGTGGCTGCTGGCCGTGGCCAAGCGTGCGGTGCGAGGTGTCCCCCTCGGCACCGCCATCTCGGAAGCCATCGGGTTCCTGTGGCTGACCGTGATGGCCTCAGCCTTCACCCCCTTGATCCTCTACACGGTCGTCTCGGCTACGGACGGCGTCAGCGAGGTCCTCGCCAAAACCACCGGCGACCAGACGAACGTGTTCTTCGGCACCTTCTCCGGCGCCCTCAGCAAGGGCACCGACATCGGCGGCGGCCCGATCATGCTGATCGTCGTCTCCCTGGTGAGCATCCTCGCCGCCGGAGTCCTCTGGCTGGAGCTCGTCATCCGGGCCGCCCTGCTCTACGTCGGCGCCCTCCTCGGCACCGTCGTCTACGCCGGCCTCGTCGACAAGAACCTGTGGGGGCACGTGCGGCGCTGGGCCGGCATCATGATCGCCGTCATCCTCGTGAAACCGGTCATCGTGATCGTCCTCGGCCTCGCCGGCGCGCTGTCCTCCGGCGGCGGCCCGGACTCCTTCTCCGCCGTCGTCTCCGGCCTCGCCATCATCCTGCTCGCCATCTTCGCCAGCGCGATGATCTACCGCTTCGTGCCCGGCTTCGGCGACGAGATCGCGGCCGGCCGCAACAACCGCATCATGCAGGGCGCCGAGGGCAAGGCCGCCGCCGTCATCAGCAGCCCCGCCAACCTCGTCGCCCAGGGCATCAGGACACACAGCGCCCGCGCCGACAACAACGGCGGCGGGGGCGGCGGTTCCGGCGCCTCCGGTGCCCGCCCGTCCAACCCCGTCTCGGGCGGCGTCGCCGCGCACAGCACGCGCACCCAGAACGGTGGTGGCGGCGGATCTGTCCCCTCCGCCGCACCCGCACCCCGGGCCCCCAGCCCGGCGAACACCCCGCACGCCAGCAACACCCGCAACAACAGCTCGGGAGGTGAAGGGCGTTGACGACCGAGTCCCACCTGTCCCATCCGATCACGCCCCGCCGTACGTATCTCATCGGCCGCGCCCGGCCGAACGCGATCGTCGGCAGGAACCGTGAGTCCGGCGAGATCGGGCTGATCATCGTCGGCGCGTTCCTCGGCATGATGTGCGGGCTCCTCGTCCCCGTCCTCTCCCTGCGCATCGTGCTGCTGATGGGCTTCCCGCTGCTCGCGCTGGCCGCGGTCTACGTGCCGTACAAGCGCCGTACGTTCTACAAGTGGTTCGAGATCAACCGCAGTTACAAGCGCACCCTGCGCGTGGGCACGGTCTACCGCTCCACCGCCGCCGAGGCGGGCACCCGTATCGACGGCCGTGAGGTCGAGATCGGCCCGCCGCCCGGCATCGGCCGGATCAGCTGGCTCGCCGCGCCCTTCGGCCCCGACGAGATCGCCGTGCTCCTGCACGCCGACCGCAAGACGGTGACCGCGGCCATCGAGATCGAGGGACCCGGCGTCGGCCTGCGCGACTCCGAGGACCAGGAAGCCCTCGTCGACCGCTTCGGCACCCTCCTCAAGCACGTGGCGAACGGCGACGGCTTCGTCACCCGCCTCCAGATGCTCGCCCGCACCCTCCCCGCCGACCCGGACGCCCACGCCAAGGACGTCTCCCAGCGCGGCGACGAGAAGGCCCCGGGCTGGCTGGCGCAGTCGTACGACCAGCTGCAGTCCATGGTCTCCACCAGCAGCGAGCAGCACCGCGCGTACCTCGTCGCCTGCATGCACTACTCCCGCGAACTGGCCGCCGAGGCGCAGGCAATGGCCCGCGCGGCCCGCCCGCAGTCCGGCCGCAAGCTGGACCGCGACGCCGGTATCGCGGTCGTCATGGCCCGCGAGCTCACCGACATCTGCTCCCGCCTCCAGGAGGCGGACATCCGGGTACGGCAGCCGCTCGGCCAGGGCCGTCTCGCTTCCCTGATCCACTCCATGTACGACCCGGACCACCCCATCGACCACATCCAGGCGATGACCCAGCGCAACGCCTGGCCGGCCGAACTCGACGCCATGGAGCCGACGTTCCTCCAGGCGAAGACCCGCGAGTCCGCCACCCGCGAGCCCTGGTGCCACGCCACGGCCTGGGTGAAGGAGTGGCCGATGACCCCGGTGGGCGTCAACTTCCTGGCCCCGCTCCTGGTCCACACCCCGGACGTCATCCGCACGGTCGCCGTGACGATGGACCTCGAACCCACCGAGGTCGCCATCGAGCGCATGCTCACGGAGAAGACGAACGACGAGGCCGAAGCCTCCCGTGCCGCCAAGATGAACCGGACCGTCGACCCCCGCGACATCGCCGCCCACAACCGCCTCGACCAGCGCGGCGAGGACCTGGCCAGCGGCGCCGCCGGCGTCAACCTGGTCGGCTACATCACCGTCTCCTCCCGCTCCCCCGAGGCCCTCAACCGCGACAAGCGCACGATAAGGGCGTCCGCCGGAAAGTCGTATCTGAAACTGGAGTGGTGCGACCGCGAGCACCACCGCGCCTTCGTGAACACCCTGCCCTTCGCCACCGGAATCCGAAGGTAGAGGCTGATGCGCTGATGAGGGACCCGCTGTCCGTCCTCACCGAAGCCTTCACGTCCTTCCTCTTCGGGAAGGTCGAGACGACCCGCTCACCCGTCCGCACCTCCACCGGCCAGGCCCAGGCGGTCTACCTCCCCACGGCCGCCCCCGGCCTGGGCGACTCCGGCGTGATCATCGGCCGCGAGGTGTACTCCGGCAAGGGCTACATCTACGACCCGTTCCAGCTCTACGGCCAGCAGCTCCCGGCCCCGCACTGGCTGGTCCTCGGCGAGTCCGGAAACGGCAAGTCGGCCCTGGAGAAGACCTACGTCCTGCGCCAGCTCCGCTTCCGCGACCGCCAGGTCGTCGTCCTGGACGCGCAGGGCGAGGACGGCGTCGGCGAGTGGAACCTCATCGCGGAAGAGCTGGGGATAACGCCGATCCGCCTGGACCCGATGGCGGCCCTGGACCACGGGATCCGGCTGAACCCGCTGGACCCCGCGATCACCACCACCGGCCAGCTGGCGCTGCTCCGCACCATCATCGAAGTGGCGATGGGCCACGGCCTCGACGAACGCTCCGGCTTCGCCCTCAAGGTCGCGCACTCGTACGTCAATGAGACGATCCTCGACCGGCAACCCGTTCTGACGGACATCGTCGAGCAGCTACGGCACCCCGAGCCGGAGTCGGCCGAGGCGATGAACGTCGCCATAGACGACGTACGGGCGTGGGGCCTGGACGTGGCCCTGGTCATCGACCGCCTGGTCGACGGTGACCTGCGCGGCATGTTCGACGGCCCGACGACGGTCGGCATCGACCTGGACGCCCCCCTCATCGTCTTCGACCTGTCCCACATCGACCGCAACTCCATCGCCATGCCCATCCTGATGGCGATCGTCGGCGTGTGGCTGGAGCACACCTGGATCCGCCCGGACCGCAAGAAGCGCATCTTCCTGGTGGAGGAGGCCTGGCACATCATCGCCAGCCCCTTCGTGGCCCAGCTGTTCCAGCGTCTGCTGAAGTTCGGCCGCCGGCTCGGTCTGTCGTTCGTGGCGGTCGTCCACCATCTGTCCGACGTCGTGGACGGCGCGGCCGCGAAGGAGGCGGCGGCGATCCTGAAGATGGCGTCGACCAGGACGATCTACGCCCAGAAGGCGGACGAGGCGAGGGCGACCGGCCGGGTGCTGGGCCTGCCCAGGTGGGCCGTGGAGATCATCCCCACCCTCACCCCGGGTATCGCGGTCTGGGACGTCAACGGCAATGTCCAGGTGGTCAAACACCTGGTCACCGAGACGGAACGCCCCCTCGTCTTCACGGACCGCGCGATGACCGAGTCGTCCAGGGACGTGTCCGACGCCGACGACGCCCTGCGCGCCGCCGAGCTGGAGGCGGAACAGCGGGCGGCGGCCTTCGTGGAGCAGCATCTCGGCGACTCCGAATCGACGGTGGCGTAGGGAGGACCGTTCGTGAGACCGGACCCTCGGCAGGAACGCGAGCATCAGGGCGGCGGCGGGATTCCCGACGGCCTGCTCATCGGCATACTCGGGTTCCTGCTCGGCATCACCGCCCTGGTGTGGACGGCGACGGGACTGGCGGCCTGGTTCGCCCACGGCAGCTGGCCGTCGACCGTCAGCCTCTCCCACACCCCGCCGGCGATGCGCCATCTCATCGGCGAACCGCACGACATCGCGGGCGCCTGGCCGGACACGCCGGCGGCGCAGTTGTCGGGGTGGGGGCTGTTCTGGGGCCTGTTCATCGGGCAGTTGATGATTCTGGTCGTCCTCAGCGTGTTCGTGCTGGGGACGGTGGCGCGGTGGCGGGCGGGGCGAAGGAGACGGCGGGCGGCCGGGAAGGGCAGCACGGCCACGGCCACCGGGGTACCGGAGCCCCGCACGGCCGTCCCGGACACCGGCCACACCCAGCCGAACGAACCGACCCAGCCGAACCAGCCGGACGGCCTCCTGTCCTCCACCCCCGACGGCGAACCGACCGGGCCGGCCATCGAGCACTCCGCCCACCCCACCGGCTTCTACACCCGCTACTCCCCTGACGGGGAACCGGTGGGCGGGTGGGCGAGAATCCACATCGCACCCGCGGAAAGCCGCCGGACAACCGCCGTCCAGACCATCCGCGACGCGCCCGGCCCCGCCCTCGTCGTCACCTCGAACCCGGCGCTCTGGTCGGAGACCAAGGATGCCAGAGCCAAACTCGGCCCGGTCCTCCTCTACGACCCGAACCACCTCTGCGACACCCCGGCCCGCTTCCACTGGTCACCCACCGCCGGCTGCGAGGACAAGCAGACGGCGGTCCACCGCGCCCGGGCCCTGCTCGCCCCCGTCAAACCCACCGCGAAGATCGACCAGGCGGTCACCGACACGGCCGAGACGCTCCTCCGCAGCTACCTGCACGCCGCCGCGCTGGAGAACCGCACGATCCGCCATGTCCACCGCTGGGCCCAGGGCACGGGCGTCCAGGACGCCGTACGCACCCTCCGCACCCACCCGAAGGCGGCCCCCGGCGCGGCCGGCGAACTCGAAGCCGCCCTCACCTCCCACCCCGAACGCCGGGACATCGCGCAGGAGTTGACGGCCCGAGCGCTCGCCGCCCTGTTCACGGTCAACATCCGCGAGGCCTGCACACCCAACCGATCCGATGCCCTCGCCCTGGATTCCTTCGTGGACGAAGGGGGCACGCTTTATGTGGTCGGTGAATCCATCGAGGACCCCAGGACCAACCCCGGCGCGATGCCCCTCCTGACGGCCCTCGTCTCCAGCGTGGTCGAGCGCGGCCGGCGCATGGCCGAACGGTCATCCTCCGGTCGGCTCGACCCACCACTGACCCTGGTCCTGGACGACGTGGCGGCCGTGGCCCCGCTCCCCCAGCTGCCCGACCTGCTCACCGCGGGCACCGACCAGGGCCTGCCCACACTCGCCCTGCTCCGCTCCCGCGAACAGGCCCGCTCCCGCTGGCCGCACCGGGAACTGCCGGTCTAGGACGGCCACTCCAGCACGAACTCCACCTCGTTCTCCGCCTCGTCATTGATGAACGGCACGAGTACGCCGCTCGGCACGAACCCCGCCTTGCGGTACGCGCCCTGGGCCCGCGGATTCTCCTCGTGCACCAGCAACCGCACCCGCTCCGCACACTGTTCCCGCGCCCATGCCACACCGGCGTCGAACAACGCCTTGATCAGCCCGCTCCCGCGGTGCTCAGGCCGTACGAACACCCCCACGACATGCCCCTGCCGCCGCTCGACCGGGAGCCCGGCCCAGTCCGTCGTCCCGGCCTCCTCGATCAGCACGGTCACCGTCCCGACCCACTCCCCGTCCGTCGCCTCGGCGATGAACTGCCGTGCATCACTGGGCTCGTCCGCCGACCTGGCGGCCCGCTCCTGATAGAACGAGTCCGGCCGGGTCAAGGCGTCCTCGTAGGTCTCCAGGAACGCGATGCCCGCCAGCGGGTCCCGCAGGGCGACGAGCCGCAGCCGCTTGACGACCTCCCACTCGTCGGCCCGTATGGCACGAATGACGTAATCACCGCTGGTCGTAGCACTCATGCGGTCACGGTAGCCCTCGCCAAGCACCCCTCTCACCTCGTTTACGACGCTCGCACCGAGCCCCGTTGTCAGTACCCCCGTCTACGGTGGACGTCATGACGACTCTTCAGAACCGCCCGAACACCGCCTTGCTGATCGTGGATGTGCAGAACGGTGTGGTGGACAGCTCCCACAACCGCGACGAGGTGATCGCCAACATCAACACCCTGCTCGCCAAAGCCCGTTCAGAGGCAGTCCCGGTGGTCTGGATCCAGCACTCCAGCGACGAACTGAAGCCGGACTCCGCACCCTGGCAGTGGGTCCCGGAGCTGATCCGCGAGACCGCCGAGCCACTCGTCCACAAGCGCTACGGAGACTCCTTCGAGGACACCGAGCTAGAGTCCGTCCTCGCCGAACGCGGTGTGGGCCATGTGGTGGTGACGGGGGCCCAGACCGACGCCTGTATCCGCTCCACCCTGCACGGCGCGGTGGCCCGCGGCTACGACGCGACACTGGTCGGGGACGCCCACACGACGGAGAACCTCACGGAGTACGGAGCGCCAGCCCCCGAGCTGGTCATCTCGCACACCAACATGTACTGGAGCTGGCAGGAGGCCCCGGGCCGAAAGGCCGGCACGACCGACACGGCGGACGTGGCCTTCTGAAGAGGCAATAACCCCTGAACGCAGAAAACCCCCGCATCTTTCGATGCGGGGGTTTTCCCAATATTTGTTCGGCGGCGTCCTACTCTCCCACAGGGTCCCCCCTGCAGTACCATCGGCGCTGTGAGGCTTAGCTTCCGGGTTCGGAATGTAACCGGGCGTTT